>NZ_JAAKZX010000329.1 GCF_011045025.1 Streptomyces ureilyticus
GTTCGTATCAGTATGCGGGACCGAGAGACGTACCACACAAAAGGTGCACAAGGTCACACAGGCCCGCTGAGGCACGCCCTTGTTAGGGGCGCGGGGCTGTGACACATGCGGCTCCGCCGCGATGTCATCTGGTGGAGAAGTACGGGGTGCGCCATCTGCTCCTGGCCAGTCGTCGAGGCCTTGATGCTCCTGGTGCGCGGGAGTTGGAGGCGGAGCTGCTCGGGGTGGGGGCGGCGTCGGTGTCCGTGGTGGCCTGCGATGTGGCTGACCGTCGGGCGGTGGACGCTCTGGTGGCCGGGGTGCCGGCGGAGTATCCGCTGCGTGCGGTGGTGCATGCGGCGGGGCTGTTGGACGACGGTACGGTCGCGGCCTTGACGCCGGAGCGGCTGGACACCGTACTGCGGGCCAAGGTGGACGCCGCCGTCAACCTGCACGAAGCGACCCACGGCCTCGACCTGACCGACTTCATCCTCTTCTCCTCCGCCGCCGGTGTCTTCGGCAACGCGGGCCAGGCGAACTACGCCGCCGCCAACACCTTCCTCGACGCCCTCGCGCAGCACCGGCGGGCCGAGGGGCTGCCGGGTGTATCGCTCGCCTGGGGGCTGTGGGCCAAGGCCGAAGGCATGGCCGGCGGGGCCGGCCTCCTGGAACAGACATCCCGTACCCGGCTCTCCCGTACCGGTACGGCGCCGATCTCCGACGACCAGGGGCTCGCCCTGTTCGACCGGGCCGTCCGCACGGACCGGGCCCTGCTGGTGCCCATCGAGATGGACATGGGAGTGCTGCGCGCCCAGGCCGGGACGGGCACCATGCCGCCGCTGCTGCGCAACCTGGTCCGTCTTCCGGCACGCCGGACAGCCGATGCGAACAGCGCGCCCCATACGACCGATGCGACCGGGACGGCCCGGATCGCCGCTGGGCAGGGAACCGACCTCGCCCAGCGCCTGGCCGCGCTTTCCGGAGCGGAGCAGGAACGCCTCCTTCTGGACGTGGTACGCGCCCACACCGCGGCCGTCCTCGGACACGAGACACCGGAGAGTTTCGACGCGGGCCAGGCGTTCCGGTCGCTGGGCTTCGACTCGCTCATGGCAGTGGAGTTGCGCAACCGGCTCAGTAGTGCCACCGGGCTGCGGCTCTCCGCCTCTTTGGTCTTCGACCACCCGAACGCCTCCGCCCTCGCCGGGCAGCTGCGTGCGCAGCTCGTCCCCGCCGAGCAGGGTGCGGACCTCACCGCGGCCGCGACAGCCGCGGCGCCGGCCGACGAGCCGCTGGCTATCGTCGGGATGGCCTGCCGCTTCCCGGGCGGAGTCGACTCACCCGAAGGACTCTGGCAGCTCCTGCGGGACGGCCTGGACGCGACCACACCCCTGCCGAGCGACCGTGGATGGGACCCGGACGACTTCTACGACCCGGACCCGAACGCGCCCGGCAAGAACTACACAAGGGCGGGAGGGTTCCTGCGGGACGCCGCCGGGTTCGACGCGGAGCTGTTCGGCATCCCGCCGCGTGAGGCACTGGCGATGGACCCGCAGCAGCGGCTGCTGATGGAGACATCCTGGGAGGCCTTCGAGAGCGCGGGCATCGCCCCCGAGTCGCTGCGCGGGAGCCAGGTCGGCGTGTTCGCGGGGGCCATGGGGTCGGACTACATGGCCACCATGGCCGTACCGGAGGAACTGGAGGGCTTCTTTGCCACGGGGAGCGCCGGCAGTGTGATCTCCGGCCGTATCGCCTACACCTTCGGTCTCGAGGGGCCGGCGGTGACGGTGGACACGGCGTGTTCGTCGTCGCTGGTGGCGCTCCACCTCGCCGGCCAGGCACTGCGCGCCGGTGAGTGCTCGATGGCACTCGCGGGCGGTGTCCAGGTGGTGGCGACCCCGAGGGCACTCATCGAGATGAGCCGTCAGCGGGGGCTCGCTCCCGACGGCCGGTCGAAGGCCTTCTCCGCGGCAGCGGATGGCACGGGCTGGGGCGAGGGCGTCGGAGTCCTCGTCCTCGAACGGCTCTCGGATGCCCGGCGGAACGGGCACGAGGTGCTGGCGGTGATCCGCGGCAGTGCGGTGAACCAGGACGGGGCGAGCAATGGGCTTACGGCGCCGAATGGGCCGTCGCAGCAGCGGGTGATCCGGGCTGCGCTTGCCAGTGCGCGCCTGGAGGCCGGGGACGTGGACGCGGTGGAGGCGCATGGCACGGGGACGACGCTGGGGGATCCGATTGAGGCGCAGGCGTTGCTGGCGACCTATGGCCAAGGACGGCCGGTGGATCGGCCGTTGTGGCTGGGGTCGGTGAAGTCGAATATCGCGCATACGCAGGCGGCGGCGGGTGTGGCGGGTGTGATCAAGATGGTGTTGGCGTTGCGGCAGGGGGTGTTGCCGCGGACGTTGCATGCGGAGGAGGCGTCGCCGCATGTGGACTGGTCGGCGGGTGCGGTGGAGTTGCTGACCGAGGCCCGGGAGTGGCCGCGGACGGGGGACCGGCCGCGTCGGGCGGGGGTGTCGTCGTTCGGCATCAGCGGGACCAACGCGCACGTGATCGTCGAGGAAGCCCCGCAGACCGGAGCCGGCGCCGACAGCCACAGCGGCGCCGACAGCCGGCCGGACCGTGCCCCCGGTGCCGTAGTGCCCTGGGTGGTATCGGGAAGCAGCGCCGAGGCGCTGGCGGCGCAGGCGGGACGGCTGGCCGAGTACGCGGAGGCACGCCCGGACCTGGATCCGGTGGATGTGGGCTGGTCGCTGGCCACGACCCGGTCGGTCCTGCACCACCGGGCAGTGGTGCTCGGCGTCGACGGGGACCGGAACGAGCTGCTCGCGGGGCTCCGTGCCGTGTCGTCCGGCGCGCCCTCGGCGTCGGTGGTTTCGGCTGCGGCCGACGTACGCGGCCGCGTGGTGTTCGTCCTTCCGGGCCAGGGCTCGCAGTGGGCCGGCATGGCCGTGGAACTGCTGGACTCCTCACCGGTGTTCGCCGAGGCGTTCGCCCAGTGTGACGCCGCCGTCGCGCCCTTGGTGGGCTGGTCGGTGACCGATGTCGTGCGCGGGCTGGAGGGCGCGCCGGCGGTGGAGCGCATCGAGGTGCTCCAGCCGGTGCTGTTCGCGGTGAACGTGTCGCTGGCGGCGGTGTGGCGCGCGGCCGGGGTGGAGCCCGCCGCGGTGGTGGGGCACTCACAGGGGGAGATCGCGGCGGCCCACGTGGCCGGAGCGCTGTCGCTCGAGGACGCGGCGCGGGTGGTGGTACTGCGCAGCAAGCTGTTCGCCGAGGAACTGGTGGGCCACGGAGCGGTGGCGTCGGTGGCCCTGTCGGCCGACGCCGTGGAGGAACAGCTCGCGCGGTGGGACGGCCGGCTCGTCGTCGCCGGGCGCAACGGTCCCGGTGCGGCCACGGTCGCCGGCGACGAGGCGGCACTGGAGGAGTTCGTCGCGGAGTGCGCTGCCGACGAGGTGCGGGCCAGGATCGTGGGGTCGACGGTGGCCTCGCACTGCGCGCAGGTGGATCCGCTGCGTGACCGCATCCTGGAGCTGTTCGCGGACATCGAGCCCCGCGCATCACAGGTGCCGTTCTACTCGACCGTGACCGGCGGGGTGCTGGACACCACGGAGCTGGGCGCCGACTACTGGTTCCACAATGCCCGTGAGCCGGTGAACTACGAGGGCGCGGTGCGCGCCATGCTGGAGGACGGCTACCGCTTCTTCGTGGAGTGCAGTGCTCATCCGGTACTGGTGCCGGGCACACAGGCCACCGCCGAGGACGCCGGCATCGAGGCGGTGGCGACCGGATCGCTGCGGCGTCAGGAGGGCGGGCTGCACCGACTGCTGACGTCGGTGGCCGAAGTATTCACGCGCGGGATCGACGTGAACTGGCCCGCCCTGCTGCCCGGCGGACGCCAGGTGAAGCTGCCGACGTACGCCTTCCAGCGGCAGCGCTACTGGCTGGCGGACACGGGTTCGCCCATGGGCGACCCGGACGCCCTGGGACTTGCCCCGGCGGAACACCCCGTACTCGGCGCGACCGTACGGCTGGCAGACGACCAGGGCGTGGTGCTGACCGGCCGGATCTCCCTGCGTACGCACCCCTGGCTGGCCGATCACGCGGTGGCCGGGGCGGTGCTGCTGCCCGGCACGGGCTTCGCGGAGCTCGCCATCCGGGCCGGGGACGAGGCCGGCTGCCCACGCCTGGAAGAACTCACCCTCGAGTCCCCGCTCGTCGTTCCGGAGGACAGTGGCGTCCGGGTCCAGGTCCGCGTCGGACCGGAGTGGGAGAACGGCAGGCGATCGGTGAGCGTCCACTCGCAGCGCGTGGACGCCCCCGGCGACGAGTGGGTCCGGCACGCCGATGGCGTACTCGCCGAGGAGGGTACCGCCGAGGCGCGTACGGCTGAGGCGTTCGACCTGGCCGAGTGGCCGCCGGCGAACGCCGAGCCCGTGTCGCTGGACGACCTCTACGACGGCCTGGCCGCGTCCGGATACGGGTACGGGCCGGTGTTCCGGGGGCTGCGGGCGGCCTGGCGGCGCGGAGAGGACATCTTCGCCGAGGTGAGCCTGCCGGAGGGCGAGGCTACCGGGACGGCAGGATTCGGTATCCACCCGGCGCTGCTGGACGCCTGCCTTCACGCCGGCTTGACGCGGCAGCACAGCGGGGACGAGGTTCGGCTGCCGTTCGTGTGGCATGGCGTGACCCTGTTCGCAGGAGGCGCCTCGCATGTACGCGTCCAGCTGACCCCGGCCGGTACGGACGGGGCCGTGTCGCTACGCGTGGCGGACTCGGCCGGCCTGCCGGTGGCCTCCGTCGACGCGCTGATCACCCGGCCCCTGGCGACCGAGCGGCTGCGGCAGGCCAGTGCCGTGGAGCAGTCGGCGCTCTTCGGCGTGGACTGGGTCGCCGCCGCCGAGGTCGAGGCGTCCGCCGCCCCCAGGTGGGCGGTACTGGGCTGCACCGACCCGGCGATGGACTCGGATTCGGGCGCGGGCTCGGATTTGGCCTCGGGCTCGGGATCGGGCTCAGATGTGGACTCGTATCCGGAGCACGTGGTCCTGCCTTGCACTCCGATCAGGGGTGGAGAACTCGCCGAGGTGGTACACGAGGTCACCGGCGAGGTGCTGTGCGCGATCCAGGAGTGGCTGGCGGATGAGGCGGCGGCCCGGTCCAAGCTGATCGTGGTGACACGGGGCGCCGTCGTCGCGGGCCCGGACGAGTCGGCGGCCGATCTGTCCCATGCCGCCGTCTGGGGTCTGGTGCGCTCCGCCCAGACGGAGAATCCCGGCCGTTTCGTGCTGGTCGACGTCGACGACGCCACCGACTGGGAAGCAGCCCTGCCCTCCGTGCTTGCGGTCGACGAACCCCAGGTGGCCGTACGGGGCAGTACGGTCCTCAGACCACGCCTGGTCCGCTCCGGCGCCCATCCCAATGCGACGGGCGCCGACGCGACCGACGAGCCGGGGCGCAGCGAGCGCGGCGACAGCACGGACGAGTGGCTCTGGGACCCGGATGGCACGGTGCTGATCACCGGCGGTACGGGCCTGCTCGGCCGTCTGCTCGCTTGCCACCTGGCGCGGGAACGGGGAGTGCGGCACCTGCTGCTGACCAGCCGCCGCGGGACGGCGGCTCCGGGAGCCCGCGAACTGCGCGCCGAGCTGGAGAACTGCGGGGCGCACGTGTCCATCGTCGCCTGTGACACGGCCGACCGGGATGCGGTCGACCAGCTCCTGGCTACGGTTCCGGAGCAGCACCCGTTGACCGCCGTCGTGCACGCGGCCGGACTGCTGGACGACCGTACGATCCCGGCGCTGTCCGGGGACCAGCTCGACACCGTCATGCGGCCCAAGGTCGACGCGGCGGTGAACCTGCACGAGGCGACCCGGGACCTCGACCTCAAGGCGTTCGTGCTCTTCTCCTCGGCGGCCGGTGTCTTCGGCAACCCGGGCCAGGGGAACTACGCCGCCGCCAACACCTTCCTGGACGCCCTCGCGCAGCACCGCCGAGCCCAAGGGCTGCCAGGGGTGTCGCTGGCCTGGGGACTGTGGGCCGGGGAAAGCGGTATGAGCGAGCACCTCGCCGAGCCGGTCGAGGAGGGAGGGCACGCACTCGTCACCGCCACCGGAGCGACGGCCCTGACGAACGAGGAGGGGCTCGCCCTGTTCGACGCCGCGGCGCGCGTGCCGGACCGGGCGCTGCTCGTGCCCCTCGGCATGGACTGGGGCGTGCTGCGGAACCGGGCCAGGACACAGGCCCTGCCACCACTGCTGCGCGGCCTGGTCCGTACTCCGGTACGCCGGACCGCAACCGCCGCCCGAACAGGTACCACCACCTCGGCACTGGCCCGACGCCTCGCCGGACTCTCCACGCCGGAACAGGAAAGCGTGGTACTCGACCTCGTCCGGGACCTCGCCGTTGCCGTACTCGGGCACGCCAAGACCAACGTCGTGGATCTGCGACGCGGCTTCCTCGACCAGGGATTCGACTCCCTGACCGCGATCCAGCTGCGCAACCAGCTCAACAACGCCACCGGGCTGAGCCTGCCCGCCACGCTGGTCTTCGACCATCCGACGCCGCTGGACCTGGCACACCACCTGCTGACCCAAGTGGCCGGCACCGAGCACACCGCCGCGGGCGCCCCGACGCGCACCGCCGTGGCAATGGACGAACCCCTCGCGATCATCGGAATGGCCTGTCGTTTCCCTGGCGGCGCCGACTCCCCCGAGGCGCTGTGGCGCCTCGTCGCCGACGAACGCGACGCCGTCGGCGGCCTGCCCGTCGACCGGGGCTGGGACCTGGCCTCCCTGTACGACCCGGATCCGGACGCACGCGGCAAGAGCTACGTACGTCAGGGTGCGTTCGTCTACGACGCCGGTGACTTCGACGCGGAGCTGTTCGGGATTTCGCCGCGTGAGGCGCTGGCGATGGACCCGCAGCAGCGGCTGCTGCTGGAGACCTCCTGGGAGGCGTTTGAACGCGCCGGTATCGCCCCCGAGTCGCTGCGCGGCGGCCAGGTGGGAGTGTTCGCGGGCGCCATGGGCTCGGACTACACGGCCAACCTCAGCCAGGCCCCCGAGGGCGTCGAAGGCTACGCCGCCACCGGTGGCGCGGGCAGCGTCATCTCGGGCCGCGTCTCGTACACGTTCGGTCTTGAGGGGCCGGCGGTGACGGTGGACACGGCGTGTTCGTCGTCGCTGGTGGCGCTGCACCTCGCCGGCCAGGCACTGCGCGCCGGCGAATGCTCGATGGCGCTCGCCGCCGGCGTGACCGTGATGGCCGGTCCTCAGGAACTCACCGAGTTCAGCCGCCAGCGCGCCCTGGCGTGGGACGGCCGGTGCAAGGCGTTCTCGGCGCAGGCGGACGGATTCGGATTCGCCGAAGGTGCGGGTGCCCTGCTCCTGGAGCGGTTGTCGGATGCCCGGCGGAACGGGCATGAGGTGCTGGCGGTGGTGCGTGGCAGTGCGGTGAATCAGGACGGGGCCAGTAGTGGGCTTACGGCGCCGAATGGGCCGTCGCAGCAGCGGGTGATCCGGGCGGCGCTTGCCAGTGCGCGCCTGGAGGCCGGGGATGTCGATGCGGTGGAGGCGCATGGCACGGGGACGACGCTGGGGGATCCGATTGAGGCGCAGGCGTTGCTGGCGACGTATGGGCAGGACCGGCCGGTGGATCGGCCGTTGTGGCTGGGGTCGGTGAAGTCGAATATCGCGCATACGCAGGCGGCGGCGGGTGTGGCGG
>NZ_JAAKZX010000032.1 GCF_011045025.1 Streptomyces ureilyticus
TCGCGGGGTTCCGGGTGGCCAAGTCCTTTGAGCCTTGCCAACGGCGCCGCCATGACAGCCATACCCAGAACCCCTGGGCCCTCTGATCTTACGAATGACCAGAGCAACCACCCTTGAAAGGTAGGACCAGCCATGACGAAGAACCGGTTCGCGCTGACGGAAAGCCGGTCACCGCTCGACTGGTCACGTCCGATGGCCGCCGCCGACCGGGCGCTCGTCGTACTGATCGAAAACGGCGGGATAGATCTCGGCATCCCGGAGGTGGTCGACCTGCTGTTGTCGGCGGTCCCGGGCAGCGGCCTGATCCCGGACGCCGCACGGCGCGAACTGGCCGAGTACCTGCGCGCCAAGATCAAGCAGACCACGGACGTCCTGCTCGAGTCCGCCGAGCTCGCCGCGAACCGGTACAGCGATGCCCAGCCCGGCCTCTACGGCGAAGTGACGGTGCTGCGCGACGGCACCGCGTCGTACCAGGAGCTGAAGTCCACGCTGATCTCGCTCACCCAACGGTCGAGAATCATCGACGTCTACATCCTCACCCACGGCGACATCAACTACATCTCGGTGCCGGGCGGGATCGACAGCGACAAGATCCGCGCGATCCGGGCCGAGGCCGGCCGGCCACTGTCGATCCGCACGGTCTACATGATGAACTGCGAGGCGCAGACGCTGAACCAGGCCTGGCTCGACGCTGGCGCGAAGGCGGCCAGCGGCTCTCTGGGTCTGAACGTGCTGCCGGAGCCGACGATGTACTTCTTCTGGCGCAGCTGGCGCGACGGGCAGCCGTTCGAGACGGCCGCGACGTCGGCGTACCGCCGCACAGTCAACCTGATCAACCAGACCGTACGGGCCTTCGTCGCCGCGCTGCCGATTCCGGGATCTGCCTCGCTGGCCGACCAGATCGACACCGAGTCGCTGGACGCGGTCCGCAGCAGCGCACCGGTGATCCAGGGCCAGCGGACTGTCACCATCACCTCGGATGACCTCAGCTTCACCCGGTCGATCTCCAGCGGCCTGGCCACCACCGTGCTCCCCATCTCATCGTTGCCACCGGCCACCAGCGGCACGACGGTGGGCGACCAGGGTCTGCTACGACATGTGTCGGCCGAAGGGCTGGACTTCATCCGCGGCTGGGAGGCGCCGGCCTTGGTGTCCGAAGGGTTCGACCAGGCTCTGCGCGACCGGGTGGAGCTTGCCCTGCAGGCCGTCGGCCGGGTCTCCGTCCCGCTCGACCAGAATCAGGTGGACGCCCTCGTCAGTTTCGTCTGCGGGATCGGCGCCGGCCCGTTCGAACGCTCGACCCTGCTGGTCCGGCTGAACGACGGCGATCACCAGGCGGTGGTGACCGAGATGTCCAAGTGGACGAAGACCAGGCGCGACGGGCAGATCATCGAGATGGAGGATCTGGTACGCCGCCGCCAGGCCGAGGCGGAGTTCTATCTCCGAGCAGCGGGGTCTACGCCCGCACCGGCGACCGCGGCAACGCAGCAGACCTACAAGTTCGTCAGCCCGAGCCGGATGGTGCATGGACAGAGCGTGTTCTCGTACCAGCAGAACCCGCTCGTGATCGCCGGAATCGGTGTCGCCGACGCCGCGCAGATCGGGCTTGACGCGGTTGCCGTCGGACAGGCCCAGCTCTCAGCTTCGGCCGGATCGTTCACGCTCACCTACCCACAGGTCCAGCGAATGCTGACGAACGAGGCTCGGCAGCAGATGCCCGGTGCGCAGACGGCCAGGTCGGTGTACACCCGCACAGTGCTGCAGCTCGACGTCGGGCGGATCGGCACCGCGAACGCCGACGTCGAGATCGAGTGGGGAGGCAACCCGCACGGCGAGATCGACACCCCGGTCATTCGCCGCAACCTGCACACATCCAGCGACTGGTCCCGATCGTCGGCCGTCATCAACATCGTCAAGCGGGACAAGATCCCACTGCCGAACACGGACCCGCGCGCGTGGCCGATCGTCTTCACTTACGACGGCACCTACGACCCGATGGGCAACGGGCACTGGGAGTTCAACGGCGAGTTCGAGATCAACGCCTTCGGGGCAATCAAGTTCAACCTGCACGACGTCGTCTCCCGTTCGCTGGCCGACTGGGCCATCGCGGGGACGCCGGCCGACTACGTAGCCATCGGCCCCACCGTCGAGGTGCCGACGCCGGTCATCCCGGACGAACAGTCCGCCTACCTGCGCTCGCGCCTGCCCTGACGCTCACAACGAGGTGATTTTCATGTCTGCCGAGATGTCACGCGTCCTGGTTACCGGTGGGCTCGCGCTACTGACCGCGTTCATCCTCGCCCTCATCAACAACTGGATAAGTGCTCGTGCGGGCGTCGACGAGAATCTGCGCAGCCAACGACTCGCGGCCTATCCGGAGCTCTGGAAAGAAACGGGTGCGGTGTCACGATGGCCGCGCACCGAGCCGACCCGCCTCGCCCTCGAGGGACTACACCGGTCGTATCGCTCCTGGTACTACTCGAACGGTGGGCTCTTCATGTCGGAGCAGGCGCGGGCCCGGTACGGCGACGTTCAGGAGCTGCTCGCAGCCCTCCTCCACCACAGTCCCTCCGGCCCCACTGATCGCCTTGTCGAGAACGCATACACCGATCTGATGGAGACCACGAGCGCTCTGCGCACAGCACTGACCCAGGATCTGGACGCGCGTCAACGACGGACACCGCTGACTGTTTGGCAGCGATCCCGCTGGCACAGGGACGCCACCAAGAAGGCGGAGGCACGGATGAACCGAGCCCTCCGCCCCAAGTCCGCGTTCGTCATCTCCCCGGTCCAGCACGTTTGAACCGTCGGGGATGCGCAGCATCGTCCGAGCGGCGCGGGTGCTCCTGCCACCCGCACCGCTCTGGGCCACGTAGTCCGTCATACCGCCGCTCAAAGGCCAACCCCACCGCCTCACTTCGAGGCCCCTGCAGCTCTTCCTGAGCATGCCGTCGTCGAGTGCAGGGTCGTCCTGGTCGCGGATGTCAGCCGCCAGCGGCCCGAAGTGAATCGAGTCGCCGCAGTGATTGCATTCCATGTAGGCGCTGGCCTCGTCGTTGAGCCGGAGGTAGTCAGCGCCGCTCAGAGTCGAGGCTTGGCCACAGCTGTCGCAACGCATGCGGAAGTCGTAGCCGAAGGTGATCTGCCGCTCGACGAACCCAGCCTTTGGAACTCGCATAACGGCACGCTACGTGCATCCGGACGGTTCTTGGCGGCCACAGAGTCGATGCACCCTGGTGCTCACCCGTGATCTACCAGCGCATGTCGAGGGCGTCGAGTTCGGCCCATCGTTCGGGGGTGAGTTTGGTGGCGCGGCGGCGGTTGTTGTCCATGAACGAGCCCAGCCGGATCTGCTCGCCGTCGACGGTTTCCACGTGCTTGCGGGGCACTCGTAGGTGGCCTTCGCGGGTGTGGAACTGTCGGGCGGCGGCGAGGTGTGTGGCCCACCGGTCGGCCTGGGTCCGGCGTGTGGGCTGTTGCTCTGCTTCGTCTGTGGGTTCTAGTCCCAGTGCGCTGTCCAGGAGCCACTGTTGGGCGGGCAGCAGTTTGTCCCAGCCGAGGCGTTGAGCGGCTGCCCATGCTCCGAGGTCCTCGCCTTGGACGATCACCTCGCCCGCACGCAGCGGGAGCGCATCGCCGGCCTGCACGTGGGCGAGGGCGAGACGGAAGGCGCGCTGCCATCCGATCTCCCATACCGGGCACCATCCCGGATCGATCGCCTCCAGCGCCTCCATACGGCTCTGTGGCAGTTCCCCGGCGCTGGGCACGGTCTCGCCCGCCGCCCGTCGTTCGGCGTTCTGAAGAGCCCTACGGGCCGCTGCCTGTCACGACCAGCAGTAGGTGCGGCTTACGTCGGCTATTTGAGGGCCTCTGACCTGCGGCATCTCTACTAGAGCCGGACAGCTTTCTGGTGCTTCTGACCTGCTGCTTCTCTGATTTGGAGCCCTCTGAGCTGGTGCACCGCAACTTGGCCCGGACACACATCAAGTGCTCTCGAACGCGGTATGCGGCAGCGATTGGGGAGGGTTTAGGCGGCCCATTGTCGCGCCGGACAGCGGCTGCGGTGTGACCGGGAGCGGCGACCATGCCCGGCGACCGGGGTATGAGGGCTTTCGGCTCGGCCCTGCTTGCGGCGATGATCTGCTGATCATGCCGATGGCCGCACGTGTGGTGCCCCGACGCCTGGGAGATCGTTTCAGTGCCTGACCTACCTGCCCCGAGCTCGACGGGTGTCCGTATTGCCGGTGATCGCTACCAGTGGCTGGCTGCGTGGCAGGGGTGTGTCGCAGCGGTACGGGATGCGGCGCTGCGCGCGCCCAACCCAGTGGTAGCGGTCGGCGTCGAGGTCGACGACGCGGGGAACTTGGATGATGTCGTCTTGTACCGGCAGGTGCCGCCGCACACCTACATGCAGGTCAAGTACGCGGCGGACAGTTCCACCCCGGTCAACGAGGACTATCTGCTCAAGCCCAGCGATCGCGGCGGCCCGTCGATCCTGCGGAAGATGGCGCAGGCCTGGCAGCAGCTCACCAAGGACGGCGCACCGGTCGATCTCGCGTTGCTGAGCAATCGGTCCCCGGACGCCGAGGATGCGCTGGTCTCGCTGCGGGACTCCCGAACCCAGCTGCTGGTACCGAAGGCGGCGCAGCAGGGCCCGAAGTCGAAGAAGGGGCAGGCACGGACGCGGTGGGCCGACGGCGCCGGGCTGACCGAGGAGATGCTGCTGGACTTGCTGAAGGTGCTGCGCTTCGATCTGGCGCGGGACGTGATGCACCTTCATGAGCACCTGCGCATGCTGATGTTCGCAGCCGGCTTGCGGTTCGATGAGGAGGCCATGCATGCCGGCGCGGACTGGGTCGCCCGCCAAGTCGCCGATGGGCAGCGCCGGTTGTCCCTGGCGGACATCCGCGAGGCGATCCGGTCCTTGCGGCTTGCGGCGGGTTCGTCACGTGCGGTGGTGTCCATCGCTACCTTGAAGCCGGACCCGATGGCCGAGGACGCCGATTATGCGGTGGACTGGGCGGACCGCTTCGAGGGCGCATCGGCCTATCTGAAGCGGCGCCCGCTGGCCCCGGCAACCTGGGCCCAGCTGCAGGAGGACATCGAAGCCGCGCCGTATCGGATGCCGCCCGGTACCACCGCGGTTGCCGTCACCGGCAGCCTGCGTCTGGCGCCGGCGTTTGTGGTCGGTGCGGCCTTCCGCATGGTGAGCGGCGCCGACCTGGCCGTGGTCCAGCGCGGCCAGTTGTGGTCATCCGCCGAGCCTTACGAGATCCCGCTGCCGCCGGCCGTCGACGAGCACGCCCTCGGTCTCGGGCCCGACCTCGCTGTCGCCATTGCGGTCGCCACCGACCCTGCTCAGGATGTGCTGGACTTCCTGGCTGAGCAGCAGATCCCTGTCTCCCGGCTGCTGGTGCTGCGTCCGCCCGGCGGGGCCAAGGACAACTCCATCGCGGATGCCGCAACGGCCAACGCGCTCGCCGTCGGCATCCGGGAACACCTCCGCCGTGCCTGCCGCGCTCATCCTGCGATCCATCTCTTCCAGGCCGGCCCCATGGGCCTGTCCCTGCTGCTGGGCAACCGGTGGAACCGGCTGCGCCCGACCACCGTGTACGAGGACGTCAACGCGCACCAGGTGTACGAGAAGGCGTTCGTCATCGACGCATGAGGACCCGGCAGGCCACTACGATCCCGCTGCCGACGGCGGAGCCGCGCCCCGTGCCAGCCGCAAGTCGTGGTGGACCAGAGTGAGGCGGTCGCGGGCCGTCAGCCAGCCCAGCGCGACAGCGATCGGCAGCGGGCCGTGGAAGAACAGCAGCCCCTCCACCGCGGTGGCGCCGCCGAGCCGCTGCGCCCACTCCTGCCGCGCAGCCTGCCAGCACTCCCAGACATACGTGGTCACCGCGGCGTAGACACCGGAATCGTCGGGCAGGTACGCGTTGCCGGTGTCGATGACGAGATAGGCGCCGCACGGGCCGTCCGTGCCGCCGGGACCTACGGGTGGGAGGCGGTAGCCGGTGTGGTGCCCCGGCCCGTAGGAATCCTGCCCGGTCACCGCCACGTGGCGTGCGTCATCGATCATGGAGCCGGCCGACGCCAGACGCACGATCAGCGCGATCCGGTGACGTTGCTGTCCGGCTGCGGCGGGGATCTCCACGAGCTGCGGATGGCCGCGCGTGGGGGCCTCCACAAGCCCGGTCATCTGCGCGCGCTGCCGGTCAGTGAGCGCAGCACGCAGCGAGCTGCCGAGGTCGACTCCAGGGACCACAGAGCGCCTGGCCTGCTGCGACAGGTGCATCACGGCGAGCGACAGCTGTGCATCGTCGGCCAGGCGCCGGCCCAGAAGGAACCCGTCCTGCAGATGAGCGAGCACGTACAGCGCGACCTCGGGCTCCGCTCTGCCGGCCGCTCGCAACTCCTCAACCTGTGCATCGATGAGCCTGGCCACGAAGTCGGCGACGTCCGAACGGCCTTGCCCAGAGCGCTCGCCGGGCCACAGGACCGCGCGATCGATGACCAGCGTCGCACTGTGCGCGGTGCGGGAAGCGTTCTTCAGCGCCACCACCCGCGAGGCCTGCGTGCGGTCCACCGGGTACAGGCTGACCACCACGCCGAGCCCACGGGGGCGCTGCAGCACCCACCCCGCCAGCACCAGGACGAGAGCGCCGGCGAAGACCACGACAAACACCCACTGCCGCTTGGTCCACTGCTCCAGGATGCTCGGTACGACACCGAGTGCGACGGCCGTGGAGGTCGCCATCAACACGGTGCCGCCGCCTTCCCGGGAGAGCAGCAGCCGTCTCAGCTGCCCATGCCACCTCACACGTGCCTCCACCCTCCGGTCAAAGTCTCCTTCGCAGTGTCCCGCTGTGTGCCCGCAGACGCCGAAAGATGCGCGGAGTGCGTTTTCCCCGAGCCGTCCACCTCGTTCTCCTGCCGCCCGGCGAGGTGCACCGGGTCTTGGGGCCACTGACCAGACCCTGGCGGGCTCCTCAGTGTGAGGCGGCAGCCCCGAGAGCGCCTCCCACCTGCACAAAGTACGCGGATCCGATACGCGTGAACGCCGCCGCAAATGATCAGCTAGTCCTGGTGCAGGAAGGTTTGTCAGTGGCGGGTTTTACGGTGGTGAGCGAGCAGCCATAGATGCCTGTTTGTGGCCGCCGCGCCCCCACCCGGGAGCCGGCGGCCGCGGCGTGCACCCGGGCTGGACGACGCGCCCGAGGAGGCACACCGCATGGGGATCGACGAGGCATTCGACGCGTTCCAGAAGACCGTCAACGAAGACATAGACAAGACCAGACTGGCCCGCGAGCGCAGAGACCTGTTCAAAACCGCGCTGCTGAGCGAACCGGACATCCTGGAGACGTTCGGCTCGGGCTCCCTGAGCCGCAGCACGCAGCTCAGGCCCATCCACGACGTCGACGTCGTGATCGTCTACGACCCGGACGAGCACCCCGAGTGGGGAAACGACGGCCCGAGCGCGCAGGACGCCCTCGAGCACATCCGCACCCAGGTCAACCGGCTGCTGAGCCAGACCAACGGCACCCACGCCAACGAGGTCCGGCACACTCTCCTGCGCAATCACGCAGTCAAGTGCTTCCTGGACGACCCCGAGGACCCGGAGGCCTTCACCGTTGACGTCATGGCCGCCCTGCGCCAGGAGGACGGCTCGCTGCTCATTCCCGAGAAACTGAACACCCGGTGGGTACCGGCCAACCCGGAGTACCTCATCGAGCAGGTTGCCGATCACCAGCGTGACTGGTCGCACTTCCGGCCCCTGGTCAGGGTCCTCAAGCAGTGGCGGCTCACCGCCCCGGTCCAGGGGCGCATCAAGTCTCTCGTCATGGAGGTCCTCGCCCTCAACTGCATGCCCAGGTCCGGCAACCGGTCCCAGGCGCTGAAGACGTTCTTCACTGCAGCCGCGGTCCGCGTCAACGAGGGCGTGTGGGACCCGGCCGACCTGTGCGGCGAGATCCAGCCCGACCTGGACCGCACGGGTCTGTCCGCAGCGTTCACCAACGCCGCGGACCTCGCGGAGCAGGCCTGTGCGGCGGCAGCCGAAGGCGATACCGACGAGGCACGGCGACTGTGGCAGGACATCTTCGGCGACGACTTCCCGGCTCCCGCCGCTCCGGCCAAGTCCGCCTCGCTGATCACCGGCGCGCCCGCGCTCATCACGCCCCGCCCGATCAAGGACGCACCCCAGGGATGACGACCGCAGCCACCCGCCCTCCCATCACGTGGCGGGAACACGAACCACGCCGACTGCGCCGAGACCGCGAAGAAATCCCTGCCCGGTTCCCCCAGCTAGTCTGGAACGACGAAGGAGCGGGAGGGTGGGAGGGCACGCTGCCGCGTTGGCCCTTCGACCGGCCCGAACCGGCCCACCTCACCAGCTGGATCGGCGAGAGCGGCCTCCTGCTGCGCCTGGAATACAGCCAGGCCTACCCCATGGTGGCGCCCCGGCTCGTCCCCCTCGACCCGCTGCCCGAACCGTTTGAATGGACCCAGCACCGCTGGCACGTCAACGGCGACGCCAGCCTGTGCCTCCTGCGCGACGACGTATGGACGGGCCGCGAGTCCGTTGTCGATCTGCTGCTGAAGGCCGCCGGCTGGCGGATCGAGTACGCTCTGATGAAACACCAGATGATCGAGCAGATGACCGGCAGCGGCATCGTCACCGACCACAGCCTCGACCACTTCCTGGCCCAGCCCCCGCCACCCGAGGACACCACTGGCCACCCTGAACTGGACACCGGCGGGCAGGACGGTCCCGCGTGCTGATCCTCATCCCACAGGACGCCGCGACCACACTCCGCGCCTCGAGTGCGTGGGGCCGACTGTCGTTGCGTATCAGCCAGCCGGACGACCTAGCTGTGGTGGGCGGCATCTCCGAGGGCGGCGGCTCCATCATTTCGGTCGACCCGCCGCCGCCCGCCCCCCGCCTGCTCGCCAGCTGCGACTCCCGTCCTACCGGCTACTGGTACCAGGCCAAGAGCGAACTGCACGCGCTCTGGTACCTCCTGCAGGTACGGCGTGGCACGTCCATGAAGCTGGACGTGTTCAAGGACTCCGTGCCCAGCGGTTTCAAGACGCCGGGCGACGGCGGCTACGTGGCCATCACCCACGCCCCCGGCGTGAAGGACGCCTTTCCCGAAAGCGGTCTGCCCGACCTCGTCGCCTGGCACGTCACCCGTGCGGGCTTCCAGCCCCTCGAGGCGTCGGCCGAGCCCGAAACCACCGGGATCCAACAGCTCAACGACGACTGGCCCGTAGAGGAACTGCAGAACACGCGGATCATGCTGATCGGAGCGGGGAGCATCGGCTCGGCCACCGCGCACGCACTCGCCGGCTACGGCGTCGGCCATCTCACCCTCATCGACCCCGACCGGCTCGACTGGCACAACCTCGTCCGGCACACCAGCGCCCGCAAACACATCGGTCGACACAAAGTCACCGCCCTTGCCGAGGAACTCGCCTCCCTGCGCCCCGACACCGCGGTCACCCCCCTGCCCCTGGACGTCATCGAACACGCCGACCACATCCGGGCCCTCCTCGCGGACACCCACCTCGTTGTGTGCACGGCAGACGGGGTGGCCCCGCGCCGTGTCACCGGACACTTGGCCCGCCGCGCAGGCCTCACCGCAGTCCTCGCGTGCGTCCTGCAGGACGGTGCCCTCGGCGAGATCCTGCGACTGCGCCCCTGGCGCCGGCACGGCTGCCTCACCTGCCGACGCCAGAGCCTCACCGAGGCAGGCGGCCTCGACCCCGAGCCTGCCCTGGACGCCGGGTACGGCACCGGCACCCGCCACCGGCCGATGACCGCCGTCGGCTCCGACCTTCACTTGGTCGCCCAGCTCGCGGCCAAAACCGCCGTCGCCACCGTCCTCGAACGCGCCGGACATCCCGACCAGCGACTGCCGGGAGAGCATGCCCTGCTCGGCCTGCGCCGCCAGCCCGACTGGGCCCCGCCCTTCAACCTCGGCCACACCGCCGAGCTGCGCTGGCTTCCCGCCACACCACCGAGATCCGGCTGCCCCACCTGCGAAGCACCATGACCCAGCAGCCCGTCACCACCGTGCACCTCACCGTCCCGGCCGCCCGGATCATCACCACCGAACTGCGTACGGCTGACCACACCACGGAAACCGGAGGCATCCTGCTGGGACGCCACACCCACGACACCGTCACCGTCCACCACGCCGGAACCCCCGGCCCCGCCGCCGTACGTACACCCACCTACTTCCTCCGCGACCTGGCACACGCCCAGGCACTGGCCGACGAGGCGTTCGCGAGCGACGCCAGTGTCTGGGTCGGCGAGTGGCACACCCACCCCACCAGCCGCCCCGTCCCCAGCGCTCGCGACGCCGCCACTTACAGGCAACTTCTCGACGACCCGGAACTGGGCTTCCACAGCGTCATCGCGGTGATCCTCGCTCCCTGCGAACACCACTGGGCCTGCGAGGCCTGGGCAGCCCGGCACGGTCGGATCACGCCGGTGGAGCTGCGGTTGGACGGACCCGTCGGATGACGCCATGGAGGGGCCACGCCGCTAAACCGGGCGGCGCACTACGTCACCCCGCACGATCAGGATTTTGTGGGCGGACCAGTTGGCGTGGCAGGTGTCGCAGACCGTTTTGATCCATCCTCCGGGGGCGTCGTTGCGTGAGCGTGGTCGGCCGACTGCCCCACAGAATTCGCACGTAGCAGCCGCCTCCGTGACAGATGCCGCCACCAACGCCCTCACCTTCTCGGGCACAGCGCCTGCTCGCCGGTGGTGACATGGATGCGCAAGCCGCCGAGCTTCTCCGTCACTTCGGTGACCCGGTAACCGGGCACGTCCACGGTGAGCTGCGCGTGCAGGCGTTCCAAAAGGGGATGCCAGCCCGGTCCGACGGCACGCAGCCGTGCGGGGATCTGAGCTCCGGCCGCAGCGGACCGGTTCCCTTCGTTGTTCATGCGGGCATCGTCCCTCAGACGCCTGCCCTTTGACGGACCGTGACCTCAAGCGAGCGGTACGGCAGGCCGACTCGGCAGAGTCAGCCCGCCCCGGACCACTGACGCCCGGCGAGGTCCCCGTTCATGGTGGCGACGAGATCTGCCAGGTACTGCTCGGCATCCTGGCGGGTTCGCGGGGCGAGGTCGGCCAGCCCGCTGCGCAGCATGCTCCCGACCCGCTCCACGAGCGGCTTGTCCTGCGGCTGTGCGCACCGGACCGTGGACTGTCGCCGCGGCACGTCAGCGTAGGCGACAAGACGTGCCGCGGAGATGCGCAACGGATCGCTGTCCACGCTGGACAGCAGCGCCAGCTGGGGGCTGCCGCCGGTCGGTACGGTGATGACGTCCGATTCCTGCATGGTCGAAGTACCTTCCTGCGTGGCTGCTGCGGCTGCCTGGGCAGTCCCGCTGCTTCGGCGCCGGCGCTGTAGGGGTGCTCGGAGAGGGATTCGGGCCGCCGTTGGCGCGCCTGTACCGGCGCTGGGTCAGTCGTTGTCGGGGTCGTTGCGGCCGACGATCATGTTGTCGAGGGCTTCTTGGGTGATGGCTTCTGTTCCGTCTTCGATGACTTCCTGGGAGGTCTGGCAGATGAGCTGGTCGAGGGTGTCCATGTAGCCGTGGGTGCGCTCATGGAGTTCTTCGTCGAGTTCCAGCAGGGCGCCGGGCTGGTGGTTGTAGAGCCGGAGGTTGTCGTCGTAGCTCTGCAGCACGGTGCGCCATCCCCCTTCCTGCCCTTTTCGGAAGGGGATGGGGCTGATCCGCATGACGGGCTGACTGCTGCGGAACTGCTCGGAGGTGCGGGGGCGTTCGCTGCGGCGGCGGTTGTGGAGGCCTTCGTTGACGATGTCGGTGGCGCCGCGACCGCTGTAGATGACGGAGACGCGCAGGCGGGCCTGGAGACAGTCGAAGTAGTCGAAGGCGGCGGCCAGGTCGCTGTCGTGGATGCGGTCGACGCCGTCGATGAGGATCAGGGAGGTACGGCTTTCCCGCATGGCGTGCACGACCGGTTCGGTCATGTCGGTGCTGCGGTAGGTCCGCTTGTCGATGTTGATGGTGTGGTCCATGCCGAAGAAGTCCGCGAAGGGCAGGGACCAGTCCATGTTGCTCTCGTGGCGCGGCGGGACGTTGATGTAGACCACGGGGGTCCACTCATCGTCCGGCCGGCGTTCGGTCTCCAGCACTCCCTGGTAGGCGCGACCGATCTGGAGCAGCAGCGTGGTCTTGCCGGCACATCCGTCGACGATCATGCTCATGCGTTTGCCGGTGGGGCGGAACCGGTTGGTGCGCAGAGTGCGCCGCGCGTCCTTCAGTCCCTGGGTCACGTCGGGAGTGCTGACGGGGATCATCTCCCCGTGATAGATCATCCGCGGGTCGGTGTCGGTGACCTCTGTGCCCTGGGGGGCGCAGTCCTGCAGATCCGGAGGCTCGAGTTTGCGGTGCACGAAGTCCATGAACCCCTCCCGCACCGTGAGCAGTTCGGGATCCAGCGGCGCCCACCGCGCAGCGAGAGCTGCGGGGGCGGCTGATTTCGGGGCGGTGCGCGCAGCGTCCATCACGTCTCCTGCGGGTCTTGGCTGGGCGGTGGCGAGTCCTGGTCGGGCCACGGCGGCTTCTCGGGCGGATCCGATGCCAGCTCCCGGAAAATGTCGCTGGCTGATCCGCCCAGGCTCTGTCCTCCCGCAGAGGCGGGACGGCGCCGCGGCGGCCGCGCCTGGACCGGCGACGCAGGCGGGGCGGCACCTTCGGGCGCAGTGGGCGCCAGCGCGGCACGGCGGCCGGGGAAGAGGTCCTTGGCATCGACGTTGAGGGACGGTGCGGGCGTCACGCTGCCGGGTTCGGCCCGGGTGATCCCCGCATACGGGTTGACCGGTGTTTCGGCGATCTCCAGGGGCTGCGGAACGAACGCGGCCACCGGCTTGGCAGAGGTGGAGGTGGGGGAGGGGCCGCGCCGTGCGCGGGCCAGGAGATCGTCCACGGCCCGGGCGATTTCTTCCTCGCTGCCTTCCCGGCCGAGGAGACCGGCGACGAGGTCGGCGGCCTTTTCCCACAGGTACTGGGTCCAGGCGTCGTGGATCAGGTGCTGGTACTTGAAGTCGAAGGCCACCCACGGGCTGTGGGCGGGGTCGTTCTCGACCGTGTGGTCGTATAGCCATACCCGGCTGGGCTCGTAGGGGTTGTAGTAGACCGGCCAGCGCTGGCCCTGTCCCTTGATGCCGGTGTGGCGGTTCTTGAACTCCCGGATGCGGTGGCTGACATACGTACGGTTGCCGATCTTGATGCCGTCGCGGGTGACGGTCCGCTTCGTTTGGAGGAGCAGCTTGCGGCTCTCATCCGGTGTGACGGGCCGCGGTACGGCGCCTTCCATGGCCACCGCCGCCGCATACATCTGGTTCGGGGTGAGGATCAGAGAAGGCAGGAAGGGGGAGCGCAGTCCTTCGTGTTGCCGCTGCTGCCACTCGGTGACCACCCACTCGTGCCACATGTCCTGCAGCTTGTTCAGCGGCCAGAGCCGTTCTTCTTCGACGTCCTTGCCGCGCGTGGCCAGCTTGTTGCCGGTGTAGCCGGCGACGAACTGGGAGAACATGCTCTTGACCGAGGCGTTGGTGCGTTCGATGACCGCCTTGTCGGTGGGGGTGCGCTCGCGGGCGGACTCCACCTCGATGCCCAGCATGCTGCACGCGTCCCTGAAGTGCCGGGCTTTGAAGATCTTGGCGTTGTCGACGACCACCGTCTTCGGGCGGATGACCGGCCGGGCCGCTGCGCCGGCCATCCGCGGATCGCCGGCCAGCATGTGTGCGTAGGGCAGGTCGGAGTGGGCGGCCAGCGTCTGTGGCGACCAGCCGGGGCGCGCCGCGAGCGGCGCCATGGCCTGGCCCAGCAGCAGTGCGGCATCCAGCGACTTGGTGCTGCGGCCGCCGCGGCGCCGGCTGCCCGGCCCTTTCTTCCGGCCCGAAGACTTGGGCACGATCATTCCGGCGATGAAGCTGCGGCTCAGGATGTCGAGGGCGTAGGTCAGCTCAGCTGCCACGGGACGCCCGTCGTCGCCGAGCGCCAGGACGTCCAGCCCGGTGCCGTCGATCTCCACGCGTTCGCCCAGCAACGACACCGGCGCCGGATGGTAGGGAGGCTCGGGTGGGGTGGTGGCGTCACTGCCCTGCCCGGGCGCGGCCTCCAGCGACTCCTTCGAGATTCCCAGCCGCTTGAGCAGGTCGTAGAAGGTGGTGCGGGCCGGCATCAGGGCGCGGTACTCGTCCGGGTGCGCGCGGCGCAGCGCCGTGCGCACCCGTTTGTACAGCCGGGAGAAGGTGCCCGCCGACGTGCCGCGCTGGGCTTTGTCCTCCTGGCGGATCAGCGCCACCACCCGCTCGTCGACGTTCCCGTAGACGGTGCTCGTGCGCAGCCACCGCTTGTCGACCAGGCCGAGCAGCCCGTGTGCTTTGTAGGCCAGGCATTTGCGCTGCACGGTGGCGACCGACCCGGTCAGACCGGCCGCCTTCAGCTCGGTTGCTTTGAGGGCGTAGCGGGAGGTGCGGGTGGTGGTCGCGGGATCGTAGCCGTGCCGCGGGGTGAAGGCGCCGTTGCGGGCGCCGACAGGGCGGCCGGTCAGCACCTCCCGGACATGCTTCTCCCAGCAGCGCACGTGCTCCAGCTGTTCTTTGTCCAGCCGGTCCAGCACGGACAGGTCCGGCACCGCTTCCGGCTCCTGCGGCGTCCCGTCGGCCTTCAGCACGGCGAAGTCCGGGGCGGATACCAAGATGCGCACCAGCACCAGCGCGTCCTGGCCGCCGTCATCCATCGCCGCCAGGTGCACGTTGGCACCCTGCAAGGCGCCCACCAGATAGCGGCCGCGCTTCCAGCGGACCGTCATCCCCGGCCGCAGCGTCCCGGCCGGCTCGTCCGGGGCGTCGACCGGGGCGTCGACCGGCAGGGAGAGGACGGCGCTCATACTGCTGCTCCGGCCGCCCACACCGTGCTGTCGGGGGTCAGCGGCTCATCCCAGTGCGTCGTTAGATCCTGTGCCCACAGCAAGTTCCAGCTGCTGGCACGGCCCCGCCCGGGGGGAAGATCCACAGCATCGGCACCCCTGCTCAACGGCAGGGGCCGGGCGAATGCCTGCAGCAGGACGGCCCTGGCGTTCTCGTCGGCGAACTCGTCGTGACGGAACTGCGAGACGATGTACACATTTGCGGCGCAGCTGGCCGCCCGGGGCGCGGGCGACATCCACCTGCCATCCCGCCTGCGCGGCGGCCGCGCGGGCCACCGACCATTCCTGATCGTCCGGCTCCCTCCCGGCGGGGGAGTGCAGATAGAGGATCTGCTGCCCCTCGACGGTGCGCGCCAAGAACGCCGGGTTCACCACCCCCGCGCGCTCACCCTCGCGCCATTCGACCTGTAGCGACGGCGCAGCCAGGTAGCCGATGCGCGGATCGCGGTCGAGGAACATGGCCGCGTATGCGTGCTCCCGGGACCGGCAGCTGACCTCCTTCTTGGTGGTCGACGACCACCACTGGCGCACCTTCGACTTCCGCCCCCGGTAGGCGCGCTGCTCGTGCAGCACCGGCCATTCCTCCACCGGAAGTCCGCGCAACGCCCGTGGAGTGCTGAGGCGTTCGTGGCCCATGTCGTCGCGGTAGCGCACCTGTAAGTCCACGAGCTGCTCCCCTCGTGCCGCGCCGTGCCCTGCTGTGCGGCAGACGTCCACCAGGCTCCGGGCCTCCTCCCAGCTCATGTGACGCAGCCGCAGGAGTTCACCCGAAAGGATGCAGATGCCCTTGTTCCCTTGACGGTGATTCCCTGCTGCCGGAGATCCACCGGGCCTCTGCTCAGCCGAGGCGAAAGCAGCCGTACGAGGCGCGGATGACTACAGAAACAGCCGGTCCATCGAGTTGGGCATGCGCACCCACGGCAGGCATGTCAGCTCCTCCACCGGCGCCAACGGGGAGGGCAGGGCATGACCTGTCACCCTTCGCACTACGGTGCTTGAGGGCACGTCTCCGCTGCAAAGCTGCGGAATGCCCTGCTTGAGCGGCCGGTGCTGGCGGTGCCAGACGGTCAGCGGCTCGATAAACCGGTAGCCGTGCCGACTCGTTGTCCGCGGCAGCCAGTCCTGGTACTCGGTGCTGCCCAGTACGCCGTTCAGGCGGCGCACCTCGAGCCAGGCCAGGTCCCGGGTCAGCAGGGAAAGCCGGCTGAACTGCGCCAGCGGCCGCACCCGCTGCTCGCCCAGCTCCGCCGCGAGGACACCCCACTGCCTGGTCTGTGCCGGATCCTCGAGATATCCGGAGCGTACGAGGATGGAACAGGCGTCCGCGAACACCCACCGTCCGGCCGGGCCCAGGCGTTTGCGAATCCGGTTCAGGCGCTGCTGCGCGCGCACGACCTCCGCGAGCTCGCTGAGATCGATGTAAGGGTGATTGGTGCTGCGGGAGTTGTCCGTCCAGCGCTGGTGGCGCAGGCACACCTGCCAGGGGTCGGGAAGGATCAGCCAGGCGGGCGAGCGGGTGCCGCGGCGCGCCGCACACAGGGAGCAGGCCTGCACGATGTAGCCGGCCCGCGCGTCCCAGGGCCATTCCCAGTCGTCTTTGGCGGTCTTGGGCATGAGGAATTCGTCGCGCAGCCCGATCAGCCGCTCCTGCATCTCGGCGACGGTGTGACCGGCCAGGGTGGCCAGCCGCTCGCGCGCGTAGCGGCTGACGTACATCTCGGTGTACTGGGGATCGACCGGCACCGGGCCGGTGCCCATGCTCCGCAGTACCTCTTGCGCAGGGCGGTTGTTGCGGGCAGCCAGCCGCGTCACGTACGAGCCGGTGGACTCACCCTGCAGAAACCGCAGCCGCAGGTGTATCCGGCGCCGCCCGAGCCATTCGTCTCGCTGCTCCGCCACGACGGCGCTCCTTCCGGGATGTCCGGCTGCGGCTTCATCTAACTCCCGCCGCCCCCAGGCAGGCAGCCCAGGCTGACGAAACGGTCCCACCTGGCGCACATTCGGTCCCCGAGGCGACCTCTTGCGCACGCGCGAAGAAAAGAAAGAGCAGCTTCGGTCACTGTCGGCCGGACCCTGCGGCGAAGCTGCCAGGCTTTCCACTGCGAACAGACTGGTGAAGGTGCCTTGCGCAGTTCACGACGAGGGAGTCAGCGCGTCACATGTCCGGCCGTGTTGAGCTGCGCCCCCACCAACGAGAAGCCGTCGCTGCGGGAGTTGACGCCCTGAGCGGGACGCGGCACGCGGCCGCGACCATCATCGCCGCCTGCGGCACCGGCAAGACCCTCATCGGCAAGCGCGTCGCGGAGCACTTCGCTGAGCGCGGCCCCGTCCTCGTCCTCGTCCCGACCCTCGAACTCCTGACCCAGACCGCGGGCCGCTGGCTGGCCGACGGCGGCTTCGACCAGCTCATCGGCGTGTGCTCACTGCCTGGCGTTCACGACCGCAGCCTGCGCGGCCATCTGCTGCTCACCGGAAATGCCCGGGTGCTGGCCCGCCGTGTCGCCGAGGGAGGACGCATCGCCGTCTTCGCCACCTACACCTCCCTGCCCACCATCGCCGAGGCCCACCGCGGCGAACGGCTGCCGCCCTGGGCCTTCGCCCTGGCTGACGAAGCCCACCGCACCAGCGGCGCCTGGGACAAACGCTGGGCGCTCATCCACGACGACCACGCCATCCCGGCCGCGCACCGCCTTTACATGACCGCCACGCCCCGCAACTGGCGCACCACGCACAACCCGAAGGCGCGCACCCGGATCGAACGACTCGCCTCGATGGACGACCCCACCATCTACGGCCCCGTCGTCTACAACCTGGACCTGGCCCAGGCGATCGAACGCGGCATCCTCGCCGACTACCAGCTCATCGTGCCGGAAGTCCACGACAGCATGCTGCGCGGCATTCTCCACGACCCCCTGCCCACCCCGCATCAGGACGGGCTGCGCCTGGCCGCGATGCAGGCAGCCCTGCTGATGTCCATGGCCGAACACGACGCGCGCCGGGTGCTGTCCTTCCACGGCCGGATCGCCGCCGCCCGCGGCTTCGTCACCTCTCTGCCCGAGACCGCTGACGTGCTCGCCGACCGCACCGGCATCCGCAACCCCTGGGCGCAGGCCCTGCACTGCCACCAGGCGCCCTGGCGACGCCAGCAGATCTTCCACGAGTTCGAGCACTTCTCCGCCCACACCCCAGGGAGCACCGCCGACAGCCACGACTGCGCCGTGCTCGCCAGCGTCCGCGTGCTGAGCGAAGGCGTCGACGCCCCCGACACCGACGGCATCCTGATCGCCGATCCGCGCCGCAGCCCCAACCACATCGCCCAGAGCATCGGCCGGGCCCTGCGCAAACCCCCGGGCCAGGCCAAGTGCGCCTCCATCTTCATCCCCGTCTACATCGCACCCGGCCAGTCCACCCGACAAACCATGGAATCCTCCTCGTTCTCAGACTTCTGGCGCTTCTTCAACGGCCTCGCCGTCTACGACACCGAGGCGTACCAGCGCTTCGGCCCCTGCTTGAAAGCGCGACCACAACCCCTTGCACCTCGCCCGCACCGTGCCGGCGAGGTCACCCGCACCCTGAAGCTGCGCACCCACAAGGCCCCCAACAACGCCTTCTGGAAGGACGGCCTGCAGGCCGCCCAGGCCTTCCGCACCCGCCACCATCACCTGAACGTCCCCAGCGAACACGTCACCAGCGACGGCCTGGCCCTGGGCCAGTGGATCGGCCAGCAACGCTCCCTGTACGCCGCAGACGGCCTGCCGGCCGACCGCATCGCCGCCCTCACCAGCATGGGGCTGTCCTGGCCGCATCCCCCCGAAAGCTTCGAATACCACCTGGCCCAGATCACCGCCTGCGCCGCCCGCCACGGCACCCTCGCCCTGGGCAAAAACGCCCACGGCGGCGACCGCCGCCTGGCCGCCTGGCTGGAGACCATGCGCTGCCGTGCCGACACCGGCCAGCTCGCCCCCGCCCGCATCGCCTCCCTCAACGCCATCGACCCCTTCTGGAACCCGCCCTGGAGTTTGCGCTGGCAGTACACCTACGCGCAGATCAGACGCCGTCTGACCACCAGCACCTGGCGGTGCACCTACCACCGCCACGACAGCCGTGACTCCGCCTGGGACAGCTGGCTGGACCGGCAGATCACTCACTTCCACCTGCTCGATCCTCAGCAGAAGCACCTCCTGGCCGCCCTGGCCCGCGCCTGCCCCGACGCCCACCCCCACAGCATGCTGCTGACCCGCCCCACCAGCCTGCGCGAGCGGGCCTTCAACCGCGGCCTGCGCGCGGCCCGCCAGTACCACCAGCGCCACGGGCACCTCGACATGCCCAAGGACCACACCGAAGAGATCTTCGGCGACCAGGTCCACCTCGGTGCCTGGCTGATCCGGCGGCGCAGGGACAGCGCCCAGATGACACCTCGCCAGCACGCCGGCCTGGAGGCTCTCGGTTTCCAGACGATGCCGGTCTTCCTGCCGCCCGCACCGCCGCTTCGCGACGCGGCTGCCTGAACCAACGAGCACGCTCCGCCGCGCGGCCGAGTTCAGCCCGTACCCGTGCCGTTGTCCCCCGCCGGTCCGGCCGCCGCAGGTGTGCCGGCCGGGAGGTAGAAGACGCGCGAGCCGCGCTTGGCCCGCCGCGCCCGCCCCTGCGCGACCAGCGCCTCCAGCGCGTGACGCATTGCGGGTTCCTTGATCCTCCTGCCGGGGTGTGCCCGGGCCAGTGCGGTGGCGACATCGTTCGACGAGCAGGGCTCGCCACGCCGTTTCAGCTCACCGGCCACCAGGTCCCGCAGCGTCGGCGCCTTCTTCGCGGCCGCCGGTGTTTCCTCCGGTGCCACGGCCGCCTGGCCAGGACCGGCAGCGGCACTGCCGTCCGTGAGCGGCACACCGTCGGACACGGGCGGAGCGGCAGAACTGCTGCCGGTCGTGGCTGCGCCGTCTGTCCCCGGCTCCGGGCAAGCGGCAGGGGAGTGATCCGAAAGGGCCTCCCGCATGCTCAGCAGCAGGGCGTGATTGTCCTCCAGGGTGTGCAGCTGATCCTGCAGCACGGTAATCTCCGCACGGACGCGCTCGCGGTCCTTCTCGACGAGCTCCAGGTCGGCATCGATCTTGGCCGTGTAGTCCGTTCTGAGAGTGAGAAGATCCGAGACCGCTTCCACTATGACGTCCAGCCTCCCGCAGCAGTGCACACTCTGGGGGACGCTAGCGTCCGCGCCGCACTGCCCAGCCGCTAAGTACGAAGCATGACCTCTCTCTGCCCGAATGTGCGCACACGTGAGCAGTTGCGGTCATCGTCCGACCGGTTCCGCCCCCTGGGGCATGCGAGCCATGAGGTGGTGGACCGGCGCCGCGCGTGCGGACAACAGTCGGGACCAGCCTGTCGCCCATCTGGCGGGCGGCCCCGCGCTCCTTCAACCTCCGCCGTCGAGGGGGTAGTTGGACCCGCCGGGGAAATACTGAAACGAAGAAAGCGCGGAAACACTGCGAAAGGGACAAGCATGCGGGCCTGCGAGTCGGACGCAGACGCTAAGGGCCGACGCTGCAGAGGGCCCCGGACCGACGCGGCGCGCAACCGGACCAGGATCCTGGACGCAGCGCAGGAGATGTTCGTGGAACAGGGGCCGCAAGCACCCCTGGACGAGATCGCACGCCGTGCAGGAGTCGGCAACGCCACCCGCTACCGCCACTTCTCCGGGCGGCACGCCCTTCTGGCAGAAGTAATCGAGCGGGTCACCATGGCCTGCGCTGATGCGGCCGGGGAAGCCGCCGCTCAAGAAGACGACCCGTTCGCCGCGCTCAGCCGTTTCGTGCAGGCTGCGGCCCGCCAGCGGCTTGCCTGCCTGTGCTGCCTGTCCGACGAACTCGCCGGTGTGCGCCCGGAACTGACGCGCCAGAAGGATCGCCTGGTGCACGCCACGCAGCTGCTGCTGACCCGTGCACAGCAGGCGGGACAGGTGCGCACGGATGTGTCCCTGGAGGAACTCATGACGGCCGTCACCCAGCGCAGCCGCCCGCTGCCGGGCACCAACTGGTCGGCCACCGACCAGTTCCGCCCGCGCATCCTGCAGCTGTACCTCGACGGCCTTCTCGTCCCGAACCCGGCCTGAACCGGCAGCCCTGCCGGCTCTTCCTCCCGGCGCACCACCCAGAGCCGTGCGGGCAACGGGCCGGCCGCTAGGTCACCTTCCTGGTGCGGCGCCGCTCGGTGCGCCGCGTTCGGGCAGGCGCCAGCAGATCTCGTCGTGCTCCCTGAGGTGCTGCCAGGCGGCCAGGAGGCGGCAGCGGACCAGTTGGTCGAGGAGGTCCTCCACCTGTTGCGGTGACTGACCGCCCAGCCGGGCAAGGACGTCGAGTTCCGCGCTTCCGACGCCGTCGGACGTGTGGGCTGCCAGGACCAGAGCGGTGAGCTGCACCGTGGGGGACATCCCGCGCGGCGCGACCAGCGGAACAGGACGCAGGGCCCAGTGCGCCGCGCGGGCACGGGCGCCGCGACCGGATGTCTGGGTCTGCATGTCCGCATCCAGCAGACACGCTTCCGCGTGGGGACGTCGCGGGAAAGAACAGCGGAGCCACCCGGCATGTTCCAGTTCGCTCCAGAGTTCGGAACGGCTGTGCAGCCGCATGCTGCGCAGAAGACCGCTGGGGAGCCGGACGCGGCCTCGGACGTCGGCGCGCAGGGCGCATTGCAGGGCCAGCAGCCGGGCGGCGGGGGAGGAGAAGCGGGGCAGCGCCACCCCGAGGTAGGTGAGCATTTCCCGCACCCGCAGCCGCTCGCCCGGTCCGTGCGGGGGACGGGCGTGCCTGGCTGCCGCACCGGCCGGCCGTGCGCGTGCGGAGGCGAGCAAGGTGTCGGGTACGACGGCGGTGTTGGTGGTGGCGGCCGCGCAGGCGGCGCATGCATCCGCGAGGCGCCACACGCGGCCGCTGCGGTCGCAGGTCAGCGCCAGGAGTACGGGGCCGGCGCAGCCGCGGTGGCGCGGGTGCCAGGAGCAGTTTCGGGCCCGGCACTGGCAGGTCCGCAAATGCCTGGGCAGCACGTCCCGTCGGGCGTGGCGGGCCAGGTGCGTCAGGGCGGCGGAGCGGGCCGAGGCGGCCGGCAGCCGGTAGCCGGTAGCAGTGCATTGAGGGCAGCTCAGCAGCGGCCCGCCCGGCTGCGGGTGCAGCCGCACCGTCCAGATGCGCTGCACCGTCTCGTGCGTGGAGAGCCTCATCGGGCTCGCTGTCCTCCGATCTGATCCGTGCCGTCGAACGGGCGTGCCCCAGGCGCCGTCCGGGGCGGTGGGCGGGGCACGCCGCAGCGCCTACTCCAGCACCGCCGAGTGCCACCCCTTCCCTAGCAAATAGTGCAGAGGTCTGCACTGACATGGCAGGGTCCTGCACCGTCGGATGGTGGGGTGACGATCTTGCCGCCCGATCCCGACCTCCTCGCGTTGCGTGTGACGCTGGCGAGGCTGAGGGGCGAGCGCAACTGGACCTTCGACGAACTCGCCCGCCGCAGCGGCCTGGCCCGGCGCACCCTCATCGACCTGGAACACGGCCACACCACCGGCAGCGTCACCACCTGGCACGCCCTCGCCCACGCCCTCGGCGTCTCCATCGACGAGCTCCTCGGCTCCCTCTGCGCAGACCACACCCCACCCGGCACGCCGCAACTCTGAACCGCCCGCCAGGCCCCTCCACCCTCCCGGCGCGACATCACCTGAACAGGCGACCCGGCATCGAGCGCACGTTCGTTCAGTCGTGCGGGCGTTCCCCGGGATTGCGCCATCCGTAGGACACTCCGAGACCTGCCCCGGCACAGCGGCGCGTCGTCTGGAAGCTTCACCGCCATGTGCCCCAACTCCGCCTCCGCCCCCTGCCACTGGGACGGCAGCTCCCGCGCTACGCGGCCCCGACGGCCGCTGCGGGTGGCCGCCACCAGCCCCAGCCGCCTACTGCGCACCGGCCAGAGCAGCCGCTGCCGCGCGTGCGGCAACCACATCGACTTCTACCAGCGCGCCGATCAGCGCCCCATCGCCCTGCACCCCGCCGAACTGGCTGCCGCTCACGTCCCCGCGTCCTGCCGCTGGCATCTGAGCAGCGGGATCGCCCACCCGCACGGCGACGGCAGCGCCTGGTGCCGCATCCCGCACGCCGTGCTCTGCCCGAGCCGCACCCCCACGGCCCGCCTGACCGCCCACGTCCAGGAGATGCGCCGCCAACTCGGCGTCCGCTCCCGGCGCCTGATCGACTCAGGTGCCTTCACCCCGTCCACGCCAGCCGCTCCCGAGCCGGCCGCCGGCAGCGCCCGGCCCGCCCGTCCCGTCATGCAGCTGCTGCTGGGCCGCTATCTCGCCGACCGGCCGGTCGAGGACATCCGGTGTGTGGCCCAGACCCGGCACCGCCGCCGTTGCCCGCTGCCCGTCCTCGCCCCCGACGCCCCCAAAGGGGTCTGGGCACTCCTGCCTGCCAGCCCGCAGCGCGGCCAACTCACCCTGCCCGCCGGGCTGATGGCCCTCTACGACCTCAGCAGACTGCCGTACGCCGAGCAGCTGCGCTGGCGCACCCAGCGCTGCCCCGCTCATGCCGCCGCGCCGAACGCCGCCGACCTTGCCCTGGCCGGATGGCAGGTCTTCGACCCCCTCCTGCACGCAGCGCACATCCGCACCCGCCTCCCGCGCGACCCCGGCGGCGAGGCGTGACGATGGCGCACCACGCCCTGGAAATCACCCTGACCCGATCCCTCACCGCGGCCGAACTCCATCACGCAGGCCGCACGATGCCGCTCGCCGCCAACTCCGACGCCACCCGGCTCATGACCGTCGTACGCGCCAACACCCCGGGAAAGGCCCTCACCCGACTGCGCCGCCGGATCGGCACACGGCTGCCCGTCGACGTCATCACCACGCACTACCCCGACCGATGCGGCAAGATCCTGCTCAACGTCGCCTTGCCGCCCGCCGCACACACCGCCCTCCGGGCAGCGGCCGGCCGCGCAGCACAGACACCCCAACGCTTTATGGAACTGGCCGTTCACCGGGCCCTGGCCCAGCACGCCAGCGCCGAGGCCGACCGCCTCGACCGGGCCCTGCAGGATCTGCTCGCCCACACCACGCCCGCCCATCTCATCGCGGCCGTCGGGCACGCCCTGACCCGCACTTCCGGAGCCGCGCCGTGCTGAAACCGACCGACGAACAGGCCGCCGCGGCCGACGCCTTCCACGCCGGCGAACACCTGGCCCTGCAGGCCGGTGCGGGCACCGGCAAGACCACCACACTGGCCCAGCTCGCCCATGCCACCCAGCGTCGCGGCCGCTACCTCGCCTACAACCGGGCCATCGCCCAGGACGCCACCGCGCGCTTTCCCAAAAGCGTCCTGTGCAAGACCGCCCACGCCCTGGCCTACGCCGCCGTCGGCTACCGCTACACCCGCCGACTGAACGCCCCCCGCCGCCCCGCCTGGCAGACCGGGCAGGCCCTCGGCATCACCAAAGCCCTCCGGGTCGGCGAACGCGACCTCTCTTAAAAAACCCTCTCCTACGTCACCTTGCGCACCGTGGCCCGCTTCTGCCACACCGCCGATACGACGATCACCCGCCATCACATCCCGCACCTGCGCGGCCTGGAAGAGCCCTGTCTGCACGCGCAACTCGCCGCTCACATCGTTCCGTTCGCCCGCAAGGCCTGGATGGACCTGCAGCACCCCGACGACGGCGCCGTCCGCTTCGACCACGACCACTACCTGAAAATCTGGGCCCTCACCCAGCCGAAGATCGACGCCGACTTCCTGCTCCTCGACGAGGCCCAGGACACCAACCCCGTTGTCGAGCAGATCTTCCTCGCCCAACGCGACCACGCCCAGCTGGTCATGGTCGGCGACTCCGCCCAGGCCATCTATCACTGGCGCGGTGCCAAAGACGTCATGACCGGCTTCGACGGCACCCAGCTCGCCCTGTCCCGGTCCTTCCGCTTCGGCCCCCGCCTTGCCGAGGAAGCCAACCGCTGGCTGCACCTGGCCGACGCCCCTATCCGTCTCACCGGTGCCGACACCGTGCCCACCGAGCTCGGCCCCGTCAGCCGGCCCGACGCCGTGCTGTGCCGTACCAACGTCGGTGCCATGGCCCAAGTCATGGAGCTGCTGTCCGGCGGACACCGGGTCGCGCTGGCCGGGGGAGGAGACAGCCTGCGTGCTCTGGCCCTGGCCGCCCGCGACCTCAAAGAAGGACGCCGCACCACGCATCCCGAACTGGTGCTGTTCACGACCTGGGGCGATCTGCAGGATTACGCCGCCTACGACCCCGCCGGCCGTGACCTGCAACCCCTGGTCGACCTGGTCGATACCCACGGCGCGGACGCCATCCTGGCCGCCGTCGCCCATCTCGCCCCCGAAGGCCAGGCCGAGGTAACCGTCTCCACTGCGCACAAGGCCAAAGGCCGGGAATGGGCACAGGTGAAGATCGCCGACGACTTCGCCCCACCCTCCGACGGCCCGCCGCACGACACAGGGCAGGGGACGGCCCGCCGGATCGACGACAAGGAGGCCTGCCTGGCCTATGTGGCCGTCACCCGCACCCGGCGCCGCCTCGACATCGGCGGCCTGTCCTGGATCAACGAGCATCCGGAAGGAGCATCGGCCAGTCCCCAGCCACCACAGTGATACTCCGGGCGGGTTCTGGGCGTTCGGTGCCTCCGCCTGGAAGGAGTCGCACGGGGGAGCGGCGGTACGGATCGCAATGATCCGGGACGGTGCAGCATCGAGTGTGACGGGCGCCGACCCTGCCGGTGACGGCACATCCGAGAAGCCCTCAGTGGCCGCCCGCTGTCCACAGGCGGCCCCGGGCAGGCTCTTGGCTCATGAACATCAGCTCGCCGGGCATCGCCCGGAACAACAAGACGACGCCGCGCTGCGAACGCCACGACGCGCTCCTCCAGCCGGAAGAGCGGACCGAGTTCGCGGCCCGGTTCCCGGCCGGCCACCGGGCGCAGATGGTCTTCCTCCTGGCCGGTTACGCCGACAATGCCTCCGTGGTCGGGGCGCTCTTGGGCATCGGAGTGCGTACGGTGCGCCGCCACTGTCGTGGGTGGCAGCCGCCGCCCGGGCTCCGGCTGCGCCGGGCCCTGCGCCGCCGTGTCGTCGACCTCGTGTGCCCGCGGTGCCTGTCCGATCGTGCGGTGGAAGCGGCGCGCCAGGCGAAACGGGAAGCCCGGCGCGCGGCCCGACGGATCCCGCGGGATCAGGGAGGCCCGGATCACTGACACCCACTTGCCCAGGATCTTCAGCTCCTGCGTGACGATGAAAGCTTTCCTACATCGCTGATAGTAAAAGGCTGATTCACATGCGAGAGTTGCATAGATGTAGGTAAGATGGCGGCATGGGATTGAGCTTGGAGGAGTCGCTGCGGCTGACAGTGGCCGCGTTGATGCAGGTGACGGGTGACTCGCAGCGGTCGGTTGCGGGGGTGCTGGGACTGACGCAGACGCAGGTGTCGCGCCGGCAGTCGGGCGCCATCTCCTGGAGCCTGCGCGACGTCGACGTCCTGGCCGAGCACTACGGCATCGGCGTGCTGGACCTGCTGGGGGGTCCGACCAGGGCGTGCGAGGCGCTGCCCACCGGCAGGCGCCGTTCCGTCCGGACCGAAGCGAAGGGGACGAGCCGGTGAGCGACTTCGACGCGATCGACTCGCTGCTTGACGCCGTCGGCCCGGAGGCCGAACTCCCGCCCTGTCAGGTGCGCCGCGAGCTGCGGGAGCGGGCTCGGCTGTCCAAGGCGCAGGTGGCACGCGCGCTCGGCGTGAGCCCGTCCACCCTGAGCGGATGGGAAAGCGGCCGGGACCCGGCCGGCGAGATCCGCACCAAATACGCGTACCTGCTGGACGGGCTGAACACCAAGCTCGCCACCGAGACCGCCACCGAGACTGAGGCGGCGCCGGCTGCGGAGCGGCCCCTCACGTCAGACACGGCCGCGACCGTCACTCCCTCGTCTTCGCCGGATCCCGGGCAGGACGAGGACGGGGACGACGTAGAGCTGCTCGTCGTGCCCGAGCCGTGTGTGCTGTGCGGCCGTCCGGCCGGACAGCGCGTGGCGGGGTTCGCTCAGCACCTGGCACCGGCCGACTGCCAGCCCACCGCCACTGGAGCCCCCGCTGCCGCGCCTGCCCCACCTGCTGAACAGCCCACTGCGCAAACTCCGAAAGCGCCGCTGTGCACGGCACGTCCGGTGCGTGCGACGGAGCGTTCCAAGGGCCCGGCCCGCCACGCGTTCCAGGAGCCGTCCGGCCCGGTCGGCCTGATCCGCGAGGCCGTGCAGGGCGTGCTCGCCGAGCACCGGGGCGACGTCGACGCAGCCACGGCGGCGCTGTTGAAGCGGGCGATCCCGGACGCAATGCGACTGCTGGACGAGACCCGCAAGGGCGCCCGCTACGACGTGATCGCGCACCCCTGGATCCCCGACATCCTCAAGAAGCAGACCGCGCGCGGCGCCGACCAGATCTGGGAGGCCCGCCCCAAGTGGACCCGTCACGAACTCCCGCCCGGCCGGCATGAGGTGACCGCGCTCGACATCAACGGCGCCTACCTCTCCGCCCTCAAGACGCACCTTCCCCTGGGCCAGCTCGAGCACTCCACCGGCCTGGCCCACGACCGGCGCCGCTCCGGAGTCCACCTGATCACCCCGCCCGAGTGGGAGCACGAGGCGGTGCTGCCCAACCCGATCGGCCAGAGGGACGAGCCCGGCCCGCTGTGGGTCACCGAGCCGACGCTGCGCCTCCTGCTGCGCCTGTCCGGCCCGAAGCACCAGCTGTGCGCGCCTCCTCAGATCCACGAGTCGTACACCTCCGGGGCCACGGAGAACCTGCTGGAAAAGTTCCGCATCGCGTTGAAGGACGCCCGCGACACGGCGATCGAGCAGGGCGATACGGTGACGCTGGAGTACGTGAAGGCGATGTACTCGAAGTTCGTCTCCACGATGGGGGAGTCGAACTACAACCGGGAGCTCTACCGTCCGGACTGGATGCACCTCATCCGCAGCCAGGCCTTCGCCAATCTGTGGCTCAAGGCGCTCAAGGCCCATGACGAAGGCCTGGCCGTCGTCCGGGCGATGGGCACCGACGAACTCCACGTCATCGGTGACTGGCGCCGTGTCTTCGCCGAAGGCCGAGGTGTTACCGAGGTCAAGGTCAAGGACACGTACGCCGCCGGAACCGACGCCGGTGAGCACGCAGGAGAGGGGGAGTAGTGCCGGAGAAGAACATCGACTTCGGGAGGTTCGGCGCCCAGGGCATCAAGGGCAGCGACGCCGTTGCCCGCAAGCTCGACGAACTCGCGGGCGGCATCGCCACTCCCGTGACCGCCAAGCGCGGATGGACGGCGCGCCTGCACTATCTGACGAAGTCGACCCAGACCCTGAAGGCAGCGCAGGACGCCGGACTCACAGTGACCCACCGGACGCTGAAGGCCTGGCTGGAGGGTGAACGCCGCCCCTCCAAGGCCAACCTGAAACGCATCGACCAGGTGTACCGGGCGGTGCGCCGTCACAACGTCGCCCGCCATCTCCTCAGGCGCCTCAACCGCGACGGACGTGGTACGCGAGTGGAGATCCACCCGCTCAACCAGTCCCAGGTGCCGCAGCCGCTGCAGCGCGTGGTGGAGTACCGGACGATGAACGTGCGCCGCTGGGACCGAATCGTCGGCTCCTGGGCGGCCGGCGACCCCCAGAGCCTCGACGCCGCGTGGCAGGACACGATCGTCGACCTCGGCTCGCAGTGGGGCCAGTACGAGTACGTCACCAACGTCGGCTTCGCCGCGTAGAGCCCTGCGCCGGAAGGTGGTCTTCGGTGCCTGCTGGGATGGCGTACGGTGGGGATCACCGACGCGGGGTGGAGCAGCTCGGTAGCTCGCTGGGCTCATAACCCAGAGGTCGCAGGTTCAAATCCTGTCCCCGCTACTGCCGAAGAGGCCCGGATCTACACGATCCGGGCTCTTTTGCGTTCCCGGCGCAAGCCCACGTCTGCCTCCTGCCCAGCAGGAGGCCCGGCCGCCCTTGCTGCCTGCCCGAGGTGATCGATCTCAGGCCGTTCTCGCTGGACTCTCTGCGGCGAACAGGGGAGTCGTCGGTGACGGTGCGCGGATCGCAGCGGTTGGCGTCTGCGCACAGTGCAGGGTTGCCATGTGCGCGGGTCCGCGCTGGGATCTCGCAGCAGGTCCTGGTCTGCCCATACCCGTCACCGAGCCGCCGTGCTGTGCGGGACCTGCGCCGTGGTCCACCTGGCCGCGCGGCATACGGCCCCGCAGGCCTGGTGTCCTGGGGAACAACGGTAGTTCTACCGTGCGGTCGGCGGCATAGCACTGTGGCAGGGATTGGGTGCGTTTTTGGAACGTTTGGACGAGGCGGCCGTGCCCCATCGGGTGGGATAGTCGGGGCCGCCGGGTGCGGCTGAAGTCGGATGAGGCAGGGTGAACGGCATGGTGACCTTGGCCAGCCCGTCGGTGGGCACGTCGGTACGCGCAGCCTCCGCGGCCCTGCTCAATCCTGCCGTACTGTCTGTCTCGCTCCAGCTGATGGGCAGCCAGGCGCTGCTGTTCTACCGGCTTGACGAGGAAGAATGCGCACGCCGCGCCCGCGTGTCAGCCGCGCGCCTGGACAGTCTTGATGCGCTGCAGACCCTTCTGGAGCTGCCCGTAGATGAGCCCGTCGCACTGGCGTCGCTGCCCGCACGGCTGCGTTCGGCGGTACGGCGGCTTCCGGCCGGTGCGGCCGAGGCCGACCGCCGTGAGGTCACCCGTCGCGCGGTGCGACCGCTCACCGTTGATCTCGCCGTAGTCCGGGCGAGCGCCGCGGGCTGGCGCGGAGGGCTGGAGCAAGCCGGCCGTTTCGCCCCCTTCTGCCGGCGCGCCCTGCTGCTGGATAGCGCTCCACCGGCCGCTGAGGAGATGCTGATGGAAGCCGCCTTCTACGGCATCGGCATCCTGGTGGCCGACGGCGAGAGCGTGGACTTGCTGCTGGAGCCCCGGCCTTACACCCCGCGCCGCCACACGCCCGCGGCGTGGTGCTTCACCGAGGAGTTCCACCGCCGCATCGGCTAGTCACGGCTCACCGCGCTCCACGCCCGCCACCGGGCGGGCTGTCGACGAAGCCTGCGGGGCGACAGAGGCCTGCGCCCACTGCAGCAACTGCTGGGGCACCTTGAAGGCGCTGAACCCGGGATGGTCGAGTTCGGCGTTGAGCACCGGGTAGCGGTCGACCGCCCGCTGGCAGCGCTGCTGCCACCATGCGGGCCGTCCGGCCGGCTCGACGGCGTCCATGGTGCGCAGCCACTCCATCAGCACCGCCGCGTTGTGGGCGGCCGCCGGCACCTGCCAGTGATTGCTGACGAAGGTGTCCAGCACGAGTCCGTCGCAGGCCGCGCACCGGCACACCGGCGCCAGGCCGGCGGCGAACCTCTTCGCCAGCGTCTCGCCGAGGAAGAAGTCCATCAGCTCCGGCAGCAGCACGGAGGGCGAGTTCGGTCCGCCCGGAGACCGCTTGGCCGCCTGGAAGACGTGGGAGTCCTCCAGCTTCAGGATCTGGTGGACGGCGGCCTTGAGGGCGTCGGAGTCTTCCGCGTGCAGATATCCGGTGGGCGTCATGGCCGCCGTCGCGCCCGCACGGTGGCCCACCTGCTCCTCGATCGACAGCCTCAGCGGGTCGCCGAAGGACAGCTGGCCTTCCGAGACATCGGGGAAAGGACCATCCTCACTGGCCGCCGCCACGGTGTAGACGGCGGGATCCGCCAGCAGCGGTCCCGTGAACCCCTCCTCGCGCAGCTTGCGGACTTTCGCCGCCGCCCCGGGACCGCTGACGACGAGCCCGCTGCGCACCGGATCGAGCTGTGCGCGGATGTAACCGACCCGGCTGACCCCGGCCTGCAGCAGCATCCGGCCAGCAGCCCGCCCTCACCCATCAGCCGCAACCCGCCCTCGCCGCGGACCTTCTCGGCCTCCAGCGCGGCCAGCTCCTCCAGCAGCTCGCTGGACAGACCGTTCGGCGACACCGGCATCGATTTCACGTCGGCACCCTGAATGCTGCCGTCGGCCACGGCAAGCGACACGCTGCCGAAGCTCTCGATCCGGTGATCCGTCGTCGTACTCATCAGGTGACTCCTTCGGGGAAGATCACACCTGATTCATGACACTCCCGAAGACGCGCACCGGCCACTGCGCAGTTACCAGTGGAAGTTCGGCGGACGGTTCAGCTCGCCTTCGTGACGAGCGCCGATAGTCGGGGATCTTGGCACCGCTTGCTGTGCTTCGTCCAGCATGGGGCAGTGGACAGCGTCACTCGGGCCGCTCAGACCCTCGTCGACACCGGCGTCGGGATGTCAGAGCGGTCAGCAACGGTAGTCCCGCTGGCGGAATGTTGGTGGTGTCGCCTCGGCTGGTGGATGAGGTCTGGCTCGGCGTGGCTTCGTGAGGGGATACGCCCTCCGGTCGAAGTGCGCTCCCGCTGCGGGACGATGCCTGATGTCCCGATGGGTGCGAAGTCCCGGTGCCGGTGGAGGAGGGCAGCCCTCGTAGCTTGGGATGTTGTCGTGGAACTGCCCTCTTCCGATCTCAGGGTGGGGCCCGATCAAGCGGGGCGGGGCGGTCAGTCCTTGTCCTTGTTCAGAACAGCAGGACGGGGCGGCCGCGGACGCCGCCGGCTTCGAAGAGCCGGTGCGTCGCTTCCGCCTGGTCGACGGGGAAGGTCGCCGCGACGCGGAGTGTGAGGATGCCGGTCTCGGCCTGGTCGCGCAGTTCCGTCAGGGCCGCCGTGTCCCGGATCCGGTCGTGCACGAACACGGGGCACCAGCGCACACCACGGTCCGCGGTCCCGGTGAACCCCTGCACGGTCGCGATGTTTCCGCCGTCGCGTACCGCTGCGGTCACCGTGTCGTTCATCACCGCGCCGTCGATGATCCCGTCCGCGCCGCCGGGGCACAGGTCACGTACTCGTTCGGCGAATTGGTCCCCGCGCGGGAGCACGTGATCGGCGCCCAGGCCGATGACGAGGTCCCGGTCCGTCTCGGCCGCGTCGGCGATCACCGTCAGCCCGGCGGCCTTGGCCAGTTGCACCGCATAACCGCCGACCGCACCGGCCGCGCCGGTCACCGCGACGGTTGCTCCCGACGGCAGCTCAAGGGCATCCAATGCCATCCGTGCGGTCAGCGCGTTCATCAGCAGGGTCGACGCCGCCGCCAGGCCGGCCCCCTTGGGCGCGCGGACCACCGATTCCGCCGGTGCCACCACGTACTCCGCCTGCGCACCCAGCGCCAGTTTCGGCACCAGCAGAGCGATCACCTCGGCACCCACCGCCAATTCGGCACGCACTCCCTCGCCGACCTCATCGATCACCCCGGCCGCGTCCCACCCCACCACGTAACTCTCGGCGGGCGGAAACCATTCGGGGCTGTACTCGGCGACAACCCCGAGCCGCGCGTTGACATCGGACGGGTGTACAGCGGCGGCGGCCACCTTGATCCGCACCTGCCCGGGCCCGGCATGCGGCTCCGGCAGATCCAGAACCCGCATGACCTCCGGGCCGCCGAACTCGGTGAAACCCACAGCCTTCACTACGCCACCTCACGATCAAGTTGATCATTCCAGAACCCGAGACAAGTATGTTCCGGGTTCGAGGGGGACGCTAACAGAGCCGATAAGCTCGATACAAAGTGGTCCCAGTGTGAGAAGAGAGCAGGCATGCCCGACCCCAGTGCGCGACTGCGCCGTCCCCCCGGCGCCTCGGGCCCTCCACGTGACCCCGACCGGGATGCCCAGATCCTGCGCGCGGCCAGCGAACTGCTCGCCGAGGGCGGATATCCGGCGCTGACCATGGACAAGGCCGCGGCACGAGCGGGGGTGGGCAAGGCGACCGTGTACCGGCGCTGGAGGTCCCGCGCAGAGCTTGCCGCCGAGGCGCTGGACCACGCCGGTCTCACCGACGACCTCGTCCCGGTCACGATCGGCCGCGGCCAACTCCGCGCGGAACTCATCGCGACCCTGACCCGCGCCACCCGGAGCCCGGACCACTCTCGCGTCGACCTGCTCTCAGCCCTGTTCGACACAGCTCGCCAGGAGCCGGAACTGTGCAGCCTCGTCCGCCAGCGCTATATCGACTCCCTGCACCAAGCCGTCGAGGGCGTGCTGGCGCACGCGGTGGAGCGCGGCGATCGGCCCCCGGGCCGGACCGATCCGTCAGGAGAGCACCCGATCGCGGTCTCCGCCGCCCTCGCTCTCCTGATCCACTGGCAGCTCGTCCGCGGCCGGCAGATCAGCGACAGCGACATCGCAGCGATCGTCGACGTCATTCTCATGCCTTCGCTCTGACGAACTCGTACAGCAGCCACCGGCAAGCGATTGATCAGAAATGCCTGTTGCTTCGTGCCGCCCGCGTGTCAACTCACTTTCGAGGAACGGGTGAACCGGTCTCCCCGATGAGCTGAACCGCCAGGCCGCCAGGGCCGGCATCACCGACGCCGCGATCGTCTCCCTGATCGGGGCCGCCGACTCCTACACCGTCTCGACCATGTCCCGAAGGCGACGCGCTCAAGGACACCATCACCAAGTACCGCCTGCCCGGCGAAAAAGATGACCGGCTCCGGCGAGATCCGCAACGGCCACTCCCACGTCCACGTCGTCTTGGGCGTCGAAGGCGACCGCGCCATCGCCGGACACCTCCACGAAGCCGTGATCGGCACCCACTTCGCCCGCGTCTACGTCATCCCCGTCACCTGACCGGCCCCGCGTCAGGTGCCCGTGCCGGCCCCTCGGTCCCGTTGACCAGCCAGACCGCGAGAGCTTGGCGCTCGGCGACGTGGACGCCGCCGTCGACGTCGCCGAGCGCGTCTTCCCCGTCGCCCAGTGCCGCCCACACCTCACATGTACCGGGCGGATCCGGCCGGGGTCCCGTCGCCGACTTCCTCGACCTCACCGCACAGGCCCCGTTCAGGCGCCCAGCCGCAGCCGCCCGACCGCCTGCCCGTCCGGGCGGCCCTCTTGTAGGACCGCGAAGAAGATAACGGGGGGGTGCGACAGATCGGTGGCCAGGTGGGTCTGTCGCACGAGAAGGTCGGCTGAGGAGACCTCCTGGATCGTGGTGGAGGCGGTTTCGGGCTTGGCGGTGGAGCGGAGCGGTGGCCCTGGACCTCGCCTGGCAGGGCGAAGCCGTAGCGGCCGTGTGCTGTGCCCAGTTGCAAGGCTGTGATCAGCCGCGACAGCGACCTGCTATAGGAGATCAGGCCCCGGCGGACGCGGAGCCCGTCTGCTGAAGCCTGCGCGCCAGCACGGGGCGGCCCTCGTCGATCACGTTCTCGGGAAGGTCATAGCCGTGCTGGTCGGACTCGATGTCGGCGAAGTGCTCGGCGATCTCCTCCGCGGTGGCCGGACGCTCCAGCGGGCCGAACCAGCCGTGTGTCACCGCGGGGACGACCTTGGCGAATCGCCCGCCGGTGGCCGAGTAGAACCCGCGCGTGGCCGTGTTCTGCTCGCTTGCGAGGTAGACCACGACGGGCGTGACGTAGGAGGGATCATGGGTGGGTGCAAGGACGGCCGCGTCCGGGTGGACCTCTGCGACCATCTCGTCGTACCACTGCTGGCTCATCTCCTGCGCCAGCCGGGTGCCGGCGGTGTGGAGCACGGCGTTGACGAGAATGCCGTGCTTGCGCCCTTCCCAGGCGAGGCAGTTGGTGAGGCCGAGCAGACCGGCTTTGGCCGCGCCGTAGTTGGTCTGCTCCGGGCTGCCGAAGGCGCCGGAGGCCGATGACGTGAACACTATGCGCCCGTACCCCTGACGCTGCATGACACGGTAGGCGGGCTGAGTGACGTAGAACGCCGCCTTGAGGTGCACGTCGATGATGTCGTCGAGCTCGGCGTCCCCAGGTCCTCGAATACCTTGTTGCGCAGGAACCCGGCGTTGTTGACGACCGCGTCGATGCGGCCGAAGTTGTCCATCGCGCACTCGATGATCGCCTGGCCGCCCGATCGGGTGCTGACGGAGTCGTAGTTCGCCACGGCCCGCCCGCCGGCGGCCCGGATCTCGGCGACGACCTCGTCGGCGGCGCTGTTCGAGGCGCCCGCCTCGAACCCGGTGCCCCCGAGGTCGTTGACGAGGACTGCCGCTCCCCGGCGGGCGAAGTCCAGGGCGTGTTCCCGGCCGAGTCCTCGGCCGGCGCCCGTGATCGCGACAACACGATCGGTGAAGGTGATCTGGGACATGGATGCTCCTGAGTCTTGGCGCCGGAGGACCGGTGTGATGGTGCTGACCTGCCGGCCGGGTTCGCCGAGCGGGTGGATCAGCGGGGATCGGTGTCCCACGCGAGGTGGAGTTCATGGACGGTGTTGACGGAACCGGATGCCGTGCGGGGCGTCGTGCCGGGCTTGATGACGAAGTCCGGGATCCGGGGGAGCCATTCCTGGAGGAACACCGTGAGTTCGAGCTTGGCGAGGAAGGAGCCAGGACGCCGGTGGGGGCCGTTGCCGAAGGCCGCGTGGTGCTGTTCGGGATGGGGCCGGGTGAAGTCGACGACGAGCGGGTTGTCGACCTGCCGCTCATCTAGGCCGTAGAGGTGGTTGGGGACGAGGATCTGCTCCTCCTCCTTGAGCCGCATCCCCTGGAACTCGGTGTCCTGCGTGATCAGCCGCGCGGTGTTGACGAGCCCGTGGCGGCGGATGAGCTCCTCGACGGCGTTGGGCACGAGGGCGGGGTCATCGATCAGCTGCTGGCGGTGTCCCGGGTTCAGCGCGAGGAACCGTGCGCCCGTGATTGGCTGACCCGGTTCGCGGCAGCCGCCCGCTACCCCACCCTCCGGGACGCCGCAGCCGGCCTCGGCATCAACCACGCAACCCTCTATTCTCAGGTCCGGCGGCTGACAAGAGACCTGGGAGGCCCGCTGCTGACACACGCCTACCGAGACCACCCCATGCGCCTGACCGCGCTCGGTGCCGCAGTGGTCGACGCCATCGCCGATCTCAATGTCGGCCACAGAGAGGACCGCAGCGGGTGGCCGACACAGTCAGCACAATTGACTTGATCGATCGACTGGTTCAATTGACAGAGTCGATATGATGTACTCATGGCACATGTTTCCGCGGCTGAACGCCGCCCTCAGCTGATCAAGGCGGCGATCGATCTGATGACCCGGGAGGGCATCGCCGCCGGAAGCACCCGGGCCATCGCCGCCGAGCTCGGCGTGGCCCAGGCGACGGTGCACTACACCTTCGGCACCAAGGAAGACCTGTACAGGGCCGTCATGAAACAGCTCACCGAGGAGCTGGTCGCCCAGGTCGAGCGGGTGGCGCCTGCGGACGCGGGCTTCGAGGAGACGGTCGCCGCGCTGGCCGCCGCGCTGTGGCGCACGGTGCGCGAGACGCCGGCGAGCCACCAGTTGCTCACTGAGCTGACCATGTTCGCGCTGCGGACACCGCACCTGCGCGAGGCTCTGGAGAGCCACTACCGCGAGATCACGAAGGTGACGACGAAGCTGGTGGCGGAGGCCGCCGACCGCACCGGCCACGCCCTCGCCCATCCGGCGGAGGCCATCGCCCGGTACTTCCTCGCCGGCTTCGACGGGCTCACGATGCAGCACCTCTCCCTGCCCGACCAGGCAGCCGAGGTGACCGGCCTGCAGGTGCTGGTCTCCACCATCGTGGCCCTGGCCGACGGCCGACTGCAGCTGGTCGCCGTACCCACCTCCTGACCCGACCACCGCCCTCGACCGAGGCCGCCGCCGTCACCGACGCCGGCGGCCTCGGCGCGTCCCCGGCACGAATACCCGCACAAGGACGAGGCCCCGGCCCAGGCGGTGTCAACCGCTCGGGCCGGGGCCTCGTCCTCTCGGTGTGGGGGACCTGCTGGTCCTCCCTCCGCTCCTCCGGCGTGGTCCCGTGTCCAGGCCGGGCAGGACGCGGTCCGGCCGGCCCGGCAACCGCCATTGCTCTCTGCCGCGGCGAGCGGCAGCCCTGTCGCCGGCCCGAAGAACCTCGACCTGCCTCACCGGTACGGGCCGATGCTCCGCCCGTCAGGCTGTGGGCGCCTTCTGCGGTTGGGTTCATCGGTCGCCGTCCCGCTCGCGACCGTCATCCTCAGCAGGGGCAGCGAGGCGACGAAGGTGCCGATCGCCAGGACGATGCCGAGCACGCCGGCCCCGGCACCCTCGAGAACGGCTCCGACGGCCAGGGGCCCGATGCCGGTGCCAAGCGCGCCCGCCCCGCTGAGGGAGGCGACCAGGCGTCCGGTCGGGTCGATGAGCGCCGCGGCGGCGAGCATCTGCACCAGGACGGCCAGCTGGCAGGCCTGCCAGAGGACGGCCGCGACGGTGAAGAGCACGGGGTCGTGGGTGAAGACCAGGGCCGCCATCGCGAGGGCCTGCGCTGTGACGAAGACGGCCATCGACCGCATGCGCCCGAAGCGGCGCGCCGCCACCGGACCCACCACCGCTCCGACGAGCGCCACGACGCTGGAGATCGCGAGGACGGCCGATACGGCCGAGTGGGACATCCCGGTGTGCTGACGGCCGAGGACTGAGGCGTATGACCACGCGCCCTGGGTGACAGTCCACAGGAGCCCGGTCCCGAGGAGCAGAACCACGGACGGCTTGGCCGCTGTCGTCTCTCCCGTACCGGCGGACCCGGCGTCCGGTGTCGCGGGGCCGTCCGGGAGCCGGCGTGTCAAGGGCCAGGCAGCGAGACAGCACAGCGCCATGAGCAGGAAGCCAGTGCCCTCCCCCAGGTCGTGGTTGGCGGCGGGGACACCCATGATCAGCAGTGCCGTCACGCCGACCACGCCGGAGATGGTGACGGCGGACGCCTTGTCGGCGTCGTCGGTGGCGGCGAGCGCCGCCGTGGCCGCCGCGTAGACCGCGCCGAGCCCCGCGCCGATGACCAGGTTGGCCAGGACCAGGGTCACCGGGTCGGTGGCCGCCGCCGCTGCCAGGAAGCCGGCTCCGGAGAGGGCCAGACCGAGGCGGGTCATCCGCACCCGCCCCGGCCGTGCCGCCCGCTTGGCCAGCAGCAGGGTGACGACAGCGGTCGCCATCAGCTGGGTCGCGGCCACGAGCCCGGCGGCGGAGTCCGACAGCGCGAAGCGCGACGCGAAGTCGTCGACGAAGACGGGCATCACGTTCGCTCCGCCGTTGCCCAGGGTCACTCCGGCGATGAGTGCGACCGCCACGCCGAAGGTCAGGGCGGAGCCGCTGCGCGCGTTCACCGACCGCTCCTCTGCGAGGAGTTGGGGACGACCGCCGGTCCTCGGCGGGGCGCCGAGCGTGCGACAAGCATGAGAACCTCACGAGTTCAGGAGGGGGCGGGACACGTTTCGAAGGAGACAGGGCCACGGACGTTGGGGGGAGTGGGTGTCCGTGGCCCTGTCGGTCTGTGGGGTCGGCGGGGCGGCGGTGGGTGTCGGCCGCGCATGGTGGGCGGGTCAGCCGGCCCAGACGTCCTCGACGTAGGTGCCGGACTCGATGAGCGCGGCCAGCCACCTGGTGGCCTCGTCGTCACCGGCGCCGGTGTACGTGCGGTAGATCGCCATGAAGGCTTCCCGCACGGCGGGGGCCATACGGCGGCCGTCGCCGCAGATGTAGACGTGTCCGCCGGCCTCCAGTGCCGCCCAGACCTCGTCGCTCTCCTTGGCGATGCGGTCCTGGACGAAGCGGGCGCCGTCCTCGGGGGCGCGGGCGAAGGTGGGCCGCATGCTGACGGCTCCGGCTGCCTCGGCCGCCTCGAATTCCGCACGGTGCAGGTAGTCGACGTCGGGGTGGTCGCAGCCGAAGTAGCACAGCAGCGTTCCGGTGGACCGGGTGTGGTGGCGGTCGAGGACGGCGCCGCGGAAGGGCGCCAGACCGGTGCCCGCGCTGACCAGGATCACCGGTACGGAGGGGTCTTCGGGCAGGCGGAAGGTCTCGCTGCAGGGCAGCACCCTGGCCTGGACGGTGTCGCCGGCTGTCACGGTCTGCATGTAGTGCGAGGCGATGCCCTGGAAGGTGCCCTCGCCCGCGCGGTGGGGCGCGGCGAGCAGCGACACCATCAGGTCCACCTCACCGGGGGCCGCCTCGGCGGACGACGAGATCGAGTAGTGGCGCGGGCGCAGCACCGGCAGCAGTTCCAGGAAGCGTTCGAAGGGCAGCTCGCAGGCGTGGTAGCGCTCCAACAGATCCAGGACGCTGCGTCCGGAAGCGGTCACCTGCTCACGGAAAGCGTCCGGGTCCGCTGCCGCGAGTTCGGCCAGGGGGCGGCGCTCGGGCGGGCAGGCGGTGTGCTCGGCGAGCACGGCGACCTGCTCCCGGGTGGCGGGGTCCTGCAGTTCCACGAAGTCGGTCAGCAGGCGGCGCACGGTCAGCGGGCGGTCGACGGGCAGGATGCTCCGGCTGCGGCGGCGGGCGCGCAGTCGCACGGTGCGGTCCAGATCGAGGCCGAAGCGGTCGGCCACCCGCTGCACGAGGCCTTCCGGGTTGCTCGGGAGCACGGCCAGGTGATCGCTGGTGCGGTAGGTGACGCCCTCGGGCAGCCGCAGCCGCAGGAAGCGCTTGGAGCGGCCCAACTCGTGGTCCATGTCGACCAGTTCGTACGCGTCGAGCACCTCCATCGGCTGGACGCCGTGCCGTGCCGCGAGTTGGCCTATGACCGAGTCGGTCGCGTCCTGGAGCTCGTAAAGGCCCTCGTCCTCCTCGGGCTCAGCAGCCGCCGCGGTGCCGACCGCGGAGTCGCCGTACCGCTCCAGCAGGGCGGTCCACAGGTCACCCGTCCATCGGTCCACCGTGCCCGCGAAGTCCCCGGAAGCGTCGGCAGCGCCGCGCTCCAGCAGCGACGTGGCACCGGCCGCCGCCAGGCGCTCGTCGATGAGCGTGGGAACGCGCTGATAAGTGGCGGCCCAGTTGCGGTCGCCGACACCGAGTACGGCGTACTGGACACCGCCGAGCGAACCGGGCTCAAGTCCCTCCAGCCACGTGACGAACTCCGCGGCGTCGTCGGTGGGCCGGCCGTTGTAGGACGCGGCCACGACCACCACCGGGCCGTCACCGGCGGTCAGTTTGCCCACGGAGCCGTTGAGGGGAGCGACGGACGGGGCGAACCCGTGCTCGTCTCCGTCCGCCGCCAGATCGCGGGCGATGCCCGCGCAGGTGCCGAGGTTGGAGCCGTGCAGGAGGGTCAGCGTGGCCCCCGTGGCACGCCGGGCCGCGGGCCCGTCCTGGCTGGCGGTGGCGGTGGCGGTGGCGGTGACGGTGGCGCTGCTCGCGGCGACGGCGGGCAGTCGGCGCTCGCCGCTGGTGCGCCGGGCCAGCTTGAGGGTGAACTCGTCGGGCTTGATGGTGAGCGACTGCTTGATCTTCAGTTGGTAGTCGGTGTGGTCGATCAGCCGGTAGCGGTGGACCAGCAGGCCGAGCAGCAGGGTGGCCTCGTGCAGGGCGAACTGGCGGCCGATGCATGCGCGTTCCCCGTTGCCGAACGGCTTGAAGAGATGGACCGGGCGCGCTTCCTCCTGCTCGGCAGTGAAGCGGTCGGGGTCGAACAGTTCGACGTTCTCTCCCCAAGCGGGGTCACGGTGCAGGGCTGGGATGAGCACCATCAGCGTGTCGCCCTTGCGCACGGCGTACCTGCCACCGATGACCGTGTCCTCCACCGGCTCGACCGCGAACGAAGGCGCCGTCGGCCACAGCCTCAGGCTCTCGTTGAGGACCTGGCGGACATAGGCCAGCTTGCCGATGTCGCCGTACTGCGGGTCCGGGGTGTCCGTGTCTCCCCACAGGGCGTCCACCTCCGCCTGGACCCGCGCCAGCACCTCGGGGTGTTTGGTCAGGTAATACAGGGCGAACGACAGCGCCCCGCTCGTTGTCTCGTGGCCGGCGATCAGGAACGTGATCACCTGATGGCGGATGGCGACATCGTCCAGAAGCTCACCCGTCACCTCGTCGCGGGTGTGCAGCATCCGCCCCATCAGATCGTCCGTGCTCGTGTCCCCTGACGCCTTCCGCTCCCGGATGACCTCGTCGACCAGGTCCGTCATCAGGGCTGTGTCTTTGCGGAACTGATCAGCCTCCTTCCAGCGGAACAGCTCCGTGCCCGGGAAGGACTCTCCCTTGGCCTGGGTAACGGTCAGCGCCCGCACCATGGCCTCAATCCAGGGATGCGCCTCGTCGCGGAGGAAGGACTCGAAGTCGTAGTCGAACCCGCAGAGCCCGATCGTGTCGAAGGTGAGCCGGGTCATGTCCGCCGGTACGTCCACCGGTTGCTCGCCGACGGTCTGGTCCCACTTGGCGATCAGGGACCGGGCAACCCGAAGCATCGTCGCGTGATAGCCGCGCATCGCACCGAGCGAGAAGGCCGGCATGAGGATGTCGTGCGCCTTGCGCCAGTTCGGTTCGTGGTTGAAGGCGGTGAACAGGCCGTCCCCGGTGAGCTTTCGGATCTCGGCGAGATCGGAGTGCACGTTCTTGCGGAACCTGGACTCGTCGGACAGCTCGGCCGTCAGGTCCAGGCCACCGATGATGACGATGTCGTTCCCGAAGATACGGAGCTTGAACACCGGGCCCAGCTCCTTCGTCTCCTTCATCAGGTGAACGAGACCGTCGACACCCTTCGGGATGCCCAGAGCGTGACCGACCAGGGGCAGAGCGGGGCGCATGGGGATCGGCTCGGTTCCCCGCAGGGTCACATCGGTCATGAGCATGCCTTTCGTTCGCACACCGGCTGTCGTGGCTGTCGCTTGCCGCAACCATACATACGACCTTGTCGAATGACAATGTCGATTGATTGTGTTGACCGACATGATCGACCGACGGAACCAGGACGGGGGTTGAGGCGTCAGGGGTGATGGCGATAGCGAACGGCGGCCGACCGGCACTTGACGGCACGGCTCGACATGTTTAAATGACGTTGTCGAACGACAAGGTCGATCGATCAAAACGATCGAACCAGCCCAGCGGAATCGAGGTTCCCCACATGAGCGTTCCGACCACCATGCTCGCCGGACGGCTTCACCTGGACAGCAATACGTTCGCCGTCGAAGAGGTCCCGGTACCGGTCCCCGGACCGGGCGAGGTCCTCGTCGAGGTCCGGGCCGCCGGAGTATGCCTGTCCGACGTCCATCTGATCGACGGCAGCCTCAGCCCGTCTTTCCCCGTCGGCGCGGTAGCGAATTCCCGTGCCGTCACCCTCGGCCACGAGGTCGCGGGCGTCGTCCACACCCTCGGCCCGGATCTGAACGGCCACTGGACACCGGGCAGGCGGGTCGTGCTCCAAGCCGGACAGGCGTGCGGCGGCTGCGTCGGCTGCCTGCGTCGCGCATCGTGCCTGCGGCCGCTGACACGCGGCGTGGACTACGACGGCGGATGGGCCCAGTACGCGCTGGCCCGTGAGGACACCCTGGCCCCGATCCCGGACGACCTGCCCTTCGACCAGGCTTCGATCATCCCCGACGCGGTCTCCACCCCGTACGCGGCCATCGTCGAGACGGGCGCGGTTCGCCCCGCGCAGTCGGTCGGCATCTGGGGTGCCGGCGGTCTGGGAGCACACGGCATCCGGCTCGCTCGCATGGTCGGCGCGGCCCCGATCATCGCCGTCGATCCGATCCTCGCCGCCCGCGAGCGCGCCTTGGTCTTCGGCGCCGACTTCGCGCTCGACCCGACCGCGGACGACTTCGCGGCGGCGCTGGCCGAGGCCACGGGCGGGCGGGGCATCGAGGTCGCGTTCGACTTCGCCGGCGTGGGTGCGGCCCGCGCGCAGGCCACCGCCGCACTGGCGCCCGGCGGGGTCCTGGTGCTGGCCGGGCTCACCCCGGAACCGATCGTCGTCAGGGACAGCACGGAGTTCAGTTACCTGGGTCACCAGATCCGCGGCCACTACGGTTCCGGCCCCGAGCACGTGGAACAGCTCATCAGCCTGACGTCCGCCGGGCGCATCGACCTGGCGCCTTCCATCACCGCCCATGTCCCGCTGGCGGAGGCGGCGGACGCGGTCGCTCGGCTGGAGAAGAAGATCGGCGATCCGATCAGGTTCGTACTCACCCCCTGAGGGACCGAGCGCCCGCACCCCCCGAGCCCCACAGAACGCCCGGAGCCCCTCCGACGGCAGCCCACTGCCACGGAGGGGCTCCGGGCGTTGCGGTGTTCCGCCCGGTCCACCTTCCCCGCGACGTCGCGGGGGCCCACGCTCCCTCAGACGGTTCCGGCGGACGGCCCGCCCTCCGCGGGTGGACCGGTGTGGCCAGGAGTCGGGCGGTGAGCACCAGGCGCTGCTCGAGGCCCGCTCCGGCGGCCCGACAGGGCTGGATGAGAGCAGGCCGTACGGGCTCAGGCTTGCGTCGCGACGGAGCTCATCCGGCGCCGGATGGCCGTATGGCCGGTGCTGTGCGGACCGCAGGGCTTGGCGGTACCAGGCCCGTACGGGAGCCGGAGGTGGGGGACGCGCCATGTGCCGTACGACCTACCACCGAGACCGGGCCCGGTCGGCGTGCTGTCGATCCGGCGGGCTCGGGAGCAGGGCGAGGTCGTCGTTGATGGACCTGGGTGCTTTTGCGCTACCTCCTCGGCCCGCGCCCGTGGAGTAGGCCGATCACCCAGGTGAACAGCCTGTCGGTCTTCTTGGTGCGGTCGAAGGTGGTCAGTGCGAGCAACGGCCTGAACCTCTGCCGGGCGATCGCCTTGGCGAAGGTGAACTCCTTCAGGCCGTCGGGTCCGTGGATGCGGCCGAAGCCGGATTCGCCGACGCCGCCGAAGGGCAGGCCCGGTATGCCGGCGAAGCTGATCACGCCGTTGACCGACGACATGCCCGAGCGGATCCGCTCGGCGATCGCCATGCCGTGGCGCTTGCTGAAGAACACGGCGGCAGCGGCGCCGGTACGCGAGCGGGCGGAGCGCAAGGAACTTCCTCTTAGAGCTGAGTGTCAGGAATGTGTACTTCCATCCCGGCCATGTCGGCTGTCACAGGGATTTGGCAGGTGAGGCGGCTGTTGGAGGTGCGTGACGCCGGTACGCCCTCGAGGATCATCTCCTCGTTTTCGTCAGCCGGAGGGAGGAGCGGCAGGTACTTTTCGTCGATGTAGGCGTGACAGGTTCCGCAGGAAGCGCAGCCGCCGCAGTCGCCGATGATGCCGGGCACGAGATGGTCGAGTGCCGCTTGTTTGAGGCTCTGGCCGGCGATGGCCTGGACGGGGTGCGGTGTTCCGTCGGCCTCGATGAACTTGATCACTGGCACGTCAGGCACGCCTTTCTGCGGTGGATTGGTGTCGCTTCATCAGTTCGGACAGCGGGAGGTCTTCGGAGGCGGCTTCATCCCCGGTCATGGCGGCCCGTGCCGTGACGAGTTGCCGGGCGGCCGTGAAATCCCGCGGCCGGTTGACCGCGTGCAGGCCGGTGATGATGCCGTTGCGCAGATACACCACGCTGAAGGAGTTCGATGACGGGTCGCCGCGGACGACATCTGTGTCGCCGGTCTGCGGCAGGCCGGCCATCTGGATCTTGTGGTCGTACTGATCGGACCAGAACCAGGGCGCCGTAAAACGCTCGGTCGGCTTTCCGCACAAGGTCCGGGCCGCGGTTCTGGCCTGGTCAGTGGCGTTCTGAACGGATTCGAGGCGTACGCTGCGGCCGAGGAAACCGTGCCACTGTCGCGTGCAGTCGCCCGCGGCGACGATGTCGGGGTCCGCGGTCCGGGCCACGGCGTCGACCAGGACACCGTCGTCGACGGCCAGTCCCGCGGTGGCGGCGAGGGTGTCGTTCGGAGCGATCCCCACGCCAGTCAGGATCAGGTCGGCTCTGACCACGGTGTCATCGCTGAGTTCCGCAAGGAGGGCTCCGTCGCGCTGGGCGACGCTGCGCACGGACACGCTTGTGCGCAGATCGACACCGTGATTGCGGTGCTCGCGTTCGACGAAGGCGGAGACGGCCGGTGGGCACGTCCGGGCCAGGACTCGCGGCTGGGCCTCTACGAGCGTCACTGCGATCCCCATGTCGGTCGCGGCGGCCGCCGTCTCCAGGCCGATGAATCCGCCACCGACGATCAGTAGGGTGCCACCGGACTGCAGTTCCTGCCGCAGCGCGATCGCGTCGTCGAGGTGATGCAGAGTCCTGCCTGGGACGTGGCCGGAGCCGAATCGGAGAGGACGCGGACTGCCACCGGTGGTGAGAGCCAGCTTGTCGTAGCGCAGCGTGCGCCCGTCGGCCAAGGCGACGGATCGTGTCCGGCGGTCAATCCCGACCGCGGCAGTGTCGAGTTCGACCTCGATGCCGGCGTTGGTGTAGGCGTCCAGGGCGCGAATCCGCAGTGCCACCTGATCGACTTTGCCGTGCAGGAACGCCTTGGACAGCGGCGGGCGCTGGTAGGGCAGGTGGGGTTCGGCCCCGACCAGCAGGATCCGGTCGCTGAAACCGTTCTGCCGCAGCGCCACGGCCAGTTCCGAGCCGGCCTGTCCCGCACCGACGATGACGACGGTCTTCACCGGTGCACCCGTCGGATGGTGACCGGCAACGCCGTCAGCTGCCGCATCAGGGAGTGGGCCGCCCATTCGTGATCGTCCCCGACCAGTGCGATATCGACATCGGGCGCGGTCAGCGCGGTCACGGCGATCTCAGTGAGCATCCGGGCCACGTTCCTGCCTGGGCACAGATGGACACCGCCGCCGAAGGTCGCGCCGTGCTGGATCTGCCGGGTCAGCCGGTAGCTGTCGGGGTCGTCGAAGACCTCGGGATCGCGATTGGCCGCGGCCCACATCATGAGGACCGGTGTGCCGGCGGGGACGGAGACGCCGTTGTACTCGACGTCCTGCAGCGTCAGTCGCTGACTGAGCATCAGCGGGGACTCCAGACGTGTGCCCTCGTAGAAGGCACTGGTGACCAACGCCGGGTCGGCACGGACCTGTTCCAGGGCCGTCCCGTCGCTCAGTATCCGGAAGACCACGTTCTCGATCGCCACACCGATCGTGTGGAAGCCGTCGAAGAAGTTCGAGGCCACCAACGAGCCGATGTCCTCCGGCTTGCCCTCCATGTCGATCGTGGTGAGTTCGGCCGCCATGTCGTCGAGAAGCGCGTTGCCTCCGTCCGACCAGGCCTTCCGAACGGCTTCTCCGACCACGTCCATGTACGTCGCCGCAGCAGAGAACAGGCGCTGCGACTGCTCGGGCGTGCGGGTGAGCAGGAACGTCAGGCTCATCTGCTCCATGAGGTGCTGGACGTGCGCCGCCTGGTCGCTGCTCAGCCCGAGTTGCTCGGCCCAGAAGCGGGTGACGAACCGCCCGGCGAACTCCCGGGAGAAGTCAGTCCGGTCGCGCCCGGCGCACTCCTCGACAAGTTCCTGTGCGAGGCGTGCGGCGGCGGGAGCGAAACGGAGGATGTTCCGGGGCAGCAGTTGCCGGACCAGGAGATTACGGTACGGCTGGTGCAGCGGAGGGTTGGAGGTGAACACCTGGTTCCGCAGGAACCTGCCGTACCCTTCGGTCTGTTCGGGATCCGGTTTGGTCACGGGCCCGGAGCCGAGATCCGCTTCGGTGGCCATCCACAAGACGATGTCCGCGGGCACGTTGCCCAACGCCGGATTCGCCGCAAGCGTTCTGGCGTCTTTGTTACGGAGCACGACGAGACTGTTCATCGGGCCCCGGAGAAAGTCGGTTCCTTCTCGGCCCCGCAACTCCCTTGCCGCTTCCACGAAGTTGCGTGAGAAATTGTCGAATGTGATGAAGTCCTCAATGGCGGGAAGATCTGCCACCGAAGTCAGCTGTGTGGAGGACATGGGTTTAACTACCACCTTTCTGCAATGAGGCCGGGTCAGTCGCCCAGGACTCGTCGAAGGTATGCGTTGCCGAAGCGCCGATCCGGATCGAGGCGGTCACGCAGTGCGGCGAATTCACCGAAGCGCGGATACGCCACCGCGAAGTAGTCGGCGTCACGTGTGTGCAGCTTGCCCCAGTGCGGGCGTCCGCCGTGCGCGGTGAAAATGCGCTCCGCCGCGGCGAAGTACTCACGGAAAGGCATGCCCCGGTAGGTGTGGACGGCGATGTACCCGCTCTCACGGCCCCACGCCGTGGAGAGGGTGATGTCGTCCGCGGGTGCCGTACGCACTTCGACGGGAAAGCTGATCCGCAGATCCGAACGGTCAACCATGGCCTTCAACTCGCGCAGGGCGCCGATCAGTGCCTCGCACGGGAGGGCGTACTCCATCTCGATCATCTTCACCCGGCGGGGGGATGTGAAAACCTTGTACGGAATGTCCGTATAGCTGCGGGCGGAAAGAGCCCGGCTCGACACCCTCGCCATGGCCGGGACGGCGGCGGGCACGGCCCGCCCCAGCGAGTTGGCTGCCTGGAAAACACCATTGGAGAGAAACTCGTCCTCGAACCAGCCTCTGAACCGGCCCATCGGGGCGAGCGGACCTGTGCTGCGGTTGTTTCGCAGGGTGTTGCAGTTTCCGGTGTGCGGGAACCAGTAGAACTCGAAGTGATCATTGGCCGCGTGGAGTTCGTCGAAGGTCGCGGTGACCCTGTCGAACGTCATCGGTTCGTCGCGCGCGGTGAGAAGGAACAGTGGTTCCACCGCGAACGTGATGGCACTGACAACCCCGAGCGCGCCCAGCCCGATGCGTGCAGCGGCGAACACGTCCGGGTTCTCCTTCTCGGAGCACGTGAGCAACGAGCCGTCCGCCGTCACCAGTTCAAGGCCGCGTATCTGGGCCGCGATCGCTGCCGAGCTGCGGCCCGTGCCATGGGTGCCCGTACTGGTCGCGCCGGCGACGGTCTGCTCCATGATGTCGCCCATGTTGGTGAGTGACAGGCCTTCCCGGGCCAGGGCGACGTTCAGGTCCCTGAGCCGTGTGCCCGCTTCCACGGTCACGGTTCCGGCCTCCCGGTCGATGGCGCGAATGCCGGTCAGGCGGTCAGGCCGTATCAGCACGCCCTCGGTCGCGGCAGCGGCGGTGAACGAGTGGCCGCTGCCGACGGGCTTCACCGCGAGTCCGTCCTCGGCTGCCCGACGTATGACGGCGCGGAGTTCCTCGACCGAAGCGGGCGTGGCTTCTCGAACGGGGCGGGCGGTGACGTTGCCCGCCCAGTTGTGCCAGGCCCTCGTGGCCGCTGTGTCCCGCGGGGCGCCGTAGGGGATCGTTTCCATGGCCTTTCACCTTTCCTCGGGGTGAAGTGGGGTCTCGGCACCTCTAGCGGACGGACCGTACGCGGTACACGAGCAGGACTCCGAGGGCCGCGGTGGCGCCCACGAGGGCGAAGAGGACGGGGTAGCCGCGGCCGGAGGTGATGATGAGGCTGGCGATCAGTGGGGCCAGCGCGGGCGGCACCACCGAGCCGATGTTCATGATGCCGAGGTCCTGGGCCCGGCTGTCCGCGTCGGGCAGGACCTGGGTGATCAGGGCCTGGTCGACGGACATGTAGGCGCCGAAGCCGGCGCCCATGATCGCGGATGCCACCAGGGTGACGGTGAGGTTCGGGAAGGCCGCCAGGAGGAAGCCCGCGATCGCTTGGAGCAGCGCCGTCAGTGCGACGAAGATGCGCCGTCTGCCCAGGCGGTCGGAGAGCACGCCGACGACGGAGGTGGCCAGGATGCCGGCCACGAGGTACAGGGCGGTGCAGGCCAGGAGGCTGCCCGCCGGGTCGGGGACCTTCAGGTCGTCGGTCAGGAAGTACAGGGTGTAGCAGACCCCGAGCGAGTTCGCCAGATTGACCAGCAGCCGGCCGCCGAAGGCCCAGGCGAACTCCCGGTTGCGCAGCGAGTTGCCCATGGAGGCCAAGAGCGCAAGCAGACGCAGCGGGGGCTCGAAGCTGTGGGCGGGGTCGCGGTAGCGCGCCAGGAACGGCACTGCGCAGAGGATCAGCAGGGCCGCGATGACGAGGTATCCGCTTGCGGGGGAGAGTCCGAAAGCCGACACGAGGGCGATGCCGGCCACCACGCCGAGGGCCTGAGGGCCGTAGATCGCGCTGGAGACCATGCCGCGCTGGTTGACGGGCACGCGGTCGGCGATCATGGCGGTCAGTCCGGCAGTGGCCGCGCTGAGGCCGAGCATGCTGGCTGCCCAGGCAGCGGTCACTCCCGCGACGGTTGTCTGCTGTGCGGTCACGGCCAGCCCCGCGGCGAGCCACAGGGAACCGGCCGCGACCCAGAGTCTTCTGCGGCCGAAGCGGGAGCGGGAGCGGTCACACAGCGCGCCGCAGAGCGGAAGGGCGAGGAGGGCGACGAGCCCGGAGACGGCGTTGACGACGGCGAAGTCGTGCACCTTCGATGACGGGTCGATCGCCTCCAGTTGCTGGGGCAGCAGCAGCTGGAGGGGGACGAGATTCGCCATCCAGTAGCCGAACCAGACCAGGCTGAACAGCGTGGTCCATGAGTGCGAAACGGGGTCGGTCGGCGCGTGGCCGGCGTCCGCCCCTGCGGTGCCTGCCGGCGCAAGGGCCGGATTGTGGAACTCCGTGGGCATCGGGCCTCCGAAGGGACGGACAGGAGCCTGAGCGGGGATGGGATCAGAGGAAGGCGTGACCTTCGCCGCGGTAGGTCGTGACCTGCTCGACGATGTCGGCGCCCGACACCAGGTGAAGTGTGTTGACGCGTTCGCACAGTTCGCCCGCCTTGGCGTGGCGGAACCACACGTGCTCGCCCAGCCGCAGTCCGTGTGCCGCGTTGCCCAGGACCGGCGTCTGGACCTCTCCGGCCCCTTCCGTGGGGTTCATCCGCAGCCCTTGGGGCCAGCTCAGAGTGGGCTGCCGGTCCCGGCCCGGCGGGCCGGAAGCGATCCAGCCGCCGCCCAACACGGTGGCGATCTTCTCACTCGGGCGGCGTACGACGGACATGACGAAGTAGGCGGCGGGCCGGGGGCGGAAGCGTCGGTAGTAGTCGAACAGGCCCGGCCCGTACAGGCCCGACCCGGCGCCTATCTCCGTGATGACGTGTTCGGCGGCGGTCTGCTCGATGGAGCCCGTGCCACCGCCGTTGACGAACTCCAGCGGCGTGACGGCCTCGACGGCGGCGATGACTGCGGCACGCCGGTCGGCCAACTCGTGGGCGGACAGGCGCTGCATGGCGCGGATCGCGGCTCGTTTGAGGGGGGATCCGGGCTGGTTGTCGCCGAGCCCGGCGATCTGGCCCTCGTAGGACATGACCCCGGCCAGGTGGAATCCGGCGCGGTCCTGGAGGGCGCGGGCGAGTGCCACCGCTTGTCGCGGGGTGTGCACCGGGGAGCGGTACGGGCCCAGGTGGAGGCGGCCTCCGGCCAGTTCCAGCGAGGCGTCCAGATCGATGCAGACGCGGATGGGAGGCCGGGAGGCGCCGACCACCTCGTCGATGAAGTCCAGCTGACTGGTGGAGTCGATCATGAGGGTGATGCGGGAGGCCGCTCGCTCGTCCGCTGCGAGTTGCTTCAGGGCGGTGCGGTCCGTCGTGGGGTATCCGATGACGATGTCCGGGTGCTCCTCGGCCAGCCACAGCGCCTCGGGCAGGGTGAAGGCGAGAATGCCCTGGTATCCCTGCTGCTGGACGGCCCGGCGGATCAGCGTACGGCTGCGGAGCGATTTGCTGGCCAGGCGGATGGTTGCCTGCCCCGCCGTCCGGCGGGCCAGATCCGCAGCGTTGGCGTCGAAGGCATCGAGGTCCACCACGGCGAACGGCGGATCCAAGTGCTGGGTGGCCCGCTCCAGTTGGGCCATCCGGACCTCGCTGAAACCGGCCATGGCGGAGGCGGCCGATTTCACGTCCGGCCAGGACGCCACATGTGCGCTCACATCCGCACCCTTTCTCGGTAGTTCAGTGGACCGGCCCGGTAAGCGGCGGCCGGGAACCGCGTCAGACGGTCGAGCCGTCCGAAGGCCGCGCCGCGTCGGACCGGCGGCGGCCCGTGGGGGCGATGATCCGCTCTCGTTGCTTTCTTCCCTTGGCCTCGGCGAGCGGGATCACCCACCGCATCAGGCGGGGGAAGACGCCGGCGATCCGCTGGACACGTCCGCCCAGGGGAGGGAACACCACCTCGACCGGCTTGGAGACGATCGCGTCGACGACGGTCTTGGCGATCTCCTCCGGTGCGTAGGACTTCTCGGCGAAGGAGATGGCGCAAGCGGGGTCGGCCAGTTCCTGCTCAAGCATGTCCGTGCGCGTGGACGGAGGATGAATGATCGTGAAGTCCAGTGGCCCGTCGCGTTCCTCCAGGGCCACGCTGTGATGGAAGGCCCGCAGCCCGTGCTTCGAGCCGCAGTACGTCGCGTATCCGGGTAGCGGGAGGAACGACGTCATGCTGCAGACGGTGATGATGTGGCCGCGGCCCTGCACGGTCATCCGCTCGATCGCCGTGCAGGTGCCGGTGATGGCGCCGAGCAGGTTGACCTCCAGGATGTCGCGGTGCTGTTGGGGGCCGAGGTCACTTGCGTGACCGGTGTGGGTGATGCCGGCGTTGTTGACCAGCACGTCGACGGCTCCGAACGCGACCTCCGTTGCTTCGAAGGCCTTGACCCAAGCCGCCGGATTCCGGATGTCCAGGACACAGCCGGCGGCCCGGCTGCCCAGACTGAGCGCCCTGGCCTGTACGGCCTGTTCGTTGACATCGGACAGCATCACGCGGTGGCCGCGTGCGACCGCGGACTGCGCGATCGCGGCCCCGATGCCGGAGGCTGCGCCGGTGACGAGTAGCACCCGGCTGTTTTCAGACACTTCACTCATGGCCACAGAGTCTCCTGGTCGCCTGTCCAAGTCAATCGTCCGACATGAGATTGTCCTTCCTCGTTACCTGGGGATTCACAACCGGAGCATCTCGATGCGACCGCCGTTCAGCTCTGCGGCTCGGACGGGATCGTCGGTCGGCACGGTCGCGGCAAACAGGGTGCGCCCGTCTTGACCTGCGACCAGGCAGCTCAGGGTGTTCTGGCTCGTCGTCACGCGGTCGAGGACGCGGCCCCCCTCGGCCACGCGGACACATTCGCCGCGCAGTGCGTTCGCGATCCACATCGTCTCGCCGTCGCTGTGCCAGGCGATGCCGTCGGGGGCGATCGGTGAAGCGGAGCGCTTGGCGATGGCTGGGCGGTCCAGCAGCGCCGAGATCCTGCGGGTGATCCGGCCGAGAAGACCCGGATGGTTCACCGCATGCCACAGGAACGGTGAGATCAGCGGGGCCCAGGGGCGTGGCTCCCCGAGCGTGCCGTCGGGGAGCACGGGGAATGCGGTGAGCCGCATGGCCAGGGTTTCGGCCGCCACCATGGTGGTGCCGTCGGCCGTCAGGACGCATCCGTTGGGGAAGAGCACCGGCGCGGTCACCCCGAGCAGGGTCCCGTCCGCAGCCAGGCACGCGATCGGCGCCTTCGTCGGGCCGGGCGGCGCGTAGAGCATGGCGTTGGCGTGCTCGCGGGCGAACGCGTGGTAGTCAAAGCCGAAGTTGCCCACGTATGCACGCCCGTGCGGGTCGACGAGCATGTCGTTGACCGGGCCGCCGACAAGGTGCCGCAGATCCGCGTGCTCGACGAGCTCGCCGTCTGCTTCCAGTCGGTACACGACGCCTCCGTCCATGGAGGCGACGAGCATGCGCCCGTCCGGAAGCCAGCCGAGTCCGCCGGCCCGGCCGGGAACCTTGAGGACCGTCTCGGCCTCTCCCGTGCCGTCCCAGCGGTGCACCGTGCCGTGTGCCAGGTCGGAGAACCACAGGGCTCCCTGATGCCAGCGCAGTGACTCGGGAACGCCGAAGCCGCTCAACGCGACTGATGTCGTCCGTTTCATTCCAGCCGCTCCTTGGTGACGGGCCTTGGGCGTGGTATCTCTGCCGCAAAGCAAGTTGGTCATCCGTACAAGACACTTGACTTGTACGGGTGACCGTCTCATTCTGGGCAAACCGAAGTCAACGTTCCGGCAGGAGTTTTTCCGTGGCTCAGACTCGATCGCTCACGCCCGACGGCGCCCGGGCGGACGCACCCATCGCAGTGGACAACCCGGCCACCGGAGCAGTGGTCGGCCACGTCGCAGACGCGTCGGCGCAGGAGGTGGCGCAAGCGGTCGCACGAGCCCGGCGGGCGCAGCCGGGCTGGGCTGAACTGAGCGCCCGAAGCCGTGCGGAATTCTTCACGCGTGGTCGCCAGTGGCTGCTGACTCACCGGCAGGAGATCATCAACTCCATCGTCGCGGAGAACGGCAAGACCGAAGAGGACGCGATCGTCGAGATCGTCTACTGCGTCAGCGCCTTCGCCTACTGGGCCAAGCGAGCACGGCACTTCCTCGCCGAGACGAAGATCCGCTCGCTCTCGCCGTTCGTGCTCGGGCGCAGCATGTACACCCGGCGGGTCCCCCTCGGTGTCGTCGGAGTCATCGGCCCCTGGAACAACCCGTTGATCAACTCCTTCGGTGACGCCATCCCGGCCCTGGCCGCCGGCAACGCGGTCGTCCTCAAACCCTCGGAGTACACGCCGCTGACCGCGCTGCTCATGGAGAAGATGACCCGTGAGTGCGGCTGGCCCAAGGATGTCTTCCAGGTTGTGACCGGCGCCGGCGCCACCGGCCAGGCCCTGGTCGACACCGCCGACTTCGTGATGTTCACCGGATCCACGAAGACCGGCCGGGCCGTCGCCGCGCGGGCGGGCGAGCGGCTCGTCCCGTGCTCACTTGAACTCGGCGGCAAGGACGCTCTGATCGTGCTGGCCGATGCCTCGCTGGAGCGGGCGGTGAACGTCACCCTGCACGGTGCTCTGTGCAACGGGGGGCAGATGTGCACCTCGGTGGAGCGCGTCTATGTCGAGGAGCCGGTGTACGACGCGTTCGTCGCCAGGCTGCGCCAGCGGTTTGAGGAGGTCACCTCCGGCAGGCCGGCAGGGCTGGGCAGCACCGATGTGGGCGCCATGACCTTCCCGCCTCAGATGTCGATCGTCGAGGACCACGTCAAGGACGCCGTGAGCCGAGGAGCGCGCGTCCTTGTGGGGGGCCATGCCGCCCCCGGCCCGGGCCGGTTCTTCGAACCAACGCTGCTCGTCGATGTCGACCACACCATGAAATGCATGCGTGAGGAGACCTTCGGACCCACGCTGCCCGTGATGAAGGTCGCAAGTGCCGAGGAGGCCGTCCGGCTCGTCAACGACAGCACCTACGGCCTGCAAGCCTCCATTATCAGCTCGAACATGAAGCGTGCCCGACACCTCGCGGAGCGTCTCGAGGCAGGCTGCGTCACTATCAACGACGCCCAGACCAACTACATGGCCTTCGGCCTGCCCATGGGCGGCTGGAAGGAGTCGGGCCTCGGCGTACGGCACGGCGCCGAAGGAATCCGCAAGTACACCAGGCTCCAGGCCGTCAGCGTGAACCGCTTCCCGATGCGCCGCGACCTTCACATGATCCCGTTCGACCCCTCGGCCTATCGGTCCATCCTGCGCCTGGTGGACGTCATGTACGGCAACCGCCTGCGCCGCCGGAGCAAGTAACCGCGCCACCGCCCACCAGATCACGAAAGGCCAGATCCGATGACCACGACACCCGCCGCCCCGCACATGTCCGTCGGCGCCATGCCCGAGGGCGTCACCCTGCCGCTGCCCCAGCAGAACCTGAGCGTTGAGCAGGAGCGCGAGGTCCGCAAGCAGGAACTCGCCGCCGCCTTCCGCCTGTTCGCCCGCTTCGGGTTCTCCGAGGGGGTGGCCGGGCACATCACTGCCCGTGACCCCGAGAACCCGTCGGCCTTCTGGGTCAATCCCTTCGGCATGTCGTTCAGCCAGATCCGGGTCTCCGACCTGATCCTCGTCGACCACGACGGCACGCTCCTGGAAGGCAAGCGCCCGGTCAACAACGCCGCGTTCTGCATCCATTCAGAGGTACACCGAGCCCGGCCGGACGTGGTCGCTGCAGCACACACCCATTCCCTGCACGGCAAGGCATTCTCCAGCCTCGGCGTCCCCCTGGAGCCGATCACCCAGGATTCCTGTGCCTTCTTCGAGGACCACGGCATCTACTCCGACTACCGGGGCGTGGTGAACGACACCGAGGAAGGCCGGCGCATCGGCGTGGCACTGGGCGAGGGCAAGGCCGTCGTTCTGCAGAACCACGGGCTGCTGACGGTCGGGGCGTCCGTCGCCGAGGCGGCCTGGTACTTCATCACCATGGAGCGCTCCTGCCAGGCGCAGCTGCTGGCCATGGCCGCCGGGAAGCCGAAGCTCATCGACGCCGAGACAGCGAAGACGGTCCGTGCGCAGATCTCCGGCGCCCTGCCGGGCTGGTTCCAGTTCCGTCCCCTGTGGGACCAGATCACCGCGGAACAGCCCGACCTGTTCGACTGAGACAACGCCATAAGAGATGCGGCCGTCGCCCGCCTGAGTTCACGGAGGCGGGCGACGGCCGCATCGGTTTCGTCGGGCGACGACTACGACGTCGGGGTCCGAGTGGTAACGGAACAGGAAACCGGTGTTGCTGTCAGATATTCAAGACACCAACCCCAACCGGGTCGTCTGGAGAGCACATGTCGAAGAAGGTCGTCTGGATCGTCGGTGCCTCGTCGGGCATCGGCGAAGGTCTCGCCAAGGAGTACTCGCGCCGTGGGGCTCTGGTCGTCCTGAGCGCCCGGCGCGTACCGGAGCTCGAAAGGGTCCGCAGTGAGCTCGCTTCCCCGGACGCAGCCCTGTGCGTCCCGTACGACGTCACCGACTTCGCCGGCGCCGAGGAGGTCGTGAGCGGTGTGCTCGCCGAGGTCGGCCACGTCGACGTGCTCATCAACAACGCGGGCATCGACTACAAGGACTGGGTGCGCAACACGCCGCTCTCGATCTACCAGCGGGTCACTGACATCAACTACTACGGCAACATCTCGCTGACACTGGCGCTGCTGCCGTCCCTCCGCCCGGGCGCCCAGGTGGCGGTGGTCAGCAGCATCAACGGCCTGCTCAGCGACAAGTGCAGCTCGGCGTACGCAGCGGCCAAGCACGCCCTGCTCGGCTTCTACGACGCACTGCGCGCCGAGCAGCCGGAGCTCATCATTTCGGTGATCGTACCCGGCTTCGTCGCGACATCGATCACCGTGAACAGCATCAACGGCGGCGGCCAGACCTACGGCGAGCGCTCCGAGGCGAGCCTGACGGGGATGTCGGTGGACCGGTTCTCCACCCGAGCCGTCGACGCCCTCGAACGACATCGGCCCTTGATCGTGATCGCCGGACCCACCGAACGTCTGGCGGTCCGGCTCCACCGCTGGTTCCCGAGCCTGTTCTACCGGATCGTTGCCCGGGCCCACCCCGAGTACGAGAACAACAACCGCTAGCACCCGCCTGGATTCGAGGTGTGCATACCACGGTCGTCGGGTTCCTGCTGCTGCTCTCGCTCTGCGGGTGCGGCGCCGTCGTCTTCGGAGAGGGGGTTGGCCAGCAGTCGGGCGTTCTCCTGGAAGATCTCCTCCGCGCGGCGGTAGGAGAGCCAGGCCCGGCCCGTCTCGGGGCACACGTCCAGGCCAACCTGTCGTGGGAAGTGAGCGGCTACCGCGCGATCAGCGGCTGGTTCCTGCCCGACGAGGACCACCCGGCAGACGCGGAGCGTCCCGCCTTCATCCGCCCACCAGATCACGAAAGGCCAGATCCCGATGACCACGACACCCGCCGCCCCGCACATGTCCGTCGGCGCCATGCCCGCAGGCGTCACCCTGCCGCTGCCCCAGCAGAACCTGAGCACCGAGGAGGAGCGTCAGGTCCGCAAGCAGGAACTCGCCGCCGCCTTCCGCCTGTTCGCCCGCTTCGGCTTCTCCGAGGGCGTGGCCGGACACATCACGGCCCGCGATCCGGAGAACCCCTCGGCCTTCTGGGTCAACCCCTTCGGGATGTCGTTCAGCCAGATCCGGGTCTCCGACCTGATCCTCGTCGACCATGACGGCAAGCTCCTGGAGGGCAAGCGCCCGGTCAACAACGCCGCGTTCTGCATCCACTCCGAGGTGCACCGGGTCAGGCCGGATGTGGTCGCGGCCGCACACACCCACTCCCTGCACGGCAAGGCCTTCTCCAGCCTCGGCGTCCCGCTCGAGCCGATCACCCAGGATTCCTGTGCCTTCTTCGAGGACCACGGCATCTACTCCGACTACCGGGGCGTGGTGAACGACACCGAGGAAGGCCGACGGATCGGTGTGGCGCTGGGCAAGGGAAAGGCCGTCGTTCTGCAGAACCACGGGCTGCTCACGGTCGGGGCCTCCGTCGCCGCGGCGGCCTGGTACTTCATCACCATGGAACGCTCCTGCCAGGCGCAGCTGCTGGCCATGGCCGCGGGTGAACCGAAGCTCATCGATGCGGAAACGGCGCGGCTGGTGAGGGAGCAGATCTCCGGCCCCCTCCCGGGCTGGTTCCAGTTCCGCCCCCTGTGGGACCAGATCACCGCGGAACAGCCCGACCTGTTCGACTGACATGACGCGCTGATCCCAAGAAGCCAAGTCGGGTGGGTGCGGCGGCTACGGCCGCCGCACCCACCCGACTTATTGGTGTGGCCGCCATGCGACGAGGGGGCGGCCACTGCCGGTGAGCGTGCGCTCACCGGCGACTCACCTCACGCGTCCTTGGCGGCGAGGCTCATGAGGTGCTCGCCGGTCAGGCTGAGCACCTCGCGGGTGTTCTCGCTGTTACGGTCGGCCAGCCAGCACAGCGTGACACCGTCCAGCACCGCGTTGAGGTAGCGGGCCAGAACGGGAAGGGGCACCGTCCACTTGATGCCCGCGCTCTCGGCGGCTTCAGCCAGGAGCTGCTCGTGGACTTCCAGGTAATGCTCGTACTGCCGGCGGGCCAGATCCTCAAAGCCCTCCTGGCGCAACGCGTAGTGAGTGAGTTCGTACCCCACCTGATGCTCTCCCGGGCTGAGCTCAACTCCCTCCCAGAAGGCGTAGAGGCTCCTGGCGATGCGTGCGCCGAGGTCGCCCTCTCCCTCGAACACGTTCCGGGCCTTGGCCACGCCGCTGTCCGTGATGCGGGTGATGACTTCCTGGAGGAGCTCCTCACGTGAGTTGAAGCAGTAGTGGAAAATGCCCAGCGGCATCTTCGCCTCGTTGACGACAGCGCGTGTCGTGGTCTTGACGACTCCGTCGCGGACCATGACGCGGAACGCCGCGGCGATGAGTTCTTGCCGTCGATCCTTCGCTGCCATGCGAGACATTCGGTCCACCGTTTCATCAAGAGTGAAATGCTCGTCCATGCTAACCGGCGTCTTGGACGATCGACCAACTGTGATTTCGGTCGTCGGAGTCGATGGCGTACATCTCGTCCGTGGGCTTCAGGCAGTAGCCGGTGGGAGCCTTGTTGATCCCGGCGAAGACGAGGCCACGGGTAGGGTCGCGGAGGTCACACCCTCTTGCCGAAGGGCCCGGAAGACATTCCGCAGGACGATGTGGATCGAGCGGGCCGGTGTCCCCCTTCGGGTGGCGATGGCCCTCTTGACGTCGTCGCGGGTGATCTCGCGCAGGCTCTCGACGCCGTCCGCCAGCCACCCCTTGAGGATCGGGTCGAGGACATGTCAGCAGCGGACGATGCTTCGGTGGGTGCGGTGCGGCCGGTGTGCTCCCATTTGCCCTCTCCGCGCACGATCAAGGGGAGAGAGGTCAACCTCCACAGAACACAACCAATCGGAACGCCCGCAATCAAGAAGAGGAAGACCGGCCGTCTCTGGTCCCCACGGCGATCAACTCGCACTCTCTCAGCGCAACGTAGCCGCCACCATCGCCCATGACCCACAACCAACGACGCAGATCACGGGGCGCGCGTGGCCCGCAGCGCGCCCCCGCCAACCAAGAGACACTGCGCCATGCCCCCTCCGTACGCGAGAATGAACGCGAGTCAGCCCCTCACGTATGCCGAGGAACCGCGCGATGACCGCCAGTCCCACCGCAACAGAACACACCGGGCGTCTGGTCCTGCGCACCGACCAACAGGAGGGCCTCGCCAACACAATCCGCCACCTGCGCCGCCCGCGCACCCGCGGACACGCCGTCTCGGCCTGCGGCACCGGCAAGACCCTCTTCGCACTGCGCGTCGCCGAAGAACTCGGCGTGCGACACCTGGCAGTGGCAGTACCCAGCCTGGACCTGGTCGCGCAGTGGGCGGCAGCGGCTCGCGCGGACGGCCGCCAAGAGCCGATGATCACGGTCTCTTCGCTGCGCGCCGAATCACACCCGCTCCTCGCCGAAGCCAAGGTCGACTCGTCCAACGCGGGGGAGTACCTGGCCTACTGGCTCGCCCGCCACCCCAAAGCAACGGTCTTCTTCACCTACGACTCGCTGTCCAAGGTCGAAGAAGCCCAACACTCCGCGATCTTCCCCGCCCCCGTCTTCGGCCTGCTCATCGTGGACGAAGCACACGCCACGGCCGGCACCTGGGAGAAGAACTGGACCGCGCTGCACGACAACGAACGCATCCCTGCCGAGCGCCGCCTCTACCTCACCGCCACCCCCTATGTATGGGAAGCCCCACGCCTGACCGAGCCGCCCACCACCAGGGCGCAGCCCAAGCGCACCGCCGCCACAGCACCGGCCTGGGACGACCCGGCCCTGCTGGCCACCATGGACCAGCTGCAGATCTTCGGCCCCCGCCTACACACCTACTCCCACGCCGACGCCATCGATGACGGCGTCCTGGCCGACTACCAGCTCGTCGTCCCCACCGTCACCGACACTGAACTGCACACCGCGCTCACCGATCCAAAAACAGGGCCCACCGCGCGCCGCACCACCGCCCTGCACCTGGCCATCCTCAAAGCCATGCGCGAGCAGGATCTACGGCACGTGTTCGTCTACTTCCAGCAGATCGCCGACGCCGCCGACTTTGCTCGCCAGTTCGCCCACACCCTGCGCACCCTCCCCGACGAACTGCGCCCCGACTGGGCGGACGACGTCGTCGTGCAGTCCATCGACGGCACCCACAGTCCCCGCCGACGCGCCGACATCATTGCCCGCTTCACCAACGCCGACCGGGCCGTGCTGGCCAACGCCAAAGTCCTTGGCGAAGGGGTCGACCTGCCGGCCGTCGACGCCGTCGTCTTCGCCGACCGCACCGCCAGCGTCCGCCGCATCGTCCAGGCCCTCGGCCGCGCCCTGCGCAAACCACCCACCGCCACAACGAAGACGGCCAGCCTCGTTGTCCCCGCCTACATCCCGCCCGGTGCCGACCCCACCGACCTCCTCGGCACCCCCTACCAAGCCCTCTGGCTGGTCACCTCTGCCCTGCGCCACCACGACCAGACCATCGCCGCCCGCGCCCCCCGGGCCAAGAACCAGCATCCCGCCCGCGACTCCCACACCTACATCACCCGCCGCTTCCGCTTCGACCACACCATTGACCCCACTGCGATCGCCCGCGCCTTGGACCTGCTCGTCTGGCCCTCCCACGGCGCCGTCCTGTCCGCCCCCCGCCGCGCCGGCCTAGCCGCCGCCATCCGCTACCAAAGCGAACACGGCCACCTGCGCGTGAGCGCCGACTACGAGGACGCTTACGGCTACCGGCTGGGGCAATTCATCACCGGCCAGCGCACCGCCTACCAGGCAGGCGCCCTCGATCCGGCATGGATCGCCGAGCTCGAGGATCTCGGCATGATCTGGGACGACCACGAGGCCACCTGGCAGGGCCACCTGGCCACCGTCGAGGCCTTCCACGCCGAACACGGCCACCTTGCCATCCCCACCCAACTACCCGGTGGCCAGTTCCTTGCCGACCAGCGCGCCCTGGCCCGAAAGGACCGCCTCACCCCTGACCGCGACAACCAGCTCACAGCCCTCGACCCAGACTGGAAACTCCCCTACGGCCCCGACTGGCATCGCAAGTTCCATCTGCTGCGCCGCCACCTGGAAGCCGGCAACCACCCCAGCACGCTGCGCCGCGACACGGTCATCCATGGAGTGAAGGCGGGCAGTTGGCTGCACCGCCAGCTCACTAGCTGGCCCGACCTCGAGCCCGGCCAGCGCGACCTGCTCGCCCACATGGGAATCGCCCCCGAACGCGCCCTCCTGGACCAGGAGCACGCCGCGGGCAGGCCGAGTACATCGCGGCGGCGCACGTTCGCGCAGACCACCGAGATCCTCGGGCTCTTCGTGGCACGGTGGGGACGCACCCCCGGCGCCCGAGAATGGATCGAGGTCGACGGCGACCGTGTCATGATCGGTCCCTGGCTCGCCAAGGTCCGCACCAAGCTGAACGCTGATCAACTCCCCTCGGAGCAAGAAGAGTTGGTGTCCGCTACCCTTGCCGAGCACGGCATCGATCTGGTCCGTGCTCCCGGCACCATCGGGCCATCAAACGGCTGAGGTTCGGCCGCTGAGCTCAGTGCGGCGGCAGCCTCGTTTCGCGCAGCCCCGGGTCCCATCTTCGGTATGTGAGGGAGTGGCAGAACTCGAATACTCCAAAGTTTTGGAGACAAGGAAGCAGCGGCACACAGGATTGGCACAGCTCGACGTTATGGTTGTAACTGACGAGCCGTCACCAAACGTCCAGTCGGGCAGAACAACGACCGCCACCCCCTGCTACTAGCCGAATTAACCTGCACCCCAGTCATGTTGGACTTGAAAAGCCAAGGCAAGTCGGGGAGGAGGCCCGATCGCTCCGCGATCGGGACACCGCACCGACGACCCAACTCGATCCGCGGAGCGGATCCGGTCCCGGAGGGACCGAGCTCAGCCCCCGCGGAGCGGGGGCTGAACCGACGCGTAGCGTCGGCGCGTCGTTCCTGCGGAGCAGGAC
>NZ_JAAKZX010000330.1 GCF_011045025.1 Streptomyces ureilyticus
CAGGCCCTGCTCGCCCTCGCTCGCCGACGCCTCAACGTCCTGTGGGCCATGATCCGTGACGGACAGTGCTACCAAGGTTCACCTCCCGTCACAGCAGCGGCTTGACATCACGATTGGGAAGTCCTTTGGTTCTAGGACGTTAGTTCTAGGACGTTGGTCTACGGACGTTGGGCCGCTCTCGCGTCCTGGTGTAGCCGGGTCACGAGTTCAGGTAGGTCAGGACCGCCAGGACGCGTCGGTGGTCGCCGTCGCTCTGGGACAGGCCGAGCTTCAGGAAGATGTTGCTGACATGCTTCTCCACGGCACCGTCGCTGACGACCAGCTGCCGGGCGATCGCGGAGTTCGTCCGCCCCTCGGCCATAAGTCCCAGGACCTCCCTCTCACGGGGGGTGAGTCCCGCGAGTACGTCCTGCTTCCGGCTGCGGCCGAGCAGCTGGGCCACCACCTCCGGGTCGAGCGCCGTGCCGCCCCGGGCCACGCGTACCACCGCGTCCACGAACTCACGTACTTCGGCTACCCGGTCCTTGAGCAGGTAGCCGACGCCGTGGCTGGAACCGGCGAGGAGTTCTGTGGCGTACTGCTCCTCCACATACTGCGAGAGCACGAGTACCCCGAGTCCCGGGTGGTGTTTGCGCAACTGCACCGCGGCCTTGACGCCCTCGTCCGTGTGGGTGGGCGGCATGCGTACGTCCGCGACGACGACGTCCGGCAGTGTGCCCTGGGCCGCCAGTTCGGTGATGGTCTTGATCAGTGCGTCACCGTCGCCCACTCCGGCAACGACTTCGTGCCCCCGGTCGGTCAGCAGCCGAGTCAGCCCCTCCCTGAGCAGCACCGAATCCTCGGCGATGACCACTTGCACCCTGTCCTCCACGGTTTCTGGCCCCCCAGCCTGGCGCAGGCTTGCGCGTAGGGGTCCAGCATTTCACCTCCGGTGGTTGGGCGGGGTGGGTTCGTTGTCGGCTACGAGGGCCCGCAGTCGCCCATGAACCGAACCCACCCTTCCGGTGAGCACCCCACTCATCCGGCGGAGGCATGGCGCCAAGGCAGCTCCGCCGTGACGCGCGTCGGCCCGCCGGGCGGAGAGTCGACGACGAGGACGCCGTCGACCGCGTCGAGACGTTCGGCGAGACCAGCGAGGCCAGAACCGCCGGAGGCGTCCGCTCCGCCGGCGCCGTTGTCGAGGACCTGAAGCATCAGGCGGTTGTCGACGCGCCAGACGTCCACGTACGCCCGCGTCGCCCGCGAGTGCTTGCTGACGTTCTGAAGAAGCTCGGAGACGGTGAAGTACGCGATGCCCTCGATGGCGGGCGCCGGCCGGGACGGCAGGTCCACCTCGACCTGAACCGGCACCGTGCAACGCGAGGCCACCGCGGAGAGGGCGGCGTCGAGCCCGCGGTCGGTGAGGACGGCGGGATGGATGCCACGAGCCAGGTCCCGTAGCTCCTGCAGCGCCGTCTTCACCTCGCCGTGCGCCTCGCCCACCATCCGCGCCGCCGCCTCCGGATCCTCCGCCAGCTTCTCCTTGGCCAGCCCCAGGTCCATGGCCAGCGCGACCAGCCGCGCCTGTGCCCCGTCGTGCAGATCCCGCTCGATACGCCGCAGATCGGCGGCGGCCGTGTCGATGACGACACCGCGGTCCGACTCCAGCTCCACGACCCGCGTCGCCAGCCGGGAAGGCCCGAGCAGCCCGCGCACCAGCAGCCCGTCCACCAGCGTCAGCGCCCGTACGATCCACGGTGTGGCCAGCGTGAGCAGCAGCCCCAGCAGCGCGGTCAGGGTTATCTCGAAGGGGTTGTCCAGGTAGATCCGGTGCGTTTCGTCCCCGTACAGCTGAAGCCCGTCCTGCCCGACCCACACCGGAAAGACCCAGAACCACAGCGGATACGTCAGCATGGCCCAGCCGTACGCCCAGAAGTTGATCGCCACCGCGAACGCGAACACGGCCCACGGGAAGTGCAGCACCGCGTACAGCAGATGCCGCCAGGACGCCCCGCTCTTGAGCATCGCGCCCATCCACGCCATCGGACCCTGCTTCCGGACCCGCAACGGCTCCGGCGCCGCGACCTCCAGACCCAGCAGCCCGCGCGCCCGCGCACGCTCCAGCGCGCCGAACCCGCGGCAGCCCGCGAGCGCCGCCGCGAGCACCGGTATGCCGAGGAACGTGATCAGCAGTCCCGCGCCCAGCGACACCATCGTCACGGCGAAGGTGAACATCAGGATGCTGACCGGCAGGCTCAGCATCAGATAGCCGAGCTCTTTCCAGCTGCGCGCCGCGATCGGCGCCCGCAGCGCGGCCGGGAGCCGGTGCCGCCCCTCGACGCCCTCCCCGAGGAATCCGGGCCCAGCGTCTCGCCCGTATCCCTGTCCGTACTCCGTCGCCATGGCCGCCGTCCGTTTCTACTCGGTTCCTGATCGGTCCGGTTGTCCGCTGTCGTAGTTCCACACTGCTCGGTGCCAGGTCCGCGGACCATGGAGTACGTCGGCGTCTTGGGGCGGGGGTTTTCCCTACCTAGGCGTACGACGAGAAGGCACGTCCGGCAGGAGAAGGCCGTGCGACTGGAAGTGCCGTGCGACTGGAAGGGTCGTACGGGAGGAAGGCTGTACGACAGACAGTCGTGCGGCCCGAGGCCGTCCGCCTACCTCCGCGCCGGCTCCTCCGTCCGGTCCCGCCACGGGAGTTCCGCCGTGATCGTTGTCGGGCCGCCTACGGGGGACTCGATGATGAACAGGCCGTCGACCGCGCCGAGCCGGTCCGCGAGGCCCGCCATTCCTGTGCCGCCGTCGAGGGAGGCGCCGCCGCGGCCGTCGTCCCAGACCTGTATGAGCAGGCGGTTGTCCGAGCGCCAGACGTCGACGGAGGCAGACCGCGCCCCGCTGTGTTTGCTGACGTTCTGGAGGAGCTCGGAGACCGTGAAGTACGCGATGCCCTCGATGGCCGCGGCGGGGCGCATCGGCAGGTCGGCAGTCACCTTGACGGGGACCGTGCAGCGGGAGGCCACCGCGGACAGGGCGGCGTCGAGCCCGCGGTCGGTGAGGACGGCGGGATGGATGCCACGGGCCAGGTCGCGCAGTTCCTGGAGCGCCATCTTCACCTCGCCGTGCGCCTCCTCGACCATCGACGCCGCCGCGTCGGGGTCCTCCAGGAGCTTCTCCTTGGCGAGACCGAGCCCCATCGCGAGGTTGACGAGGCGCGCCTGCGCGCCGTCGTGCAGATCCCGCTCGATACGCCGCAGGTCGGCCGCGGCCGTGTCGACGACCACCCCCCGGTCCGACTCCAACTCGGCTATGCGCCGCTCCAGTTCGTCGGAGGGCGACAGCAGCCCGCGGACCATCGCCCGGTCCGCGTTGGCGAGCCCGCGCGCGATGAACGGCAGCACCGGCCACAGCACGAACAACGAGGTCAGCGTGATAGTGAAGGTGAGGATGCCCCAGGGCAGCCGTATGAATTCGTACAGCACTGTCCGCCAGCCGACCGGGTCCTTCAGCGCCATCCACAGCGCGGGGAGGAAGCCGCCCCGGCCCCGCCACGGCAGCGGACTCGGTTCGTCCACCCGGACCCCGAGCAGCGCCCTGGCCCGGCCCCGCTCCAGCTTGCCCAGCAGCCGGGCGCCCATCAGTCCGCCCGCGAGAAGGGGAAGACCGATCACCGTCAGGGTCATGAAGGCGCCGGTGGACAGCACCGTCACCACGTACGTGAAACCGATCAGCGACACCGGCAGGTTCGCCAGGAGATGCGCGATCTCCTTCCAGGTGTGCCAGTCGTAGGCGAAGCGCGCGGGCGGCGGCCGGTCGCCGACGTCCCGGGTGTCGGTGGCGATGATGCGTTCGGTCATAACGGCTAGCGTGCCGGGCCGCGTGCCGGAGCGCCATGAGGTGGACCGCCGGGATGCCCTGGGGAAAACCCCACCCCTGCTTCCTGCCCAGCGCCTGTCGGCGACCTCCGCGCATGCCAAGGCGTGACGGGCTGCTTACCGTTTCTTTAGCAGGGCCTAGACTCCGGTGCGTACAGATCGTCGAGCACAAGCGCATCGCACGGCGCACATCAGAGCGCGCACGAGGTCATACGCGGTCATGCGAGGTCAGGGAGCGAGGGGCGGACGTGCCGGAACCGACCAGGGGCGCGGAGACCGGGACCGCCGGGATCACGGTCGCGGCCGACTACTTCCAGTCCTACTCGGTCGTCGGACTGCTTGCCGTGATCGGCGTGCTGTTCGTCGCCGTCGCCTTCGGAGCCGGGCGCCTGCTGCGGCCCGTCGTCCCGACGCCCGAAAAACTCCTGACCTACGAGTGCGGAGTCGACCCCGTCGGCGAGGGCTGGGCCCACACCCAGGTCCGCTACTACGTCTACTCCTTCCTCTACGTGATCTTCGCCGTCGACTCGATCTTCCTCTTCCCCTGGGCGACGGTCTTCGCCGCGCCGGGCTACGGGGCGACGACGCTCGTAGAGATGTTCATCTTCCTCGGCTTCCTGGCCGTGGGACTGCTGTACGCATACAAGAAGGGCGTCCTCACATGGACGTGACCCAGCCCGAGCCCGTTTCCGAGCCGGTGCCTGTGCTGCTTCCGGAGCCCAAGCGCCTGGGTGCGCTCGCGCGTCTCGCCCCCGAGCCGATGAAGGTGGTCCTCAACTGGGGCCGCCGTTACAGCCTGTGGGTCTTCAACTTCGGCCTCGCCTGCTGCGCCATCGAGTTCATCGCCGCCTCCATGGCCCGGCACGACTTCATCCGCCTGGGAGTGATTCCGTTCGCTCCGGGGCCGCGCCAGGCCGACCTGATGGTGGTGTCGGGGACCGTGACGGACAAGATGGCGCCCGCGGTGAAGCGGCTGTACGAACAGATGCCGGAACCCAAGTACGTCATCTCCTTCGGTGCCTGCTCCAACTGCGGCGGGCCCTACTGGGACTCGTACTCCGTGACCAAGGGCGTCGACCAGATCATCCCGGTCGACGTGTACGTCCCCGGGTGCCCGCCACGACCCGAAGCGCTGCTCCAGGGCATCCTCAAGCTTCAGGAGAAGATCGCCCGGGAGTCGCTGGGGGAGCGGTACGGATCCGCGTACGGGTCTGAGCGCTACGGATCCGCCGGCACCCGGCCTTCCGCGGGCGCGCTGCAGAGCGGGCTGGTGAAGCCGCCGGTTCCGGCCGGGGAGGAGGGCGAGCGGTGACCGGCTGGCTGCCCTCCCCGGTGGAGGAGCTCTTCGGTACGGAGGCCACGGCCGAGGAGTCGTACGAGCTCCTGACCGTCGACGTGCCGCCCGCCGCCTGGATCTCCGCCCTGGAGACCGCGCGCGGCGAACTGGGCTGCACGTATTTCGACTGGCTGAGCGCCGTCGACGAACCCGGCACGGGCTTCCGCGTCGCGGCCCATGTGGTCGCGCTCGCTCCGGTACGCCGCCTTCTCGTACGTACGACCGTCCCGCACGACGCCCCCGTGCTCCCCTCCGCCGTGGAGGTCTACGCGGGCGCCGCCTGGCACGAACGCGAGACTCACGAGATGTTCGGCGTCACCTTCGAGGGCCACCCGGGGCTCGCGCCGCTGCTCCTCCCGGAGGGCTTCGAGGGCCACCCCCTGCGCAAGGACTTCGTCCTTGCGGCCCGCGTCGCCAAGGCCTGGCCCGGCGCGAAGGAGCCGGGGGAGTCGGAGCACGGCGGTCCGAAGCGCCGCCAGATGTTGCCGCCCGGCGTCCCCGACCCGAACGAGTGGGGACCCCTGAAGGGCCAGCTCCCGCCTGCTCCGGCCCGCCCTGCCCGCGGCGCGGCCCGCGCCGCGGGCGAACGCCCGGCCCGGCGGGCTCGCACAGCGGGGGAGGGCTCGGCAAGCCAGGCCCCGGCTTCTGGTGCTCCCGCTGCGGGTCCGGGTACGGGCGCGGCGGCGGAGGGCAGGCCTGCCGGGCGCCGGGCACGCAGCGTGAGCGAGGGCTCGGCGACACAGCGGACGGAGGGGGCGGAGCGGACGGAAGGGGAGGAGACGGGCTCGGCGGATGCTCCTTCGGTCTCTCCGACCTCGGCTTCGGGAGCCGAAACGCCGCCCGCGGCACCGCGCCGCGCCCGCAGTGCCGGCGAGGGCTCGGCGTCGCAGCGGGAGGCGTCCGCTGCCGCCCCGGCCGACGAAGCCGGCGGCGAGCATCAGCCTGAAGGCGAGCAGCAGCCCGGAGGCGGGCGGCCCGCCCGCCCGGCGCGCCCCCGCAGCACGGACGCCCCCTGGCACCACGCGCGCCCCGCCTTCGACGGCGCTCAGCAGAAGCCGCCCACGGGGCCGCCCCCGGAGGAGTCGCCGATCGGGGAGCCGCCCAGGGTCGAGTCGCCGAAGAGCGAGTCGCCAACGGGGGAGTCGCCCACTGAGGAGCGACCCTCGCACGAGCGGCAAGGGGGTGAGGGCGAGCCCGGCCGCGAGCGGCAGGACGACGAACCCGAGGCTCCCGACGAGCCCAGGTCTGCCGAGGCTCCCGAGGCGGAGACGCCGGCGAAACCCTCCGTCGCCCCCGAAGCCCAGCCACCCACCCACGACAACCCCCCAGGAGGCCCGCAGTGAACGACGTGCTCGACGTCGCCCTGCGACTCCTGATCGTCTTCGTCGTGTTCCTCACCTTCCCGCTGATCGTCGGCCAGACGGAGCACAAGGTGATGGCCCATATGCAGGGCCGCCTCGGCCCCATGTACGCGGGCGGCTTCCACGGGTGGGCCCAACTCGTCGCGGACGGCGTGAAGTTCGCCCAGAAGGAAGACGTGGTCCCCGCGGGCGCGGACCGCCGTATCTTCCAGCTGGCCCCCGCCGTCGCCCTCCTCCCGTACCTCCTCGTCCTCCTCGCCATCCCCATCGGCCCGGGCGAAGGTGCCGTCGGCGAGGTCATCGACGCGGGCATCTTCTTCGTCCTCGCCGTGATGGGCGTGGGCGTCCTCGGCTCGCTCATGGCGGGCTGGGCCTCTGCCAACAAGTTCTCCCTCCTTGGCGGCCTCCGCACCGCCGCCCAGCTCCTCGCCTACGAACTCCCGATGCTCCTCACCGCGGCCTCAGTCGCGATGGCCGCGGGCACGGTCTCGCTCCCTGGCATCCTCGACGCCTTCGAGTGGTGGTGGCTGCCCTGGCAGATCGTCGGCGCGCTCGTCTTCTTCGTGGCCGGCCTCGCCGAACTCCAGCGCCCTCCCTTCGACATGCCCGTCGCCGACTCGGAGATCATCTTCGGCGCGTACACCGAGTACACCGGCCTGCGCTTCGCTCTCTTCCTCCTCGCCGAGTACGCCGGAATCATCGTCCTGTGCGGCCTGACCACCGTCCTTTTCCTGGGCGGCTGGCATGGCCCGTGGGGTGCCGACGGCCTCGGCTGGGTCTGGACCCTGCTCAAGACCGCGGTCCTCGCCTTCCTCGTGATCTGGCTCCGCGTCACCTATCCCCGTCTCCGCGAGGACCAGCTCCAGAAACTCTCCTGGACCCTCCTCGTCCCCCTCTCCCTCGCCCAGATCGCCCTCACCGGCATCGTCAAGGTGGTGATCCAGTAGCCATGGCTGAGTCCCTCCCGCCCACTCGGGCCAGCTCTCTCC
>NZ_JAAKZX010000331.1 GCF_011045025.1 Streptomyces ureilyticus
TCAAAGGCGACGGCGTCCACCACGCCATGCTCGGCATCGCCCGCCTCCACAACCTCACCCTCGCCGGTTGACGAAGAACAGGCAGGTCAACCAACACGTCGTAGATCATTTACGGGACAAGCCTTAGCTGCGGCAACTCGGCCTCTATGCCTTCACCCCGGAAGCATTACGTCTATTCGCTGGCCTTTTGCCCGGGCCCCGTGGAGGAGGCTGAGGGGATCGAGATGCTCCGCTTTCTCGAACACTCCTACGCGGTGGCGATGGTGCGGGTGGAGGACGCCGGTATGGCCGTCGACACTCCCGAGGACCTGAAGCTCGCTGAGTCGCACAGCCTCTCGTCCCACTGGGGCACCAGGCTCGCGGGCAATGCCGCCTCGGAGTAATCGCCACCGAGACGAGGCCCAGGGCGAGGTCCTGCTGTCGGGTGCGTATCGAGTTGTGATCAATCTGCGGGAGTCGATCTCGCCCTGGATCCAGTCGCCTGCCAGGAAGCCTCTCGGGTGCGACCTGCGAAGATGGCGTCATGCTGCAGGTCTGTCTCAACGGCGCTCGTAGCCGCGCCGAGTGTTCTCATCTCCCGGTGACCGGCGACGAGTTGGCGGCGGCGGCCCGTGAGGCTGTCGCCGCCGGCGCCGAGGACATCCATCTGCACCCCAAGGACGGCGACGGCCGGGACACGCTGGAAGCCGTCGCTGTCGCTGCCGCTGTCAGTGCGGTACGGGCCACAGTCCCGGGTCCCCGTGGGGGTCACCACTGGCGCCTGGGCCACGGCGGACCCTCCGGCCCGTGCCGCGCAGGTCCGAGCCTGGACCATGCTGCCCGACCACGCTTCCGTCAACTGGCATGAGGACGGCGCCGCCCATGTCGCCGCTGCCCTGCTGGACCGAGGAATCGGCATCGAAGCCGGCGTCTACTCCGGAACCACCGCGCCACAGCGGTTCCTGGACTGGCCCGAATCCCACCGAGTCCTGCGCGTCCTGGCCGAGATTACCGAGACCGCCCCGCGGACCGCACTCCGCGCCGCAGCCGGCCTGCTGGACGAACTCGAATCGGCTACCGCGCCGATCCTAGCCCTCGGCGACCGCGTCCAGGCGGGGGCGGCCGACGGGGCCGCGGATTCTGACCTTCCCTATGCGTCCTGACCGCGGCCTGGCCCGCGGTCAGGACGCACGCCAGCGGGCGGCACTTGCGGTCGGCGGCGAGGTGGACCTTGCTGGTCTGCCCGCCTCTGGAGCGTCCCAGGAGGGTGGGCTTCAGACGGAGTCTGAGCCGGCGGCGGAAGCGTCGTCGCTTCTCCCGCTCGGGATCTGCTTCGGCTTCCTGCCCGTTTCGTCCTTCGGAGCCGCCCCTTTTGACTTGGCCGTCTCCTCCTCGGCCGCGGTCTTCTCCAGGGCGGTGGGATGTCCTGGGCCAGGTGCATCCCGGCAGCGTCGTGGTGAGCGCGGGCGGTGGTGGAGTCGATGCTGACCAGGGACAGGTCCGCCTCGCCCCGCTTCGCGGCTTCCGCGATGTTGACACAGCCGGCCGGTGTTGACCTTCAAGTTGGTTGAAGCTCGACGATGGCGGGGTGCCGAACTTTGAGCTGATGCCGCTCGGGGTCTTCGCCCGACGCACCGGGCTGACCGCAAGCGCCTTGCGCTTCTACGCCGATTCCGGGCTGCTTCCTCCTGTCGCGGTCGCCCCGGTCTCTGGGTACCGCTACTACGGTGCTGACCAGGTGGTACGGGCAGCCGTGCTGCGTCAGCTCCGTGAGATGGCCATGCCACTCGCCGCTGTCGAAGCGGTCCTCGACGCCGAGCCCGATGAGGCATCCCGGCTGATCGACGAGCACGTCGCGAAGGTCCTCGGGGACGCGGCAGCGGTGCAGCAGAAGGCCGCTTCGATCAAGTCATCGCTCACGGATGTACCAAGTCTGCCGATTGCCGTGCTGAAGGGGCCGGTTCTGGCTGACGCGATCGAGCAGGTCCTGACCGCGACCGCGCGTGAACCGGGTATGCCAGTGCTTGGCGCCCTGCGCGTCGAGGCGACGCAGGAAGCGGTCACGCTGACCGCCACGGACCGCTACCGCCTCGCGACCCGGACCCTGGTTCCGGCCGAAGCAGCGGCCGCGACCTGGGCTGCCACGGTCGACGGTGACGAGTTGCGGGCCGCGATCGCGGAGATCCGCCGCAGCGCACTGGTGCGGCTCGAGGCGACACCGCACGGATTCTGGCTGCGCATGGCAGACCGAGAAGACCGGCACTGCCGCCTGCTGTCGGAGGAGTTTCCCGACTACCGGCTGATGCTCGCGTCGCTGCCCGAGGCCACGACCCGGGTGACGGTCTCGAAAGATCTCCTCCTGCGAGCCCTGGAAGAACACCCAGGAGAGCGGATCACGCTGCGGGTGACCCATCACGGCCCGAACGTCCTGAACGTCCTGGTGGCGGAGGCAGAGCTCCCCGGCGTCCCACTCACGGCCACCATGACGGGGCAGGACCTTCAGATCTCCTTCGAGCTGATCACGCTCTATCCGGCCGTCAGTACCGCCGTCGGCCCTGACGTGATGCTCGACCTGCGAGGAAACCGGACCAGCCCGTCACGATCCGCTCCGCCGACCGCGGCGATCTCACCACCCTGGCCATGCCCATCAAGCCCGACCGCTCAGCCTGAGCAAGAATGACGAGGAGCAACATCATGACCGCCACTCCCATCAGCCCCGACACGACCATGGAAGCCATCAGCCAAGCTGTCATCGAAGGACGAGCCGGCGACATCGCTTCGGCCCGCCACAAGCTCCTGGCCTTGTGGTCCACGATCGGCGTCACCGGCGACCCGCTGCACCGCTGCACTCTCGCGCACTACCTGGCAGACCTCTACGAAGACCCAGCCCAGGCCCTGGCCTGGGACATCCGCGCCCTGGACGCAGCCGACGCCGTGACCGAGCAGCGCGTTCAGCAGCACCACGCCAGCCTTCACATCGCCGGCTTCTATCCGTCCCTGCACCTCAACCTCGCTGACAACTACCGCCGCCTCGGCTCCTTCGACACAGCCACCGAGCACATATCCGCAGCCAAAGAGCATGCCCCCAACCTTCCCCAAGACGCCTACGGAGCCTTCCTCCGTACCGCCCTTGATGAGGTGACAGAGGCCATCTCCCGGCGGGACATCGCCAAGCGAGCCTCCGCCCCGGGCCCCGCTGCATGACGCACAGGAACGCGCCCCTCACCAGTGAGGGGCGCCGTCGTCTGATCGAGCGCTGCCGCACGAGGCCGATTGCGCACGTCGCAGCCGAGAGGGGTATCTCCGGCCATGCGCGTCGAAGTGGGTCAACCGGTACCGGCCCCATGGGGACCTCGGTTTGGAGGACCGCTCTTGCGCCGCACGGGCGTGGCGGAAATCCCTTCGTCTGTTGTCGGTGGTGGCTGGGAGGATCCCTGTCATGGAGACGATTGACACGAACAGCCCGGTCCAGGCCCGTACCCGAGAGGATCTCGCGGCGCTAATTGCTGCCGGAGCGCGGCCGAAGTGGCTGATGTTCTGGGGGCATCAGCCACAGCGGGATGGTTCGATCGGTCCGGGTGCGCTCAGCCAGTGGTGGCCTTCCCCGTTCACCGTGGACGGCGTGACGTATGCCAGCGCCGAGCACTGGATGATGGCGGGCAAGGCCCGCTTGTTCGGTGACGACGCGTCGCACTCGGCGGTCCTCGCGGCGCGCTCTCCCGCCGAGGCCAAGAGCCTCGGGCGGCTGGTCCGCGGCTTCGACGAGGCGCGTTGGGTCGCCGCCCGCTTCGAGTTGGTCGTTGTGGGGAACGTCGCCAAGTTCGGACAGGACCCCGCTCTGCGCGCGTACTTGCTCGGCACGGGTAACCGGGTGCTGGTCGAGGCCAGCCCGCGCGACCGGGTGTGGGGCATCGGGCTCGGCGCGTCCGATGAGCGTGCCACCGATCCCTCCCGGTGGCGTGGTCAGAACCTGCTCGGCTTCGCCCTGATGGAGGCACGGGCCCGTCTGGCTGCCGCTCGCTGCGACGAGTAGTCGATGTCCATGAGAGCTGGAAGCATCCGTGGAGGTGGCCAGGCGGAGTCCAGCGTCCGCGCTTGCCGCGGGCGGCCTGGCGGCAGCAGCGTTCGGCCTGGGTAACGCCGTCGGGGTGAGGTCGCCGCCGATGCCCTGGAGACGGAGAGGTGCCCCTGAAGGGGCACGGCAGGCAAGCAGAAACAAGCCAGCAACTGCTCAGCTGTTCGCCAGCGCGGTGGTGATCGGCGCGATGACAAGGCAGGTTCCGAGCGGTGGCCCCTCGGGCTGGGACTTGCGCGATGGGCGGAGGACGACCCCGGCGAATGCGGCGAGTAGCCAGGCCAACAGGATGCCGGTGAAGGCGGCGGTCCAGCTGAACCATCCGAGGATCAGGCCGACGAGTCCGGAGACCTTCACGTCTCTGCCGCCGAGCTGTCCAGGCGCGAGGGCGTAGAGGGCGGTGAAGGCCACCAGGGTGACCATCATCGAAGCCGCGCTGCGTACCAGCGGCACGGTGCTGTGCGAGATGGCCGCGTCAACGCAGAAGAGGGCGAGGATCGCCGGATAGGTGGCTTTCCAGCAACATCTACCGCCAAGCTCGACGCCGGCGGCAGCACGGACGCGGTGCTGCGGTGGCTGGGGGTGGCATCGATCGGTCACATGCGAAAAAGTGAGCGTGCTGAATGATGTATCGATTTGCGCGCGTGAGGCCCGTACGAGAAGAGCCCCCGCGCACGCGCGGGGACTCACTCGGGTCCGGGCCGGACGTTACAGCGCCGGGATTACCGTCAGCGGGAATTTTTCGTCGATGACGTTTTCTCCGCCCTCGCCGAATCCCGGCTCATCACGATCCGGGCTTATTGAGACGTGTCCACGCACACGCGGGTCGTTGGCGGTGCGCGCCCCGAAGGCGCGATGTCCTTCGGGGCGCGCGGACGGCGTTTGGGTTCAGGCGTTGTAGCCGCCGTGGGCGTCCAGCACCGCGCCCGTGACGTACGACGCGGCGGGGCTCGCCAGGAAGGCGATCGCCGCGGCGATTTCGTCGGGGTGCCCCATGCGTTGCAGGGACAGCGAGCTGAGCAGAACCTTGAGGGTCTCGGGGTCCGGCGGTTGCATGCCGCCCTCCATCAGTCCGGCCTCCACGACGTTGGCGGTGATGTTCCGGGGCCCGAGGTCGCGTGCGGCGCCCAGGGTGTACCTCTCGATGCCTGACTTGGTCGCCGAGTAGTCGGCAAGGCCGGGGACGCCGACCCGGGAGCCCAGTCCGGAACTCACCGTGATGATGCGGCCGCCCGTGCGCAGCACTCGGGAGGCGGCCCGGATGACGGCGATCACGCCGAGGTAGTTGGTGGCGTGCATCCGGTCCAGTGCGGCGGTGTCGGCGTCCGGGGCGTCCACCGTGCCAGCCGCGGGGATCGCCGCGTTGTTGACGAGGATGTCCAGGCCGCCGAAGTGCGCGACCACGTCGTCGATCAGCGCCGGCGCCCGGCTCGTGTCCGCCTGGTCGGACTTGAAGGCGACGGCCTTGGCTCCCTTGCCGTGCACCTCGTCGACGACGGCCTGCGCCTGCTTCTCGGAGCTGACGTAGGTGAAGGCGACGTCGGCGCCCTGCTCGGCCAGCAGCCGTACGGTCGCGGCTCCCAGTCCGCGCGACCCCCCGGTGACCAGGGCGACCTTGCCCGTGAGTGGCTTGCTCATTCTTCTCACCTCGTTGATTTGACCCTTCCTGCAGTCGCAACGCTAATTGTTACGACAGCATGTTGCAACCTTCGCTGTTACGACTGGGCTGTCGTAACATGAAGCGTTGCGGCCGAGAGGAGGAGTCCATGAGCGCCAACAGCAGGCTGACAATCGCCGCCCACGCGCTGGCCTGGATCGGCCTCTACCAGCGCCAGGGCCATGAGGTCGCCACCTCCGAGCAGATCGCGACCAGCGCGAACACCAACCCTGTGGTGATCAGGCGGCTGCTCGGCGAGCTGCGCAGGGCCGGGCTCGTGGAGTCCCGGCGGGGCGTGGGCGCGGGCTGGTCGCTGGCACGCGAGCTGGAGTCGATGACCCTGCTCGACGTGTACGAGGCAGTGGAACCCGGCCCGCTGTTCGCGATGCACCGCACTACCCCGGACCAGGGATGCGTGGTGGGTTACGGTATCCAGCCGGCGATGCAGGGCATCTACGAGGGCATCGAGGAGACCCTGAGACACGAGCTGGCCCGCGTCACGCTCGAGAACGTTCTCCGGGACGTACTCGCGGCACCTCGCTAGCCTCCCCGTTACGCCCTGTCATCACCAAGATCCCCATCCATGCCCAGGCCAGCGAACAGCCTGGCAACCAGTCACGCCGAAGACCGTTGCAGTATCAGACCGTGTCCTACGAGCTCGTAACTTGATCATGTTGAAGTGCCCTGGTCCGGCGTGACCGATGTGACGATTCCGCCGTTCGCGAGGATGTGAGCACCCGGCCGTGGATCGTGGACGACGACTTGTGGGCCCTGATCGAGCCGCTGCTGCCGCCCTGGCCGGAGAAGTCGCCGGGCCCACGGCCGGTGGCGGACCGGCTGTGTCTGCAGGGCATCCTGTGCGTCCTGCACAACGACATAGCCTGGCAACTCCTGCCGCTGGAGCTGGGATTCGGTTCCGGACAGACCTGGCGGCGCCTGGAGCGGTGGCAGCAGGCTGGGGTCTTCGACCAACTGCACCGCATCCTGCTCGCCGAGCTGAACGCGGCCGGCGAACTCGACTGGTCCCGCGCGTGCGTGGACGGCTCCCACGTCCGCGCGAAAAAGGGGGCACCGACACTGGTCCGTCGCCGGTCGACCGGCGGAAGGCGGGCAGCAAACACCACCTGCTCTGCGACGGACGCGGCACCCCGTTCAAGGTCATCACCACCGCGGCCAACGTCAGCGACGTCACCCAGACCCTCGCCCTGGTCGATGGCATCCCGCCCGTGGCCGGACGGCCCGGCCGCCCGCGCCGCCACCCCGACTCACTCCTCGATGACAAGGGCTACGACTCCAATCCCAACCGGCGGGAACTGCGCAAGCGGCGGATCTTGCCGGTCATCTCCCGCAAGGGCGCCCCGAACATCAAAGGCCTGGGCAAACTCCGCTACGTCGTCGAGCAGACCTTCGCCCTGCTCCACCAGTTCAAACGCCTCGCCGTCCGTTGGGAACGCTGAACCGAACTCCACGACGCCTTCGTCTCGTTGGCCTGTAGCCTCATCTGCTGAGACGCCTCCAGAAGGCCCGCTCATGATCGTGTTACGAGCTCTTAGAGGGCGTTTATGCAGGTCAAGCCCTATATGCGACTCTCGTTCCTGCCCTGCTTTGAGGGCTTTCATCCCCTAGGCGGCGAATGGCGCTCTCCAGGGCGGAGGCGCGGCCATCCGTCTCGTTCGCT
>NZ_JAAKZX010000332.1 GCF_011045025.1 Streptomyces ureilyticus
CCCGCGGTAGGCGCGCCCCACCCGCCGGAGGCAGAGGGGCCTGGGAGCGCAGCCCCTCACGCGGCGGAGCCGCAAATTGATACAGCCGGGAAGGGGCGGGACTGGGGAAAAAAGGACCGCGCCCCCAGCCCGCCGCAGACGTCACCGCTCGCGTCCGAGCACCACATACCCCTGGGCGGAGCCCACGACGACGTACCCCGCACGAGGGTGCAACTCGTGGGCGTACCCCACGGGGTCCTCGTAACGGCCGGAGGAGTTGTCCAGGGCGATGAAGTCCGGCGTCACCCCTCGGGTGTTGGTGACCCAGAAGACCCGGCACCGAGAGGTGAGCCGACTGATCGGCCCGATGTTGGACTCGACGGTGGCGCCGTCCGGAATGCGCCCCAGCAGCCCGTCGATGGCGGAGACACGCGCGGGCACGCTATAGGCCGCCGACTCGGTCAACGCGCCCAGCGGCAGCGTGGTCGTCAGCGCCAGCGCCGCCGAGACGACCGCGGTCGGCAGGTGAAGCGCGTACGACCGCAGCCACGGCCGAGCACTGTGCCGCGCGGAGGCAAGCGCGTCGGCCAGGGCAAGCACGACGACCGGCATCAGAACCGCGCTGTAGTGCCACTCCGTACCCCAGTGATGCGGATCGGAGGAGAAGAACCGCCACCCCAGCGTCGGCACGACGATCACCAGGAGCGGCGAACGCAGCGCCAGCAACCCGGTGGTGGGGATCAACAGCCAGCCGAGAGTTCGGAGTTTGGTGTCGAGGCCGTCGAAGGGCCCGCTCGAGTCGCTGACCTTGCTCCAGTAGTCGTAGACATCCGTGGTGTTGAAGGCAGGTATGACCAGGGTCATGGTGACCACCGTGGCCAGCACGCCGAAGCCCGCGACTCCGAGCGCGCACAGGGCCGTCCGCCGAGAGGACGTCCGGGATCGCAGCGCGACGACCAGGGCGAGGGCCGCCAGGGTCAGACCGAGGTCCTCCTTGACCAGGACCAGGGGCAGGGCCCAGTACAAAGAGGCCCGCCAGCGCTGCCGCAGCAACGCCTCCAGGGAGAACGCGATCAGGGGAACGGCGAAGCAGATCTCGTGGAAGTCGAAGTCGACGGCCCGCTGGATGCCCCACGACAGCCCGTACGCGACGCCGAGCGCGAGCCCGCGCCGGCGTCCGAGCAGCCGGGCGGCGGCCCGGGTGACCGGTATCGCGGACAGCGCCAGCAGTGCGGCCTGCGCGACGAGCAGCGTGACGGGGGAGGGGAAGAGCCGGTAGATGGGGGCGAGCAGCGCGGTGACGGGGCTGAAGTGGTCGCCCAGGACGTTGGCGCCGGGCCCCTTGAGATCCACGACGGGCACCTGGAAGTGCGCGTACGCGCGCACGGCCTGCTCGAAGATGCCGAGGTCCCAGGAGCTGGTGCCCAGCCGCAGGTACCGGCCTATGGAGACCACGGCATACGCCACGAACAGCACAGCGGCCAGGATGTGCGGATCCCGCCGCCCGTCCAGAAGGCGGTGCAGCCCCCGGTCACGGGACGGCGCGACCGGAGCCGCGCCCCGGGGCGGTTCCTGCGCGGTCCGGTCGGATGCGGACGTGGCGACGGGGGCTCCGTGCACGGGGATGGTCCTTCGGTCGGGCGGTGGGGCGCTCGGGCGGTGGGGCCAAGGGTTCGAACTGAGACGGTACCTCTGCGGTGTGTGCCCCCAGTAAGGGGCGTGTGCCCCAGTAAGGGGGGTGAGCCCGGCTTCCTTCGCCCGGAATCCAGACGTTATCCACAGGCCCGGCACCCGCGACCGAGCCGACGTACCCTAGGACACCCCCGGCCCGTACGACGTGTCGGGCGTTCCGCGTTGCCCAACCCCGGATGGAAGCCCCTTCATGAGCCTGCACGGTCTGCTCGACGCCGTCGTCAAGGACGCCGCTCTCACCGAAGCGGTGAAGGCCGCCACGGACGGCAACCGGATGCACATCGACGTGGTCGGCCCACCGGCGGCCCGCCCCTTCACGATCGCTGCCCTGGCCCGCGAAACCCGTCGTACGGTCCTCGCGGTGACCGCCACGGGCCGTGAGGCCGAGGACCTCGCGGCGGCGCTCAGGTCCCTGCTGCCCCCCGACACCGTCGTGGAGTACCCGTCCTGGGAAACCCTCCCGCACGAACGTCTCTCCCCGCGCAGCGACACCGTGGGGCGGCGGCTGGCCGTACTGCGGCGGCTCGCGCATCCGCGCCCGGACGACCCGGAGACCGGCCCGGTCTCGGTCATCGTCTCGCCCGTGCGCTCCGTCCTCCAGCCCCAGGTCAAGGGCCTGGGCGACCTGGAGCCGGTGGCGCTGCGGACCGGTGAGAGCGCCGACCTCGGCGATATCGTCGAGGCGCTGGCGGCAGCGGCGTACTCCCGGGTCGAACTGGTCGAGAAGCGCGGCGAGTTCGCCGTACGGGGCGGAATCCTCGACGTCTTCCCGCCCACCGAGGAGCACCCGCTGCGCGTGGAGTTCTGGGGCGACGACGTAGAGGAGATCCGTTACTTCAAGGTCGCCGACCAGCGGTCCCTCGAAGTCGCCGAGCACGGGCTGTGGGCGCCGCCCTGCCGTGAGCTGCTGCTGACGGACGAGGTCCGGGAGCGGGCGGCGGCACTGGCCGAGGCACACCCCGAGCTGGGCGAGCTGCTCGGGAAGATCGCGGAAGGCATCGCCGTCGAGGGCATGGAGTCCCTGGCTCCGGTACTCGTCGACGACATGGAGCTGCTCATCGACGTACTGCCCCAGGGTTCGATGGCCGTCGTGTGCGATCCGGAGCGGGTGCGGACGCGGGCCTCGGACCTGGTCGCGACCTCGCAGGAGTTCCTACAGGCGTCGTGGGCGGCGACCGCGGGCGGGGGAGAGGCGCCCATCGACGTCGGCGCCGCCTCCTTGTGGTCCATCGCGGACGTCCGGGACCGGGCCCGTGAGCTGGACATGATGTGGTGGTCGGTTTCGCCCTTCGCGGCGGACGAGTCCATCGACGACACGAACGCGGACATGCTGAAGCTCGGCATGCACGCCCCGGAGGCGTATCGCGGCGACACCGCCAGGGCGCTCGCCGACACCAAGGGGTGGCTCGCGGACGGCTGGCGCGCGGTGTTCGTCACCGAGGGGCACGGCCCGGCCGCCCGTACGGTCGAGGTACTCGGCGGCGAGGGCATCGCGGCCCGCCTGGAGTCGGACCTCGGCACACTGGCGCCGTCCGTGGTGCAGGTGGCGTGCGGTTCGATCGAGTACGGCTTCGTCGATACGGCCCTGAAGCTCGCGGTTCTCACGGAGACCGACCTCACCGGTCAGCGGGCGGCGGGCAAGGACGGCGCGCGCATGCCCGCCCGGCGCCGCAAGACCATCGACCCGCTCACCCTGGAGACGGGCGACTACATCGTCCACGAGCAGCACGGCGTCGGCCGCTACATCGAGATGGTGCAGCGGACCGTGCAGGGCGCGACCCGCGAGTACCTGGTCGTCGAGTACGCCCCCGCCAAGCGCGGCCAGCCCGGCGACCGGCTCTACATCCCGACCGACCAGCTGGAGCAGATCACCAAGTACGTGGGGGGCGAGGCCCCCACGCTGCACCGCCTGGGTGGCGCCGACTGGACCAAGACCAAGGCGCGCGCGAAGAAGGCCGTCAAGGAGATCGCCGCCGACCTGATCAGGCTCTACAGCGCGCGGATGGCGGCCCCAGGGCACGCGTTCGGCGCGGACACCCCGTGGCAGCGGGAGCTGGAGGACGCCTTCCCGTATGCGGAGACGCCCGACCAGCTGACGACCATCGCCGAGGTCAAGGAGGACATGGAGAAGACGGTCCCCATGGACCGGCTGATCTGCGGCGACGTCGGCTACGGCAAGACGGAGATCGCGGTACGGGCCGCCTTCAAGGCGGTGCAGGACGGCAAGCAGGTGGCCGTGCTGGTGCCCACGACGTTGCTGGTGCAGCAGCACTTCGGGACGTTCGGCGAGCGCTACTCGCAATTCCCGGTGAACGTCCGGGCGCTGTCGCGCTTCCAGTCGGACACGGAGGCGAAGGCGGTCCTGGAGGGGCTGCGGGACGGCTCGGTGGACGTCGTCATCGGTACGCATCGACTGTTCTCCGCCGAGACCAAATTCAAGGATCTGGGGCTCGTCATCGTCGATGAGGAGCAGCGGTTCGGTGTCGAGCACAAGGAGCAGCTGAAGAAGCTGCGGGCCAACGTGGACGTGCTGACGATGTCGGCCACTCCGATTCCCCGGACCCTGGAGATGGCGGTGACGGGCATCCGCGAGATGTCGACGATCACGACTCCTCCGGAGGAGCGGCACCCGGTCCTGACCTTCGTCGGGCCGTACGAGGAGAAGCAGATCGGCGCGGCGATCCGACGTGAACTGCTGCGCGAGGGGCAGGTCTTCTACATCCACAACCGCGTCGAGTCCATCGACCGCGCGGCGGCGAGGCTGCGGGAGATCGTCCCCGAGGCGCGCATCGCCACGGCCCACGGCCAGATGTCGGAACAGGCCCTGGAACAGGTCGTCGTCGACTTCTGGGAGAAGAAGTTCGACGTCCTCGTGTCGACCACGATCGTGGAATCCGGCATCGACATCTCCAACGCGAACACGCTGATCGTGGAGCGCGGCGACAACTTCGGCCTCTCGCAGCTGCACCAGCTGCGGGGCAGGGTGGGACGTGGCCGTGAGCGTGGTTACTCGTACTTCCTGTACCCCCCGGAGAAGCCGCTGACCGAGACGGCCCACGAACGCCTCGCGACCATCGCCCAGCACACGGAGATGGGCGCGGGCATGTACGTGGCCATGAAGGACCTGGAGATCCGGGGCGCGGGCAATCTGCTGGGCGGCGAGCAGTCCGGTCACATCGCGGGCGTGGGCTTCGACCTGTACGTACGGATGGTGGGGGAGGCCGTCGCCGACTACCGCGCTTCTCTGGAAGGCGGTGTGGAGGAGGAGCCGCCCCTGGAGGTCAAGATCGAGCTCCCCGTCGACGCACACGTCCCGCACGACTACGCGCCCGGCGAGCGGCTGCGCCTCCAGGCGTACCGGGCGATCGCGTCGGTGAACTCCGAGGACGACATCAAGTCCGTACGCGAGGAACTCCTCGACCGCTACGGCAAGTTGCCCGAGCCGGTGGAGAACCTCCTCCTGGTGGCCGGACTCCGCATGCTCGCCCGGGCCTGCGGAGTCGGCGAGATCGTCCTCCAGGGCAACAACATCCGCTTCGCACCGGTGGAGTTGAGGGAGTCCCAGGAGCTGCGCGTCAAGCGCCTGTACCCGGGGGTCGTCATCAAGCCCGCCGTCCACCAGGTCCTGGTGCCGCGCCCGAAGACGGCGAAGGTGGGCGGAAAGCCGCTGGTCGGGCGGGATTTGCTGGGGTGGACGGGGGAGTTCCTGGCTTCGATCCTGGGGTCGTGAGGGGCGAGCTGCGGTCCCGCGCCATCCCGACGGTGACCTCATCCGGTTCGGCCGGCCGGTGGGGGCGTCGGCTCAGTCCTTCCAGTCGAGCTGGGATTCCGGTACGCCCACCGAGCGGGCGTACGCCTGCACTTCGGCGCGCGCCGCCGCGTCACCGCGCGCGTAGCGGAAGACGCGGCCGGCGAAGACGACGTACGTCTCCGTCGTGGTGCTGAAGTCGACATACCAACCGCCGGTCGGCGCCAGACAGTTCGCCAGCGCCTCGGCGAGTTGGCCGACCGTGTCCTCAGGGGCCCGGAAGTGCAGCAGGGTCCAGTGCCGGGGCTGGTCGGCGGTGGCGTCGCCGACCGCGATGCGCTCGATCGCCGTGAGCTGGAGCGGAACGCCGCTCAACTCACCGCCCACGCGGAGGCTTTCGGAGATGAGAACGCCGTTGAGAGTCCGGTGGGCGGGCGGTGTGGATGCCATGCGGTGCTCCGTTGCGTGGGTCCGGTCGCGACCGGAACAGCATCCCCGACAGCAGGCACCGTGATGCCCGGCCCGCTCGCTCGCTACGGTGAGGAACAGCGGGACCGCCCGGCCAGGGCGGATCCGGGAGGCAAGGGGAGGGGAGCGCGCGTGACGCTCTGGACCAGGGGTGCCGGTGCCGCGGTCGTGCTGCTCGCCGTGACGGGCTGCACCGTGGACAGCACGGGTTCGACGGGACCGGACGAACCGACGGGGACATCTGCTTCGGGCGGCTCCGGGCAATCTGCCGGTGGTGCGGCCCTCGCCGCCGTCGACTCGCTGGTCGTCAAGGGGAGGGCGCCCAGGACGGGGTACGACCGCGACAGGTTCGGCAGCCCCTGGGCCGACACCGACTCGAACGGCTGCGGGACCCGGGACGACATACTCAAACGGGACCTGAAGGACGTGAAGTTCAGCGACGGTGACTGCGAGGTCGGCTCGGGGACGCTCGACCCGGACCCGTACACCAACGAGGACGTGACATTCGTGCGCGGCCGAAGCCAGGTCGACATAGACCACGTCGTCGCCCTGTCGGACGCCTGGCAGAAGGGCGCCCAGCAGTGGGACCCCAGCAAGCGAATAGCCCTGGCCAACGACCCGCTCAACCTCCTCGCCGTCGACGCGGGCACCAACCGCAGCAAGAGCGACGGTGACACGGCGACCTGGCTCCCGCCCAACAAGGCGTACCGCTGCACGTATGTGGCAGGGCAGGTGGCCGTGAAGAAGAAGTACGGGCTGTGGGTCACCGAGGCCGAGAAGGCCGCCATGGAGCGGGTGTTGGCCGGTTGCCCCGGGCAGAAGCTCCCCTCGGGAGGGAGCCCGACGACGGCGCCGGAACGGTTCCATGCGGACTGAGTAGCTCCGTCGGCGCTCGGCGTTACAACGGTTCGGTACAGGCAGGGACCGTTGTCGGTGTCGGCCTATACGCTCGTCTTCACATTCGTACGTCTGCTGGTATCAGGTCCTCAGGAGCATCCATGCACGGCCACGGCTACGTGCCGCCACCGCCGCGACCGCCCTCGACGGGGACGGTGGTGACGCTGCGCGTGCTCCTCGTGGCGCTGCCCCTGATGACCTGCGGGTTGCTCCCCTGGCCGGCGACGCTGCGGGCCGCGCTGGTGACCCGCCGACAGCGTGAGTGGTGGGTCTTCGGAGCCTCGCTCCTGATCTGGATCTTCGTCATCGCGCTCATCAGCTCCGACACCACCGAAGACCTCAGCAGCTCGAACGGCACCCTGGGCGTGATCCTCATGCTGCTGAACGGCGTCGCCTGCGCCGTCTACTACCTGATCGTGGACATCGGCTTTCACGGTCGGTCCACGGTCATGGGCAACGTGCCGCCTCAGCAGACGACTTTCTACGGCTACCAGCAGGCACCGCCCGCGCCTCAGCCGCCTGCCGCCCAGCCGCCCGCCTCCCAGCCGTACGCCGGCACACCCGTCCCGCAGCCTCCCGCGCCCCAGTCGGCAC
>NZ_JAAKZX010000333.1 GCF_011045025.1 Streptomyces ureilyticus
GGCGGGGGCGCCGAGGGGGCGCAGGCCCGGGTGGCCCCACAGGCGTTCGTTGCGGGAAGCGGCCGGGGTGGCGCGGGTGCCCAGTTGATCCGGGCCGAACTCGAAGAATCCTGCGTCCAGTTGACGGACGAGGGGGATGTCCAGGCCGTCGATCCAGGCCATCGGCCGGTCGGTGGTGTTGTGGTGCTCGTGGAAGTGCATGCCGGGGGTGAGCAGCAGGTCGCCGCGGCGCATCGCCACCGGGTCGCCCTCCACGTTGGTCCACACACCCTCGCCCTCGACCACGAAGCGGAACGCGGTCTGGGTGTGCCGGTGGGCCGGGGCCTCCTCACCGGGGCCGAGGTACTGGATCGCGGCCCACAGGGTGGGGGTGGCGTACGCGGTGCCGGGCAGGCCCGGGTTGGCCAGCGCGATCGCCCGCCGTTCGCCGCCCCGGCCCACGGGGACCAGGTCGCCGCTGCGCGCGGCGAGCGGGTGGAGCACCGACCAGCGCCACAGGGCCGGCACGGCGTCCGGACGCGGCTGCTCGGTCATCAGACCCTCGCGCTGCGTCCACAGGGGTGTCAGATGCGCGGCCTCGAAGTCGGCGTAGAGCCTCTCGAGCGCGGCGCGTTCCTCGGTGATCGTCACGGGCGGACTCACTCCTTCGGGATGCCTGAGTCCAACGTACGACATTGAAATAACGGTCGTCTAGATTCTGAAACGCATTTCTTCGCCGATGCAGCCCTGTGCCGTGGTGCGCGTGGAACGCGCGGACCACCCCGCCCCACCCCTGGAGCGCCCCGGGTCGCCCGCCGCGCGCCCGGTCAGCCGCCGGCCGCGCCGATCACCTCGTCCACGTAACCCTCCGCCTCCGCCCGCAGCAGCCCATGCGCCTCCAGGAACACCTCATGGAGGCGGCGGCCGGCCCAGTCCTCGGGGAGCAGTTCGGGAGGCAGGTCCGGGTCCCGGAACGGCAGCAGACGGTAGTCGTGGATCAGGCGCATACGCTCGACCAGCGCGTCCCGGCCGCGCGGGACCCCGGCGCGGTAGTCGGCGAGGCGGGGCCGGTAGCGGTCGAGCAGTTCGCCGCACTCCTTGTTCAGGCCCGTCAGATCCCAGGACCTGGCCGCCATGTCCCGGTCTGCCGCGGCGGACTCGGAACGGGCGTGCAGCGCGTCGATCCGTACCGCGGGCTCGTTCGCGAAGCTCTCCCTGACCTCCGCGATCCGGTCGTGCGGACTGATCCACACCGACGCCGACAGCATGCCGAAGCCCAGCCAGGACAGCTTCTTGCGCAGCTGCTCGCGCAGCGCCCGGTCGGCTTCGGGCACCGAGTAGATGACCATGTGCCACTGCCCGTCCCACGGTCCGGGTGCCCGGGCGAAGATCCGTTCCCGGCCCTCGTCGAGGAGGCGCCACGAGGCGTCGGTGAGGACATAGGCGGTCTCCCTGCCCTCCCTACGGGCGTCGAGCCAGCCCTCCTTGCGCATGCGGGCGGCGACCACCCTGACCGTGCTCTCGGGAACGTCGAAGCAGTCCATCAGCGCGACCAGAGCACGCAGTCGGGCCTCGCCGCCCCGGTAGCGCAGATAGTCACCGAAAAGGTCGAAGACCAGCGACCGCGGTTTCACAAGCACCTCCTCGGACCCCTACGGGCCCTGCCCCTATACGTGTCAACCTCTTGACGATCGTCTCACAAGCGAAGGATATTTCACCCATACGACGGCCGTCACCGTGGCGGCACTCTTCGCGTCAAAGGAGACGCCATGGCAGACACCTTCGTTCTCATCTCCGGCGCCAGTCACGGCGGTTGGACCTGGCGCCTGGTGGCCGAGCGGCTGCGCGCCGCCGGTCACCAGGTACTGGCCCCCGACCTGCCCGGCCTCACCGACGGCGCCGACCCCCGGGAGCACAGCCTGGCCGACGTCGGCGACTTCATCGTCGACCTCGTCGAACGGCACGACCTGCGCGACGTCACTCTGGTCGCGCACAGCTGGGGCGGCTACCCACTCACCGCCGCGGCACCACGACTGCGCAAGCTCGTCTACCTTTGATCTTGCGCAGTGCTCCCTCGTAAACGGGGAGGGGAAGCGCATCCTCGGCCCTGGCGGTGCGGAGCGCCGTCGCATCACTCCGTAATGCATCTGATACGCTCAGTGCATCATCGGGGGCGATAGCCAAGTCCCCGACAATCCGAGCGAGTCTCGCACTCACTCCGGCGGCCGGAAGGGTCGTCGCTGGACAGGCATGACCTGTCAAACTCCCCGGAGCGATCCAGGGGAGAATCTCCCAGATACATCCGGGAGAGAACTTCAATGGAGCGCGTTCGTCCCAGCCGAGGGGCGATCCCTGCTGAGGCCCAGTTCACCCGACTCGACGAGCTGACGGCCGCACTGCTCAAAGCGTGAGCGCCGCGCGACCGTAAACGAACCGCCCCGGCTGCGTGGGGACGCAGCCGGGGCGGTTCGTTTGTTACTTCGTCAGGCCCGTACGGGCACCGCGTCCGGCGCGGGAGCGACGGCCCGTTGCCCCTTGGGGAGCAGGAGAACCATGAGTGCCCCGGCGGCAGCCGGTATCGCGAAGGCGTAGAAGTTCCACTCCGTGGCCAGGTCGGACGCGAGCAGGATGCCGCCGAAGGTCGGTCCTACGACCGCGCCGAGCCGTCCGATGCCCAGGGTCCAGCCCAGCGCGGTCGCGCGGACCTCGGGCGGGAAGTGCATGGCGACGTACGCGTTGACCATGATCTGCGTGCCGATGGTGCCGAAGCCCGCGACCGCCACAAGGCCGTACATCACCCAGGAGGCCGTCGGCGAGCTCAACAGGTAGATGGACAGGGCCGCCGCGACGAACGTGACCGCGGTCACCGGCTTCATGCCCAGCCGGTCGCCGACCGGCGCCACCAGGATGGACCCGACCGCCGCGCCGACGTTCATCATCACCAGGAACAGCAGCGAGCTCGACAGCGGATAGCCAGCCGACTTCATGATCTGCGGCAGCCAGGTGTTGAGCCCGTACACCAGCAGCAGCCCGAAGAAGCTGGTGATCGCGAAGAGCACGGCGGGCCCGAAGTGGCGCCTGCTGAACAGGACGGCGACCGGGCTCTTCGCGCGCTGCCCGGACGCGGAGGGCACCGCCTCCGGCACGTGTGTGCCCAGCCTTTCGGCCAGTCGCGCGGCTTCGTCCGTACGGCCCTTGGCGACGAGGTAGCTGAGGGATTCGGGCAGGTGACGCCACAGGAGGGGGACGACGATCAGGAGCGGGGCGGCGCCGATCCAGTACATGATCCGGAAGCCGAACGCCGGCATGAGGGACAGTGCCAGCGTGGCGGCCAGTATGCCGCCGACCGGGTAGCCGGCGAACATCAGCGCGTTGTTCAGGCTGCGCCGGTGGGACGCCGAGTACTCGGCGGTCAGCGCGATCGCGGTGGGCATCACACCGCCGAGGCCGAGCCCGCCGAGCAGCCGGAACAGCCCGAAGAGCTCGGCGCTCGGTGCCAGCGCACAGCCCGCCATGGCCAGCGAGAACCAGCTCACGCTGATCAGCATCACCTTCCGCCGGCCGACGGCGTCGGTGGCCACACCGGCGACCAGTGCGCCGACCAGCATCCCGACGAGGGCGTAACTGCCGATCACCCCGGCCTCGGGCGCGGTCAGTTCCCAGGGCTCGTACTGCATGAGGGCCGGCACCGTGGCCCCGTAAACGATCAGGTCATACCCGTCGAACATGATCACCGCAAAACACAGCCCCAAGACCGTGAGTTCACTGCGGCTTCTGGAACGGACGTCTCCTGGCGTCATTGCCACCACCATCCTGTACGGCTCTTGAGCGGAGGTCACCGATGCCGGGGAGTATGTGCCATATACAAAACGGACGTCAAGAATCTGACACGAATTGCTACTGCTGGCCTGTGGCTACTGATTCGAAACGCCTTCGTTTCGCTACAACCAGGAGACGACCGTGATCAATAGGCCGGTACGTGCAGACCTTCCGTCAGGCCGCATACCCTCCAGGTAGTGCCTGCTGTACCTCTGCTTGGGGCGTGCGCGGCAATGATCTGCGGGCCTGTGGTTGGTGTGCTGGACACGTCACATCAGCCGTCTCCGAAGGGGCACCGCGATGAGTTCCCGAGCACACGTCGCCGTCACCACCGCCACCCGACCGACGCCCGCCGGCCCGGAGGGCGACCGCGGCAGTCTGCGGGACAGCATCCGTCGCCGTCCGTTGACTTGGTTCTTCTCGCTGGCCTACGTGTTGAGTTGGGCGGCGTGGACACCGTACGTACTGTCCGAAAACGGCCTGGGCGTCTGGAACTTCACCTTTCCCGGGGCCGCCGGGAGCTCCCAACTGCTCGGCGTGCTGCCCGGCGCCTACCTCGGCCCGATCGCGTCGGCCCTGCTGGTCACCGGCGTCACCGAGGGACGTACCGGACTACGGGCCTGGCGCCGGCGGATGACCAAGTTCAAGGTCAGCTGGCGCTGGTACGCAGTGGTGCTCGTCTCGGTGCCCGCGGCGCTGATCCTGGCGTCGGCCGCACTGGCCGGCCGCGGCCCCGAACTGCCGTCCGCCACCGTGCTGGCCGCGTTCCTGCCCGGCCTGATCCTGCAGATGGTCACCACCGGTCTCGCCGAGGAGCCCGGCTGGCGCGAGTTCGCCATGCCCCGCATGCAGCGCCGCTACGGCCCTGTGCTCGCCACCCTCGTCGTCGGTGTCCTCTGGGGTTGCTGGCACCTGCCGCTGTTCCTGAGTGACTGGGGCGGCGGGCCGGATGTGGGCGTCATGAAGCCGCTGGAGTTCGTGGTCTCGGCGATCGCCCTCAGCTTCGTCATGACCTGGGTGTTCAACCGCTCCGGCGGCAGCATGCCGCTGGTGATGCTGCTGCACTGCGGCATCAACAACTACATCTCCATCGCCTGGTCGGACATGTTCCCCACCCTGTCCTCCGACGCCACGACCCACGCCCTCCTGCTCACCTCGACCGCCGCGGCCCTCGTCTTGCTGCTCGCCACCCGGGGGCGACTCGGTTACGTGCCGGACGCCACGACGGCGACGAAGCCGCTCACGGAGGTGCCCTCGCACCAGCTGCACCGCCTGTGAGCCGGGCTCGCTTGGCCGCCACAGCAGCCGGGTCGGCCGGCCCGTACGCCGAACCTCCCCGTCACGTCCGTGGATGTGGCCGGGGAGGTTCGGCGTACGGTGCGGTGGGCGCGGCTATCGGATGGCCGTGCCGAAGGCGTTTCCTGCGGCGGGCAGACCGTTCTGGCCGGGCTGGTACGTCGTCACCGCTCCGGTCGTCCCGATCGGGCTCGCCCAGGGCAGGGCGTGCACGGCGCCGTGGGTGGCGGGGCCGTTGGGCATGCCGATGTAGAGGCGGGTGGCGGTGGTGTGGAGCGAGTTGCCGACGGACTGGTTGGCACCCGGGGTGCCGGGCAGGCCGTTGCCCGCCTCGACGAAGGAGTCGGAGCCACCCGGCGCGCCGAGGAGCGAGAAGGTCTGCACGGCGCCGGCGCCCTTCACCGCGCCGATGGCCTCGCCGGGTATGCCGACCGCCAGCCGCAGACCGGCGGCGGAACTCACCGCGTTCGGCGACGTGTTGACGGCGGACACCTTCGCCCCGAAGCGGTCGCCGGCCTCGGCCGTGCCCGTCACATCGACGGCTTCCTGCCCGAAGTCGGCGAGCTCGCTGACCGCTCCGGCCCCGGTCACCCGGAGCGCGAGGACCCGTCCGGCGTCCGCCCGGTTGGCGTTGTTCACCGCGACGGCCTCGCCGGGAGAGCCGACGGCGATGATCGAGTCGGTCGCGGTGGCGGCGCCGGAGGGACGGTAGGCGACCGCCGCGAGCGAGGCGCCGAACTCGTCGTTGGCCTCCGCCGAGCCGCTGATACCGGCGGTGTCCTGGTCGATGCCCGCCACCGGGGCCGGGATGCCGTCCGAGCTCAGCTGATGCTTGAGGACGGTGAAGGTACCGGAGGCAGCGTTGGTGCCGATGGCGTCCTGTGGGGCGCCGATCGCGATGTGGTTGGGCGAGCCGGTGACGGAGGTGCCGAGCCGGTCACCCGCTTCCGCCGATCCGGGCATGCCCGGGCTGTCCTGGCCCACCGCGACGTTGACCTTGCCGCGCAGGTAGAAGGTGTTGCCCGCGTCCGCCACGCTGCCGGTGTCCTCGCCGGGCGCCCCGATCAGCAGGTACGGCTCGCCTGCGGCGGTGTGACCTGCGGCGATGGCGTGCCCCATCCGGTCCCCGGCCTCGGACGAGGCCGCCTTGACGGCACCCGCACCGCTGCCCTGCTCAAGGGTCAGGGCCGCCTGCCCCTTGGTCAGGCCGCCCGGAGCGCCGTACAGCACGACCACGTGGCCGGCGTCCGAGGCGGACCCGATGGCCTCGGCAGCAACGCCGACGACAAGGTCAGTACAGCCGTCCTCGTTGTGGTCGAACACCGCAAGCTGCTCACCGAACCAGTCACCCGCTTCGGAACCACCGGGCACGGAGTCGAGGTCCTGCGTGAACTCGGCGTTGCCCTTGCCGCCGCCGTACACGACCCGCACGAGGCCGGCGTTCGCGTCCCCGCCGATGGTCGCCTTGGGGTCGCCTACGGCGATGTCTTCGGCGCCGTCGCAGTTGAAGTCGGTGGGGCGGGGCGTCCCGACCGTGGCCTCGACCCAAGCGGCCACGTCGTCCACGCGGGTGGCGACCGCGCCCGTACGGGTCTCTTCGCTGTTGAAGCAACCGCCCTGCCAGGACCGGCTGCTGACAGCGACCAACTCGGCCTTGCCACCGGTCTCACGCATGACCGGGCCGCCCGTGTCGCCCGCGCAGATCGCCGAAGTGGCGCCCGCACCAACGAGGTTGACGGAGTCGGCGGTGGGCACGCCGTCCACGGTGAAAGCGGAGGAATGCAGCTTGCCGGGCGCCCACTGAGTCTTCGTACGGCCGTATCCCGCGGCCTTCAGACTCTCGCTCGAGGATGGTGCTGCTGAGGCGAGCGGCACCGGCACGATCCCGGTTGCGGGCCGCGCGAGCCGGGCCAGTACGAGATCACGGCTCTCGTGCGGCACGATCTCGACGACCGTGGTGACCGCTCCCTTGGCGGAGGCAAGATCGGTACGGCCGATGGTCGCGGTGGTCTTCCAGGCGGGCTTCCCCGCGGTGACCGTCCCAGGCTGCTGCGGATCGGCGGCGAAGCAGCTGGCGGCGGTGGCGATCCACTGGGGCGCCACCAGAGCCCCGGAGCAGGCGCGTTCGGTGTCGCCCATGACGAGCTTGGCGGTGAAGGCGTATGTGCCGTCGGTGACGGGATCCCCAGCTACGGCGAACGCGGGCGCAGCAGTGAGAGAGGTCGCGGCTGCGGCCG
>NZ_JAAKZX010000334.1 GCF_011045025.1 Streptomyces ureilyticus
GAGCGGATGCGTGGGGGGCGGTCGGGCCGGAGGCGCCCAAGGGCCGAAGGGCCGCGCTGGAGCCTGCCGCAGTCGGCTGGCCGGAGCCGGAGCCGGAGCCGGAGTTGGAGTTGGCCGTGGGGCGGAGGTCTGAGTCGGCGGCGCCCCCGGGCGGGCGTTCCGAGCCGAAGCCGGCCGCCGGTAGCCCGGAGCCTGTCGTGCCCCCGGCTGGGTAACCGGAGCCGGAGTCGGCCGAAGACGGATGGCCGGAGCTCGTCGCGCCCGCAGATGGACCTTCCATACCGGCGGTACGCGGGAGCCCAGTGGCGGTCGCGCCGCTAGCCGGGAAGCCCGGGCCGGTGGCGGCGCCCGGCCGGAGCCCTGAGCCGGCCCCAGGCCGACTGCCCGAACCAGCCTCACCCCCAGGCACAACACCCGAGCCGTACGCCCCGTCCGGCGCGAGCCCTCGGTCCCCAGCCACAGCGCCTGAGCCAGCCGTGTCCGTCGGCCCGAACTCCGAGCCGTACGCCGCAGCCTTGCGTCGGCGAGCCCTCCCCGCCCGCCACCTCGCGAACGTCCCCATCACGAACACCGTGAGCACCACCAGCACCATCAGCTGGCCGATGAACAGCCCCCAGAACAGGCCGTACCCCGTCAGCTGGCTCTCCGGAGTGTCCGGCCAGGCGCCTGCCACGTCGTGTGGGTGCTGGACCAGGTGGCGCATCGCCAGGGGCGTACGGGCGAAGGTGACCTTCGACGGCCAGGAGCCGTGGTCGAACACGGCCGCCAGGCCTGTTGCCGACCACACCAGCAGAGTCATGCCCAGCAGGAACCCGAGCACTCCGAGCAACAGGCCGTCGGGGACGCCTCCTTCGGCCCGTTCGCCGCGTCCGCCTCGTTCGTGACCCCGGTGCCGGTCGTCGTACGGACTCATCTCGGCCCCACCGTCCTCAGCGCTCTCACCGTTCTTACGCCACCGTGGACTCGGACGAGTCGTCGAGGTCGCTCAGGTGTTGTTCCATGAACGCCGCCGCTCGCTCCTCCGCCTCGAGTTCGGCGGCCCGTAGGGCGTCGTCCGAGAGGTCGGGGGTGGAGGACTCGGTCATGGCGCGGTCGGTGAAGACGAGAGGGCGTTCGGTTTCGGTGATCAGGTGTTTGACGACCTGGACGTTGCCGTTGACGTCCCAGACGGCGATGCCGGGGGTCAGGGACGGGATGATCTCCACCGCCCAGCGTGGGAGGCCGAGGACGCGGCCTGTCGCTCTCGCCTCGTCCGCCTTCTGGGCGTAGATCGTCCTGGTCGACGCCATCTTCAGGATGGCCGCCGCTTCCTTTGCCGCCGCTCCGTCCACCACGTCGCTCAAGTGGTGCACCACCGCTACGAAAGACAGACCCAGCCGTCGGCCGAACTTCAGCAGGCGCTGGAACAGCTGCGCCACGAACGGGCTGTTGATGATGTGCCAGGCCTCCTCGACGAGGAAGATGCGCTTCTTCCGGTCGGGGCGGATCCAGGTGTGCTCCAGCCAGACGCCGACGATGGCCATCAGGATCGGCATGGCGATGGAGTTGCGGTCGATGTGGGACAGGTCGAAGACGATGAGCGGGGCGTCGAGGTCGATGCCGACCGTCGTCGGGCCGTCGAACATGCCGCGCAGGTCACCGTCGACCAGGCGGTCGAGGACCAGGGCCACGTCCAGGCCCCAGGCCCGTACGTCGTCGAGGGCGACGTTCATCGCCTCGGCCGACTCCGGCTCGGGGTGGCGCAGTTGCTCGACGATGTCGGTGAGGACCGGCTGTCGGTCGGTGATCGTCTCGTTGACGTAGGCGTGCGCGACCTTCAGGGCGAAGCCGGAGCGTTCGTCGAGGCCGTGGCCCATCGCGACCTCGATGATCGTGCGGAGCAGGGCCAGCTGGCCTGTCGTCGTGATCGCGGGGTCGAGCGGGTTGAGGCGGATTCCCATGTCCAGGGCCGCTGTCGGGTCGAGGCGGATGGGAGTTATACCCAGCTCCTGGGCGATGAGGTTCCATTCGCCCACGCCGTCCTCGCCCTGAGCGTCGAGCACGACGACCTGGCGGTCGCGGAACCTCAACTGCCGTAGTACGTAAGTCTTCTCCAGGGCCGACTTGCCGTTGCCGGACTCGCCGAGCACCAGCCAGTGCGGGGCCGGGAGCTGCTGCCCGTACAGCTGGAAGGGGTCGTAGATGTAGCCCTTCCCGGAGTACACCTCGCGGCCGATGATGACGCCGGAGTCGCCGAGGCCGGGCGCGGCGGTCGGGAGGTAGACCGCCTGGGCCTGGCCCGTCGACGTGCGCACCGGCAGCCGGGTCGTCTCGACCTTGCCGAACAGGAACGACGTGAAGGCTTCCGTGACGGCGGACAGCGGATCCCGCATGAAGTCCTACCTCCGGATGCCGGTCGCGAACGGGAGTGTGTTGACGAAGGCGCGGTGGTGCTCGCGGTCGCACCACTCGATTTTCAGATACGACTTGCCGGCCGAGGCGCGGATCGTCCGTTTGTCGCGGGCGAGCGCCTCGGGGGAGCGGGAGGAGACGGTGATGTAGCCGACGAGGTTGACGCCGGCCGCGCCGCTCGCGAGGTCCTCACCGCGCTGGTCCAGGCGGCTGTGCGAGGCGATGTCGCGGGGGTCGACGGTGCGGTTCATCTTGGCCTGGCGGCTGGCCTCCGCCTCGTCGTTCGTCTTCTCGGTCAGCATCCGCTCGATGGCGACCTCGGTGGGTTCGAGGTCCATCGTGACGGCCACGGTCCGGATGACGTCCGGGGTGTGGACGAGCAGCGGGGCGAGGAAGTTGACGCCCACCGGGGTCATCGGCCACTCCTTCACCCAGGCCGTGGCGTGGCACCAGGGGGCGCGGGTGGAGGACTCGCGGGTCTTCGCCTGGAGGTACGTCGCCTCCATGGCGTCCAGCTCGGCCGGCCAGGCGTTGCGTTTCGTCATCGCCTGGATGTGGTCGATGGGGTGGTCCGGGTCGTACATGGAGTGGACGAGGGAGGAGAGCCGTCCCTGCCCGAGCGGCTGCCGAACCCGGATGTCCGCCTCTTGCAGCCGCGAGCAGATGTCCGTCAGCTCACGCGCCATCACGACCGCGAGCCCCGCGTCCTTGTCCAGCTTCTTGCCGCCCTGGGGCCGCGCGGCCCGGGCCATCGCGTGCCCCTCGGCGGCGAGTTCGCGCGAGTAGTGCATGCAGGCGACCAGGTAGGCGCGGTGCTGCTCGCTGCTCGTCGACACCATGGACTGGAGCTGGTCGTACGACTGCTGCAGCCAGCCGGGGGCGCGGTCGTCGCCGCGTACGGCGACGTCCTTGGCGTGCGCGTCCGGGTCGGCCGGGAGAGTGCGGGCGAGCATCTGGAGGCGGGTGACGAAGCCGTCGCCGTTCGCCACGTGCTTGAGGAGGGTGCCGAAGCGGTCGACGAGGGCTTCCTGGTCCTCGGAGTCGCGCAGGCCGACGCCCGGGCCCTCGATCTCGATCGCGGCCGTGACGGTCTTCCGGTCGGCGTGCAGCAGGACGGCGATCTCGTCGGGGCCGAAGGGCGCCGCCAGCCACGTAATGCGTCCGATGCCGGGGGGCGGGCCGATCTCGACCTCGCGGCCGTCGACGCGGGTGCCGGCCTCCATGACGTTGCTGCGGTACGTGGTGCCGCTGCGGAGCGTCCGCTTGTAACTGCGGTTGATCTCAAACCACTTGTAGAACGTGCGGCGCTTGTACGGCACGTACACCGCGGCCAGCGCCACCATCGGGAAACCCACCAGCAGGACGATGCGCAGGGAGAGGACGGGGACGAGCAGGCCGCACATCATGCCGAGGAACGCGCCTACGATGATCAGCGCGATCTCGCCGGTCTCGCGGTTCTTCCCGACGATCGCGTTCGGCCGGGCGCGGCCGATCAGATATGTACGGCGGGGCGTGACCGGATGGGACACGGACACATGGGACTCGGTCGTCAACGCCCTTCACCTCCCGTGCGGTTGGTACTGCTGCTGTTGCGGGTGTTGCTGGCGTGGGGGGTGTTCACCGGGCTGTTGCGCGGCGGGGGTGCGGCGGCGGGTACGGATCCGCCTCCGCCGCCTCCGCCTCCGTTGGAGGACGGGCGGGTGCTGTGGGCGGCTACGCCGGCGGAGGCCGCGTTGGCGGGGCGGGCACCGCCGCCGCTGTTGCCGCCGCCGCCACCGCCGCCGTTGTTGTCGGCGCGGGTGCTGTGGGTCTTGATGCCCTGGGCGACGAGGGTGGCCGGGGAGCTGATGACGGCCGCGGCCTTGCCTTCGGCGCCCTGCATGATGCGGTTGTTGCGGGAGTTGGCGATCTCGTCGCCGAAGCCCGGTACGAAGCGGTAGATCATCGCGCTCGCGAAGATGGCCAGCAGGATGATGGAGAGGCCGGAGACGACGGCCGAGAAGGCGTCCGGTCCGTCCTCGGCGGACAGCGCGCCCGCGAGGCCGAGCACGATCACGATCACCGGCTTCACCAGGATCACCGCGATCATGATGCCCGCCCAGCGGCGTACGTGGCCCCACAGGTTCTTGTCGACCAGGCCCGCGTACACGACCGTCCCGAGCAGCGCGCCCACGTACAGCAGGGCGGCCCGGATGACCAGCTCCAGCCACAGGACGCCCGCGGCGAGGATGGACACGAGGGAGACGACGATCAGCATGATCGGTCCGCCGCCGATGTCCTCGCCCTTCTCCAGGGCGCCGGAGAAGTTGCCGAAGAAGGTGTCCGTCTGGTTGCCGGTCGACTGGGCCAGGACTTCTGATACGCCGTCGGTCGCCGAGACGACGGTGTAGAGGATCAGCGGCGTGAAGGCCGACGCCAGGACGGTCAGCCAGAGGAAGCCGATCGCCTCCGAGATGGCCGTGGTGAGCGGCACGCCTCGTACGGCCCGCTTGGCGACCGCGAGCAGCCAGAGGACGAGGGTGAGGATCGTCGAGGCCGCGAAGACGACGGCGTACTGCTGGAGGAACTTGGGGTTCGTGAAGTCGACGCCCGCGGTTTCTTTGACGGCTTCGCTGAGCTTGTCGATGGTCCAGGAGGCGGCGTCGGCGCAGCCCTTTGCGAGGGAGGAGAGGGGGTCGAGGGTGGAGGTGGGGTCGGATAGGGAGCCGCCGCCTCCGCCGCCTCCGGAGCCGCCGTCTTCTTCGCAGTAGTCCTTGGCGGGACCGCGGATGAGGTCGCAGGGGTCGTTGCTGGGTGTGGGCGTCGGTGTTGGCGCGGCGAAGGCCTGGGTGGCCAGCAGAACTGCAGTGGCCTGCACGGCCGCGACAGCGCCGGCGACCGTGAGTACGCGGCGACTAGCGGGCATACGTGAAGCCTCCGTACTCTTCGACGGCCTTCGTCATGTCGTCGGCCGTGGACGCGGTTTGGTCGCGCCCGACGGGGACCGGCCCGTCCTTCTGCTTGAAGTCGATGACCTTCCAGTCGTCGCCGACCCACTTCAGCTCGTACGTCGTCGTGTACCAGCTCTCGGTGACGGGGTTCTTGGAGCCGTCGCCCGAGAGGCCGAAAAGCGACGTGTACCAGACCTCCACGGAGGCGCTTTCGGCGCTGGCGGACTTGGCTGTGGTGCCGACCGGAATGACGCGCGAGACGAAGGTCTGGCCTCGCGGAGCGGCACCGCTCTTGTCCAGGCCGATGTTGGTCAGGAACTTCTCGCTGGAGTACGCCTTGTCGAGGCCGGCCCGGCGCTCGGCGGCGACGTCAGGGGCGTACACCGTCTCGACGATCTCGCGCCGCCGGTCCGTGTCGAACATGTCGGCGGACCCGAGCGCCACCGAGTAGTTAGCCGCCGCCGACTCCGCCCCCTGCTCATCCTGCGCGAACCCCGAAGGAATCCCCGCGGCCTTGGTCTCAACGGGCTGCTCCCCAGACGCAGCCGTAGGCGCCGCCTCCGCTCTCTCCCCGCTCTCGTCCGACGATCCGGAGTCACCGCCACCACGGTTCGCGAAGGCGATGGCCGCGATCAGGAGCACCACCACACCCACCACCGTGATGAGGCTGCGGGAGGACGAACGGCCGCCCCGGCGCGCGCCGCCGTAGACGTCGCTGGCGCTGTCGGGGTAGCGCGTACGGGTCTGGCCGGAGCCCCCGTACCCGCCGTTGTCGCCGCGCGAACCGTGCTCGTCGCCGAGACTCATGCCGCGTACGCCCCTTCAACCTCGTGCTGGACCGCATAGTCGTAGTACGACGGTAGCCGCGCTGCTTCCATCGCGGGCGCGGTGTGGTGACTCGACATCAGGGAAACGCAACCTCAGCCGGTGGGCACGTCGGACGGGTGGGTTGGAGGGAACCGGGTGCCACCCGGCCGGGTCAGCGGGCCGGGCGGGCCTACACGGCCATTCCGTACACGATGGTGAACAGCGTGCCCAGGGAGCCGATGATGAAGACGCCGGTGAGACCAGCGATGATGAGGCCCTTGCCCTGTTCCGCACTGAAAGTGTCGCGCAGGGCCGTCGCGCCGATACGCTGCTTGGCCGCACCCCAGATCGCGATGCCGAGGCAGAGCAGGATGGCGACCGCCATCACGACCTCGATCATCACCCGCGCCTCGTTGCCCAAGTCGCCGAACGGGCCCCAGTCCGGGGCGATTCCGCCGATGATCGTGGTGATGTCGCCCTCTTCGGCTGCGAAGAACATGTAAGTCACCGCCCCTTGTGGGTAGTTCCGTATCCCCTGCCACTCTGCGCAGAGCTCAGGCCTCATTGTCGCCGACAATGACGCTGTCGTATGTCGACTTGGCGTCATTGATTGGCGGGTTTCGTACGTACGACTTGCCGCCGGCCCTTGGAAACCCTTGCGGTGCGTGGGGCGGTATGCAAGTAGTAGTACAGTCACTCTGTGTATCACGGCAGGTCACGCCGGGCAATGGAGTACTTCCGGAACCTGCGGTCTGGTTCCGTCGTCGACCTCTTCTACGCGGCGGCTGCCTACTCCGCCCCGCCTCCGTGAGCCCGCTCACGTCCCATGTGCGCCGGTCCGTCGAGACGATGCCCTCCGGGTCGTTGCGTCTCCTGGTGTGTAGACGCCGCCCGTTCGGCCTTCGCGAAGGCTATCTCGGGGTGGGGTGCCGGTAGGTGTCGGGGTGTCAGGAGTGGGGCTTCGCGGCATGGTCCGTTCGCGGGTCTGTCCGCGGGGCCGTCCACGGTGTCAGTTCGGGGCGTTTGGCCGTACGTCCGTCTCCTGAGGAGCGGCCCCTCAGGCGCCGCCAGAGCCAGGGGCCGAGGAAGCCCAGCGCCCAGCGTGCGTCGGCGGTCAGGGTGCGCAGGGCGGGGACGGGGG
>NZ_JAAKZX010000335.1 GCF_011045025.1 Streptomyces ureilyticus
GCCAGCTCCTCCACGTGGTCGATGGTGCGCCGCCTGCGCGCCACCGACTCCTCGGCGGCGCGGCGCAGTTCGGCCTCCGGGGAGCCCTCCGTGCGCAGGCCAGGGAACCGCGCAGACGCCGAGCAACTGAAACGCCTCAGACAACCCGTGCACGGCTATGAACCCCGCCACCCACTCCGCCCGCTCGGCGGAGCCCAACGTGCCGAGCAGTTTGGCCCGCTCGGCCAGCGACACCGCCCCCGGCCCCCCGGCCTCCGGTGCCGAAGGCGACCCCAACAGCGCCCTGGACCAGGACGGATCGCGTTGCCGTACCGCCGCTCGGCACCACGCGGCATGCAGTTCGCCCTGCCAGTCGTCCGCCACGGGCAGCGCCACGATCTCCTCCGGCGTACGCCCGCCGAGCCGTCCGGGCCAGGTGGCGAGCGGGGTCGCCTCGACCAACTGGCCTAGCCACCAGGACCGTTCACCCCGGCCGGTCGGCGCCTTGGCCACCACCCCGTCGCGCTCCATGCCCGCATCGCATGCGTGCGGCGCCTCGACCACGATCGTGGGCTCGCCGCCCGTATGGTCGACGGCCACGCACGAGCCGGCGCGGTCCGCCATCCGCCCGGCCAGCGCCGAACCCGGCAGCGCGGACAGCAACTCCGCTGCCGTGGCCCGGACATTGCGGCTCCGGTCGGCCAATGCCTGTTCCAGGAACGGCTCGTCCGCCTCGCACAGCCCCGTGCGCAGCGAGTCGAGGAACATCAGCCGATCCTCGGCCCGCTCGGTCGCCCAGGTCGTGGCGAGCAGTTCGCGCGCGGCTGCCGCTTCCTGTGCCCGTATCGCCGCAAGGAGTGCCACCCGCTCGGCGAACAGGCCTTCCTGCCACAACTGCCTTGTCCGCTCTGGTTCTTCTGCGCCGGGCAGTGCGGCTCCGCCGCCCGGTGTCGCACGCAGCGCGAACCTCCAGTCAGCGTTCAGCCGTGCCAGCCATAGGGCACGCGGACCCGCGAAGGTCAGCGCCGCCGGCCGCAGATCCGTACGCCCCCTCGCCGCGTCCAGGAGCGCGGGCAGCAACTCCGGGGGTGCTGCGAACCCGCGCTCGTTCGCCAGGGCGAGCCACTGCGGCAGCAGCTCCATGAGGTCGGGCGTCGTTCCTCTGCGGCCGCCGCCCCCCGTGCCGGGCCGGTCGGCGAGCAGCATCGCCAGCCTGCGCGCGGCGGGGCGGGGGAGCGCCGGGCGCGGGTCCTGAGCGGCCGACTCCGGCCGCGCCGCCGCCCGCCCCGGGCGCAGTCCGGCCCGCCGCTGAACCGTCTGTATCGCCGCCGCGTCCAGCAGGGCTCCGGGCGCCTCTCGTCCGTACGCGATCCCCGGCAACGTACGCCGCTCGGTCCCGAGCAACGCAACGGTCACGAGCTCCTCCCAGGAGCTCCCGGTGGAGGCGTCCGTGGGAGTGAGAGGGCTGTTCATGTGCGTCCCTTTCCGTATGGAGTCGAGGGAGGGGTGCCCGGCCGCGCAGGACGGCGACCGCCGAGGGGTCCGGGTGAGCTGGTCGGCGGGGCAAGACCTGGTCGTAGCGTCAGCACAGCGACACTGCCTCTCCCGGCCCATCCGGCCACGCCGTGAGCGGTGTGAAGCCGCGGTGGCCGCATTCCCCGAAGACCGTGACCGGGGCTCCGCCCGACAGGGCGACCAGCCGCCACAGGCCGGAGCGGGACTGGGCGGCCGGGGTGAGGGGGAGCGCCAGGTCGCTGTCGGCGTCCGCCAGTTGCCAGGAGTCGGCGTCCGGGGTCGGTATGACGCGGGCCAGCGTCACCGGGTGAGAGTCCAGCCATGGGTCGTCCCGGAGCGCCTCGCCGTACCGGGCCGCCGCCTGCGTCACGCTCACGCCCGGCGGGCGGAGCGTCACGGGAGCAGGCGGCGTGAACTGCTCGCCCAGGGCCACCCGCAGCTGCCCCGCGCCCGGGTACGCCGACACCTCCGCGTCGAGGGCCAGGCCGACGGGCAGTGCCAGTTCGGGTGCGCGGCCGGCAGCTCCGTAGGACAGGAGCAGGACCGTGCGCCCCGACTGCGCTCCGTGCAACCAGATGCGGCGGGTCGTCAGGCGGCTGTCCGCCGTGTCGTACTGGGCGAGGACCAGCCAGTGGTCGCGCTCGGGTGGGCCGCCCGCCGAGCCGGACAGCCCAATCCGGGAACGGACCGTCGCCGCGAGCCCTTCCGGCAGTCGCTCGCGACGCAGCCAACCCTGGACGATCAGGTGGAGCAGGGCGCACTCCTCGAGCAGCCGGACCGGCCAGCCGGGACCGGAGGACGGAATGGCCCCCAACTCCCGGACACGCGCGGCCAGTCCCGGTGCCTGCGCGTCGACCATCCGGGCCGCCGTCTCCTCCCACAGCCCGTACCCCGCCTGCTCCGCCGCGGCCAGGCCACTGCGCAGCAGGTCTGTCAGCCGCTGCTCCAGCTCCGTCGCGCCCGCCGTGATCCGCTCGGCACGCCGCTCCGTCCGGCGTCGCGCCGCCTCCGGATCACCCGCCGGAGCGCCGGACGGCCCGCTCGTCGTCCGCTTCTCCTCCGCGCGCTGCCTTCTCCCCTTTATCCACTGCTCGGCCCAGTCCGGCGCCTGCCCCCGCGGCACCGAGCTGTCCGTCCCGCTCTCGCCCGCCCAGAGCAGCAGCAGCCCCAGCGCGTGCTTGCACGGGAACTTGCGGCTCGGACAACTGCACTTGTACGCGGGCCCCGTGGAGTCCGCGAGGTCGATGACCGTCTGATAAGGCTTGCTGCCGCTGCCCCTGCACAGTCCCCATACCGTCCCCTCGTCAGAACTGCCCGCCTCCGACCACGGCCCGGCCGCGCCGAGTTTGCTACCCGCTTTGCGTGACGCGGAGTCAGGTGCCAGTGCCAGCACCTGATCCGCAGTCCAGCGCACCCCCTGATGAGTCATGACATCGAAGGTAGATCCCACCACTGACAATCGACCCTCGCGAGGGTATTTATGCAGGTCAGAGCGCATTGTCAGTGGTGTGGTGCAGGGTGGACACCAGATCCGAACCGGCCGACCCGGCCGAGCTGGAGGGGGACCTAGCCATGCCTGTTTCCGTCGATCCGACGTCCGTCGACCCGAGCCGCGACCAGTCCGCGCCCGCGAACAGGAGCGCGGGGGTGCCTGCGTCCGCGCAGGCGCCCACGGGGGAGAAGGGCGAGGCGCTACGGCCGCACGCCGAGGACGCGTTCGCCGCCGAGCTCGCCGCGCTGGCCGCGCAGGACGACCGCCCGCGCCCGACCCGCTGGCGGATGTCGCCGTGGGCCGTCGCGATGTACCTGCTCGGCGGCACCCTCCCGGACGGCACGGTGATCACACCGAAGTACGTGGGCCCGCGCCGCATCGTCGAGGTCGCCGTCACCACCCTCGCCACCGACCGGGCCCTGCTCCTGCTCGGCGTGCCCGGCACGGCGAAGACGTGGGTGTCCGAGCACCTGGCCGCGGCGGTCAGCGGCGACTCGACACTGCTCGTGCAGGGCACGGCCGGCACACCGGAGGAGGCGATCCGGTACGGCTGGAACTACGCGCAGTTGCTCGCCAACGGCCCGAGCCGCGACGCACTGGTGCCCAGCCCCGTCATGCGCGCCATGGCGGAAGGGATGACCGCGCGGGTCGAGGAGCTGACCCGTATCCCCGCCGACGTACAGGACTCGCTCATCACGATTCTGTCGGAAAAGACATTGCCGATACCGGAGTTGGGGTCGGAGGTGCAGGCCGTACGCGGCTTCAACCTGATCGCGACGGCCAACGACCGCGACCGCGGCGTCAATGACCTGTCCAGCGCACTGCGCCGCCGCTTCAACACGGTGGTGCTGCCGCTGCCGGAGAGCGCGGACGCCGAGGTCGACATCGTCTCGCGCCGGGTCGACCAGATCGGCCGCTCCCTCGACCTGCCGGCCGTGCCCGACGGCATCGACGAGATCCGCCGCGTCGTCACCGTCTTCCGCGAGCTGCGTGACGGCATCACCGCCGATGGCCGTACGAAGCTGAAGTCGCCCAGCGGCACGTTGTCGACCGCGGAGGCCATCTCCGTCGTCACCAACGGGCTTGCCCTGTCCGCCCACTTCGGCGATGGCGTCCTGCGCGCGAGTGACGTCGCCGCCGGCATCCTCGGCGCCGTCGTCCGCGATCCGGCCGCCGACCGCGTCATCTGGCAGGAGTACCTGGAGGCGGTCGTCCGCGAGCGCGACGGCTGGAAGGACTTCTACCGCGCCTGCCGGGAGGTGAGCGCGTGAACGGATCCCTGCCCCAGGCCGCACGGGCCGAGGGTGCCGGGCGCGGTACGGGGCCCACACTGCTCGGCGTGCGGCACCATGGGCCCGGTTCGGCCCGGGCCGTGCGGGCGGCCCTGGAAGCGGCGAGCCCCCGGACGGTACTGATCGAGGGCCCACCGGAGGCGGATGCATTGATCGCGCTGGCCGCCGAGGAGGGCATGCAGCCGCCCGTCGCGCTCCTCGCGCATGTAGTGGACGAGCCGGGACGGTCGGCGTTCTGGCCGCTGGCCGAGTTCTCCCCGGAGTGGGTGGCCATCCGCTGGGCACTGGAACACGGGGTTCCGGTCCGCTTCATCGATCTCCCCGCCACGCACACGTTGGCGTGGGGGCAGGAGGAGGCGCCCGACGAGCCCGCCGTGCCCGACGCGTCCACGGCACCGGACGGCCCCGACGCGTCCACGGCACCGGACGGCCCCGACGCGTCCACGGCACCGGACGGCCCCGACGGGTCTAGGGCACCGGACGGGCCCGAAGCGTCCGCGGCGCCGGACGAAACCGAAGCACCGGAGACGCCAGCACCGGACACGTCGCAATCGCCGGGCAGCGGTGCCGCCGAGGAGGCCATCCGGATCGACCCGCTCGCAGTGCTCGCCGAGACCGCCGGGTATGACGATCCCGAGCGGTGGTGGGAGGACGTGATCGAGCACCGGGGGGTCCGCGGCTCGGACGCGTTCGGGCCCTTCGAGGTGCTGGGGGAGGCCATGGGGGCGTTGCGGGAGGCGTACGGGAGCGGGGGGCACGAGCGGGATCTCGTACGGGAGGCGTATATGCGGCTCCAAGTGCGGGCGGCGCAGCGGGAGTTCGGGAATGAGGTGGCCGTGGTGTGCGGGGCCTGGCATGTGCCCGCGCTGCGGCACAAGGCGACCGTCGCCGCCGACAAGGCACTGCTCAAGGGCCTGCCCAAGGCGAAGGTGGACATGACGTGGGTGCCGTGGACGCACCGGCGGCTCGCGCGGGTCAGCGGTTACGGCGCGGGGATCGACTCGCCCGGCTGGTACGGGCATCTGTTCAGTGCCCCCGACCGACCGATCGAGCGCTGGATGACCAAGGTGGCCGGGCTGCTCCGCGACGAGGACCGGATCGTGTCGTCGGCGCACGTCATCGAGGCGGTACGGCTCGCCGACACGCTCGCCGCGATGCGGGGGCGCCCACTGCCGGGGCTGACGGAGACCACCGATGCCGTACGGGCCGTGATGTGCGAGGGCTCGGATGTTCCGCTCGCTCTCGTGCACGACCGGCTCGTGGTCGGCGACGTACTGGGCGAGGTGCCCGCGTCGGCGCCCGCGGTGCCGTTGCAGCGTGACCTGGCCCGGATCCAGCGGCGGCTGCGACTCAAACCGGAGGCGCTGGAGCGGGAGGTGGAGCTCGACCTGCGCAAGGAGAACGACGCAGGGCGCAGCAGGCTCCTGCACCGGCTGCGCCTCCTCGGCATTGAGTGGGGCACACCGGCCGAGTCGCGGGGGAGCACGGGTACGTTCCGGGAGACCTGGCGGCTGCGCTGGGAGCCGGAGTTGGCGGTGCGGGTCGCCGAGGCCGGCGTGTGGGGCACCACGGTGCTCGCAGCGGCGACCGCGAAGGCCGAAGCGGACGCCGTCGCGGCGGGCGCCCTGGCCGATGTCACCACCCTCGCGGAGCGCTGCCTCCTGGCCGAACTCCCGGACGCCCTCCCCGTGGTGATGCGCATCCTCGCCGACCGCGCGGCCCTCGACGCGGACGTCGGCCACCTCGCGCAGGCCCTCCCCGCCCTGGTCCGCTCCCTGCGCTACGGCGACGTACGCGGCACGGGCACGCACGCCTTGGCCGAGGTCGCGGCGGGTCTCGCCGAGCGCGTCTTCGTCGGCCTCCCTCCGGCCTGCGCCGCCCTCGACACGGACGCCGCCGAGGAGATGCGCCGACATGTCGATGCGGTACATGGGGCGGTGGGGCTGCTTGGGGAGGTTCATACGGAGACGCCTGCGGGAGCCGGCTCGGACTCGCGTCCGGCAGCAGCAGCGGTCAGCGAGGAAGTGTCCGGCCAGAGGTCGCGCCCGGCGGCTGCGGAGGCTTCCCCGGCAGAGGACACCGGGACCGGTCCAGGCCCCCGTCCGGAAGCCGACGCGAGGCCTGGCTCCGGGGCCGACGCTGAGGTCGCTACCGAGGCCGACGCCTTGCCAGAACCCAAGATCGATGCCGATGCCGGGACCGCCGCCGGCCCTCGCTCCGGCATACGCCACCGCTGGCACACCGTGCTGCGGACGCTCTCCGCTCGCGACACGATCCCAGGAATCATCCGGGGGCGGGCCGTTCGACTGCTGCTGGACGACGGGGAGTTGGAGGAGGGGGAGGCCGCACGGCTGATGGGGCTTGTGCTGTCGCCGGGGACGGCGCCGGGGGATGCGGCGGCGTGGATCGAGGGGTTCGTCGGCGGAGGCTCCGGGGGCGGGATGCTGCTCGTGCACGACGAGCGGCTGCTCGGGCTGGTCGACGCGTGGCTGACCGGGGTTTCGGCGGACGCGTTCACGGACGTACTGCCCTTGCTGCGGCGGACTTTCTCGGCGTACGAGCCCGGCGTGCGGCGCACGCTCGGCGAACTGGTCCGCCGCGGGTCGGGAACGCGAGGTAGCGGCGCGGCCACCGGCTCGGCCATACCCGGCTTCGCCACCGACCTCGACACCGAGCGCGCGGACGCCGTCCTCCCGATGCTGCGCATGCTCCTTGGGCTGGACGACAACGACGCTGACGACGCACCTGGCAACGACACACACGACGACAACGCACACGGCAACGACGCGAACGACAACGACCTTGCGGGGGTGGGCCGATGAGTACGGAAGCGAAGGGCCGGGCCGACGCGGCCGTCGAGGCCGGTGCCTCCGACGAGCGGCTTCGGCGGTGGCGGCTGGTGCTGGGCGGGGCGGAGGCGGACGGCACGGGGTATGAGCTGGCCGGGCAGGACGCCGGGATGGACGGGGCGTTGGGGGCGCTGTACGGGGG
>NZ_JAAKZX010000336.1 GCF_011045025.1 Streptomyces ureilyticus
GCCCCACCCGGAAAGAGACCATGCGCTCCCCGTCCCGCCGCCGACTCCTCGCCGGCCTGCTGCTCGCCCCGCTGCTCACCGGCTGTTTCGCCTCCGGTGGCGGGGAGGCGTCCGACACCTCGGGCGGCTCCCGGCTGCGGGTCGCGCTCGCCTTCCCGCCCGCCGAGAACTACTCCCCGTACGGCGCCGACGCCACCCTCCTCACCCGCCTCGGCGTCACCGAGGGGCTGACCCGCCTCGACGCCAACGGCACGGCGATCCCCGCGCTCGCCGAGTCGTGGAGCCGTGAGAACGACCGGAGCTGGCTGTTCACCCTGCGCGAGGCCGCCTTCCAGGACGGCACCGAGGTCACCCCGAAGGCCGTCGCCGCCGCCCTCACCCATGCCACCCGCGCCAAGCCCGTGACCGCCGCGCTGTCCGGGGTCGAGCTGACCGCCGAGGCCGCGGACGGCGGACGGGTCCGGGTGACCACCGCCGACCCGGATCCCGTACTGCCGCTGCGGCTGTCGAGCCCCGGTCTGGCCGTGCTGTCGGCCAAGGCGTACGCGAAGAAGGGCGGCGTCAGTCCGGTCGGCACCGCCACCGGGCCCTTCGAGCTCACCAAGGTCACCGGCACCACCGCGGCCACCCTGGACCGCTTCGACGACTACTGGGGCGGCCGGGCGCAGGCCTCCGGGATCGACGCGAAGTACATCGCCGACGGCTCGGCCCGTACGAACGCGCTGCGCACCGGCGAGACCGACATCGCCGAGGCCGTCCCGGTCTCGCAGGCCGCCTCGCTGGACAAGGCGACCCGCCGCGATACAGCCACCACGCGCACCACGAGCCTGCTGCTCAACACCGACTCCGGCCCCTTCAAGGACCCGAAGGTCCGGGCCGCCGCACGCGAGGCGATCGACACCTCCGCCTTCGCCAAGGGCGTGTACGAGGGGTACGCCGACTCCGGCGTCGGCATCTACGGGCCCGCGCTGAACTGGGCGGCGGACGCGCGAAGCGCGATGGGGGTCCCCCCGGCCGAAGGCTGGGGGAGTGTGAAGCCCACCGGCCGGGCCGAGGCGCAGGGTGCGGGCGGGACTTCGGTCACCGTGGCGACGTACGACAACCGGCCCGAACTGCCCGAGGCCGCCCAGGTGCTCAAGCAGCAGCTCGAAAAGGCCGGATTCGAGGTCGAGTTGGAGGTGCGCGAGTACTCACGGCTCGAAAGCGACGCCCTGGACGGGAAGTTCGACGCGGTCATCGCCGCGCGCAACACCATGCTCGACACCGGCGACCCCGTGTCCATCCTCGCCAGCGACTACACCTGCGACGGCAGCTACAACCTGGCCCTGCTGTGCGACAAGAAGGTCGACAAGGCCGTCGCCACCGCGGAGTCGATCAGCGACACCGCCGAGCGGCAGGACGCGTCGATGGCCGCGGAAGCGGCGGTCCTCGGCACGGACGCGGTGGTGCCGCTCGTCCATCAGCGCATCATCACCGGCGTCGGCGCCGAGGTGAGCGGTGTGCAGCTCGACCCGTACGAGCGCGCTCTCGTCGGGGCCGGGACGCGGCGCTGACGGGCGGCGGGGGACGTGACTGTCGTACGGGGGCTCGGGCCGCCGCTGTGGCGTGCCGTACTCGCCGGTGCGCTGCTGTGCGGGGTCGGGCTGCTGCCGTGGCTGTCGCGCACCGATCCGGCGCTCACCGTGCTCAAGGCGCGGTCCGCGGAACGCGACCCCACGCCCGAGGTGCTGGCGGCGATTCGCTCCCAACTCGGCCTGGACGCAGGCCCGTTGGAGTTCCTCGGCAGCTGGCTCGGCGGGCTGCTGCGCGGTGACGCGGGCCGGTCGTGGATCTCCGGAGCGGAGGTCACGCCCTCGGTTGTGCAGGCGCTCGGGGTCTCGCTGCTGCTGATGGCCGGGGCGCTGGCCGTCGCGGTGGTCACGGCGGGTGCCGTGTGCGCGCGGACACTGCGGCTGGGGGCGCGGCGGGAACTCGCCGGGCGGCCGTCCGGCGGCAGCGGATCGGCTTTCCTGTCCACGCTGCCCGACTTCCTGACCGCGTCCGTACTGGCCGCCGTCGTCGGCGTACAACTCGGCTGGCTGCCCGCGCTCGGCTGGTACGGGCCCCAGTGGATGGTGCTGCCCGCGCTGTCGCTGGGTCTGCCCGCGGGAGCGCTGCTCGGGCGGCTGCTCGACGACATGCTGCCGGGCGCCTTCGCCGAACCCTGGGCACTGGCGGCCGCTGCCCGCGGAGTCCCCGGCCGGAGCATCGCCCGGCAGGCGCTGCGCCGCTGTGTGCCCGGACTGCTGCCGAACTTCGGGCTGTTCGTCGTCGGCCTGACCGGCGGCGCGGTCGCCGTGGAGCAGATCTTCGACATACCCGGGCTCGGACGGCTCAGCTTGCAGGCCGCGGTGGCGCAGGACCTGCCCGTACTCCAGGCCGGAACGCTCGCTCTCGTCCTGCTCGCGGCAGCCGCCGGAGGCCTGGCCCGGCTCGCGGCACGGCTGCTCGTCGGACCGGCCCTGCGCGACGGCGCGCTCTCCTCGCTGCACCGCCCGACGTCGTCACGGCCCACGACACTGCCCCTCCTCTACGGTGGGCTGCTGCTCGCCGTCATCGCGTTCGGTCTGGCCCGGGATCCGCTGGAGCTGGACACGACGGCACGGCTCCAATCGCCTTCCTGGGTCCACCCGTTCGGCACCGACGCACTCGGCCGCGACGTCCTGGCCCGGGTCGGACATGGCGCGCTGGACACGCTTGCCCTGGCCCTCGCGGTGAGCGCGGCGGCGCTGGTGGTGGGTGTCGTACTGGGACTGCTGCCGCGCTTCTCCGGACCGCTCCTCGACACCGTCAACGCCGTACCGCCGGTCCTCGCGGGACTCCTGGTCGCCGCGGTCGCGGGCAGCGGCACCACGACCCCGGCCCTCGCCGTGACCGCCGTCGCCTGGGCGCCGCTCGCGGCCCACACTTCGGCCCTGCTCCAACAGGAGCGCGCCACCACCCACTTGACCGCCACCCGAGGCCTTGGGGCAGGACGGCTCTACCTCCTCCGCCGCGAACTCCTCCCCGCCGTCCTGCCCCCGGTCGTACGCCACGCCCTCCTGCGCCTGCCCGGCGTGGCCCTCGCCCTCGCGGCCCTCGGCTTCCTCGGCCTGGGCGCCCAACCGCCGTCCCCCGAATGGGGGTTGCTCCTCGCCGAGAACCAGCCGTACGCAGAACGCGCCCCGTGGGCCGTCCTGGCCCCGGCTGCCGTGCTCGCCCTGCTGGGGGCGGTGGCGGTGACGGCCGGGGGAGGGGTGCGGTGGCCCTCGGGACCGCGACGCCGACGCCGACGTTTCGCGAAGCCCGTCGCCGTGCAGCCGCCGACCACCCTCGCCGTCCCCCGATCCGCGCCCGCTGCCAAGCAGCCCGCCACCACCGCAACCAAGGAGTCCCCATGACCCGGCCGCCCACCGAGGAGACGAAGGCGGCGGACCGGCAGACCGGTACGGCGACCGAGGCTTCGCGCCACCGCATCTGGAGCCGGCTGAACCCGCTGCCGCGCCTGCGCACATGGAACCGGCTGAACCCCCTCCTGCGCCTGCTGATCCTCACCCAACTCGCCTTCAACATCGGCTTCTACGCCGTTCTGCCGTTCCTCGCCGAGCACCTGGGCACCGCGATCGGTATGGCGGGCTGGATGGTCGGACTGGTCCTGGGCCTGAGGACCTTCAGCCAGCAGGGGCTGTTCGTGGTGGGCGGCGCGCTGGCCGACCGCTACGGCGTACGGCCCGTCGTGCTCGCGGGCTGTGTCCTGCGCATCGCCGGGTTCGTCTGGCTCGGGTACGCGGACCGGACCTGGACGGTCCTCGGGGCCGTCCTGCTGATCGGGTTCGCCGCCGCGTTGTTCTCGCCCGCCGTCGAGTCGGAGGTCGCCCGTCAGGCCGTGGTGTGGGAGGAGGCGGGCGGCGGCCCTCGTACGAACGTGCTCGCGCTGTTCACCGTGGCCGGACAGGCCGGGGCGTTCGTCGGGCCGTTCCTCGGTGCGCTGCTGCTGGGCGTCGACTTCCGGGTGGCGTGCCTGGCGGGAGCGGGCGTCTTCGTCCTTGTCCTGGCCGGGCATCTGTGGCTGCTGCCCCAGCACATCCCGGGGCGGCAGCGGGTCGCGGTCAAGGGCGGCGCCCGAGTGCTCGTACGCAACCGCCGCTTCCTGGCGCTGTGTTGTGCGTACGGCGCCTACCTGCTGGCGTACAACCAGCTGTATCTGATCCTCCCCGACGAGGTGGAGCGGGCGGCGGGCTCGCAGGCGCCGCTGGCATGGCTGTTCGCGCTGTCCTCGCTGCTCGTCGTGACCGCCCAACTGCCCGTCACCCGCTGGGCCGGGGACCGGCTCGACCTGCGCCGGTCCATGGCCGCGGGGCTGCTGCTGATCGCCGCCGGGTTCGCCGTGGTGGCCGCGGCCCGGCCCGCCGCGTGGACCGGGAACGCCGGGCTGCTGCCCGCGGCGGGCTTCGTCGTGCTGCTCACGCTCGGCCAGATGCTCGTCCTGCCCGCCGCCCGCGCCTGGGTGCCGGATCTCGCCGAGGACGGGCGCCTCGGCCTCTACATGGGCGCCCTGTCCTCCGTCTCCGGCCTGATCGTTCTGATCGGCAGCGCGGGCACCGGTTCACTGCTCGATGTGGGCCTGCCGCCGGCCGTGCCCTGGCTGGTCCTCGCCGCGATCCCCGTCGCGTCCATCGCGCTGCTGCCTCGCCGTCCCCGGCCGGTCACCGGCCAGGGGCCGGCAGCCGGTCAGTAGCCGACCTGGAAGGTCGCGTCGGCCCGTTCGGTCGCCGTCGAGACGGGGTCGATCCGCAGGACGTACCCGGAGTGCCTGATGTAGCGCGTCGGGAAGTTGTGCGAGCGGAACGACGCCCAGGAGGAGTCGGCCAGGCCCGCGGTCCGGTGGAACGTCGCGTCCTGCGCGAACGCCGTCGTGCCGTCGTTCACGTCGAGGCGCAGGTTGTAGCTGTAGTGCCGCAGGTAGCGGGTGGGGTGGCTGACGGACTGGAAGGAGACCCCCGCCGAGTCCGCCAGGCCCGGCACCAGCTTCCACTGGGAGTCGGCGTACGGGTCGATCGGGTACGGGTCGATCCTGCCGACGTAATCGCTGTGCCGGACGTAACGGGCCGGGTAGTTGTACGACTTGAGCCGGTTCCAGGACGGTCGCCCGTAGCGTGCGACGAGGTTGTCGTACTCGGCTCCCGTGATCGCCGCGATCGTGCCGTGCTTGGAGTTGAGGGGTTGCGTGTAGAGCCGCTGGTCGACGGGGGTCCACGTACCGGAGGCCAGGTTGCTCGTCTGCCAGGCGTAGAAGACGCCGTTGGGCGTGTACGTATCGCCCCAGAGGTACCAGGTGCTGGACGTGTGGGACTTCACCAGGATCGGCGCCTCGGTGCCGCCGTGCGCGACCGGCGTACTGAACTTCGTGAAGCTGCCAGGATTGAGGGAGGTGGACCGTGCCCCCACCAGCGTCTGGTTCTCCTTGTAGTAGAGGTAGTTGACGCCGTTCACGCCCACGGCCAGGTTGCCGTCGATGACGTCGTACCCGGGGTCGAAGAACACCTGCGGGTTGGCCGTCGTCCGGAAGTCGGTCGTGTAGCTGACCATGATCACGTTGTGGCCGCTGCTGTTCACCGACGAGTAGAGGATCCCGTACCGGCCGCGTGAGGCGTCCCAGTACGCCTCCGGCGCCCAGCTGTGGGTGTTGGTCATGTCGTGCAGCTTCAGCAGCCGGTAGCCGGTGAAGGTGCGCAGGTCGGCGGAGTCCCAGACGTGGATGTTGACGCTGGTGCGGTTCCAGTCGGTGCCCTGGAGGTCGGTGGCCAGGACGACGAAGGTGCCGTCCTGCTTGCGCATGATGAACGGGTCGCGCAGGCCGAGAGCGCCCTGGGTGGGCGTCGCCACCGGGTTGTTCTGGTTCAGAGGCAGCCACTGGAGGCCGTCGGTGCTGACGGCGAGGTGGAGGCCGTAGTTGGTGCCCGCGCCGAGGTTGGTCGACTCGGTGAAGTACCCCATCACGTACGACGGCCCGGTCGCCGCGCTCGCGCTCCCGGCGCCGAGGCCGAGGGCGCCGGTCATGGCCACCGGGACGGTGGCGGCCATGCCGAGGAAGAGCCGGCGGGAGGGGCCGCTCGCGTCCGAGGGTCTGTTCACGTCAGGCTCCATTTCTGCGAGAGGCGATCACTGGTCGACTGGTCGATATATCGAACGAGGATCGGCAATCCGAACGACAGGGCGCGCTGAACGTAGAACCGTGCGAGGGGGAAGTCAACGGATGTGACAGGAATGGCTGTTGTGGCCTGCTACGTCAGGGTCGGAGCCGCCCCCTTCGGTCGATCAGCCCTCCTGGCTTTCCGCCTTGAGGTGCGTGGCGAAGAAGCCGTCGATGCGTCGCCAGGCGTCCACGGCGGACTCCGGATGCGGCCTGATTCCGGCGACACGCATCAGCGGACGCAGGGGGCGTGGACCGACCTCGGCGTCGTTCAGGAAGGAGTGGCCGGCCTCCGGATACTCCTTGACGTCGTGGGCGATGCCGAGCCGGTCGAGCGTGGCCTCCAGATCGGAGGCCACGCCCTTCAGCGTCCGGTCGCGGGCTCCGTAACTCGCGACGACGGGGCAGGAACCGGTGAGCGCACGTTCGGGATGCTTCGGCAGGCGGCCGTAGTTGACGGAAGCGGCGTCGAAGTCGCCGCCGGCCACGGCGAGGAGGGCGAAGGAACCGCCCATGCAGAAGCCGATGACGCCGATCCGCCCGGTGCAGTCGGGATCCCGGGCGAGGTGGGTACGGGCCGCCTCGATGTCATGGAAGGCTCGGCCATGTCCGGACAGGGCGGCCCTGAAGGTCGGCACCAGGCAGCGTACGGCCCCTCCGTCGGTGAACAGGTCGGGCATGACGACGAGGTACCCGGCTCTCGCCAGTCGTTCTGCCTGACGGTGCATCACATCGTTGACGCCCAGCGCCTCATGGATCACGACGACACCGGGCCATGGGCCCGGCCCGGTGGGCCGGGTGAGATGGCCTCTGAGCTGACGGGAGCCGCCGAGGGCAGCGCTGAACTCGGTGAGATCGACGGTGGTGGTCGTGGCGGGCACGCTGTCCTCCAGGGG
>NZ_JAAKZX010000337.1 GCF_011045025.1 Streptomyces ureilyticus
ACCCTCGCCGACTGCGAGCAAGTAGCCGAGATCCGCATACGCGGCTGGCAACACTCCTACAAGGGCCTGATCCCCCAGGCCTACCTCGACGACCTCGACGTCGGGGTGCCCTTGGCCACCACGGCCTCCCCCGTGTCCGAGACCGAGGCAGGAGCCTGCGTGGCCCCGACCGCTGTCGGCTCGATGTCGGCGGGTTCGATCTCTGCGGGGTCGATGTTCGTGGCCGTGACGTCGCCGCCGGTCCCGCCCGGTGGCTCCGGCGCGAGCCGCATCAGGCTCAGCGCCCCCGCCGCCAGTGCCAGGCCTCCGACGGCCATCAGCATCCGCCGGGGCCGCGGCTTGCGATGGCGACCCCGAGGGCGCTCCGTTCTGCACGGATCCGCCTCGTGCCCCGTTGTCCGTACGTCCGCCACCACGTCCCGCATGTGCTCTCCCCCAAGTGAACGCGCCCCCGGCGCGCTGTCGCGGTGCGCAGGTTATGCGCGTCGCGAGGCGGGCCGACGGGGTTCGGCCGCGCATCACCCGAAAGGGTTCGGCGTGTACGGGTTTTTGCCCCAGCCCCGCCCCTTCCCGAAACAACCTTCCCCCAGAGCGACCCCGCTGAGATGATCAGAGCCACGCAAGTTAACCCGCGTTAACCAAGGAGGACGCCATGGCCGAGCAGAGCCCGGAGCAGCGCTACGGCGAGTTCGTGGCCGTACGACGCCACGCCGACGCCCACGTCGCAGAGCTCGCGCTCGACCGCCCCAAGGCCATGAACGCCGTATCGACCGAGATGGCCCGCTCCCTCGCCGCCGCCTGCGAGGCACTGGCCGGCGACCGCGACGTACGCGTGGTCGTGGTGACCTCGACCCACGAGCGAGCCTTCTGCGTCGGCGCCGACCTGAAGGAGCGGAATTCGCTCACGGACGCCGAGCTGGTGCGGCAGCGACCGGTGGCACGGGCCGCGTACACCGGCGTACTGGAGCTGCCGATGCCCACCATCGCGGCCGTGCACGGCTACGCGCTGGGCGGCGGCTTCGAACTCGCGCTGGCCTGCGACCTGATCGTGGCCGACCGTACGGCCGTGGTGGGCCTGCCCGAGGTGTCCGTCGGCGTGATCCCGGGCGGCGGCGGTACGCAGCTGCTGCCGCGCCGGGTCGGCGCGGCCCGCGCGGCCGAGCTGGTCTTCTCGGCGCGACGCGTAGAGGCCGCCGAGGCGCGCGAGCTGGGGCTCGTGGACGACCTCGTCGAGGCAGGCCGCGACCGCGAGGAGGCGCTCGCGCTGGGCGCGCGGATCGCCGCGAACTCCCCCGTCGGCCTGCGCGCCGCCAAACGCGCCCTCCGTCTCGGACATGGCCTGGACCTGCGTACGGGCCTGGAGGTCGAGGACGCGGCATGGCGTTCGGTCGCCTTCTCGGGTGACCGGGCGGAGGGAGTCGCGGCGTTCAACGAGAAGCGCGCGCCGGACTGGCCGGGGGAGTAGTGGGGGCGCCCCCGAAGCGCCCCCGAACCCCTGTGCCGCCCCCGGAGCGCCGGAAACCCCTGTTCGGCACCCCGGCATCCCAAATCACCGCAAACATCCTTAACCTGGAGTAATGGGCGGTGACGATATGCGGCTGAGGGCCGTGGTGGCGCTGGCGCAGGGTATGGCCGCCGCGCACACCCCGCGGGAGTCGTGGCATGCCGCCGCGGTGGGCGCCTGCCACGCGCTGGCCGGGAGTTTCGCCGCGCTCTCCGTGTGGGAGCGGGAGCTCGGTCGGCTGCGGGTGCTGGTGAACGTGGGGGAGCGGGCGGTGGACGAGGAGGAGTACCCCGACGCCGAGGCCTACCCGGTGCATCAGTTCCCCGAGATCACGGAGTTCCTGCACGAGCGGTGGGCGGCCGGCGGCGGGCCCAACGCCTGGGTGGAGACGGCCGAGGGGCCGGCCGGGGGCCGCGCCGGGTACTGCCACCAGAGGGTCGCCGCGCTGCGCAGGCGCGGGCGCGGCTGCTGTGTCGTCGCGCCGATCGTGCTGCACGGCAGGGCCTGGGGCGAGCTGTATGTGGCCCGCCGGGCGGGAGCCCCCGTCTTCGCGCGCGCCGACGCCGACTTCGCGACCGTCCTCGCCTCGGTCGCCGCCGCCGGCATCGCCCAGACCGAACGCCTGGAGGAGGTCCGCCGGCTCGCCTTCACAGACGCGCTGACCGGCCTCGCGAACCGCCGCGCCGTGGACGTACGCCTCGACGAGGCCCTCGAGCGGCATCGCGCCGACGGTGCGGTCGTCAGCCTCGTGGTCTGCGACATCAACGGCCTGAAGCGCGTCAACGACACCCGGGGCCATGCCGCGGGCGACCGGCTCCTGGAGCGGTTCGGCTCGGTCCTCTCGCTGTGCGGCGCGATGCTCCCCGGCACGCTCGCCGCCCGCCTCGGCGGTGACGAGTTCTGCCTGCTCGCGGTGGGCCCGGCCGCCGACGAGGTTGTACGTGTCGCCGATGAACTGTGCCGCCGGGCCGCCGAGTTGGAGCTCGGCGAGGGCGTCGCGTGCGGTGTCGCCTCCACCGGGGACCCCATCGGCACCGTTCACTCGGCCCGCCGCCTCTTCCGTCTCGCGGACGCCGCCCAGTACCGGGCCAAGGCCGCCCGCTCCGCCAAGCCCGTGGTCGCGGGCCGCGAGGGCGGCGCCGAAGACCCGGTCGTCCGGCTCGCCGACCGTCCGCCGCCCGAGCTGCCGGGGGACCGGCGCCGGTTCAGGGGCCGTACGCCCTGACCCCGCCCGGCTCCCGCTCCGGTTGCCTATGGCGACGGCGACGGATAGAGCCACAGCCGCAGCAGGCGGCTGAGGTGCGGCATCAGTACGTACGTCAACGTGGGCAGCAGCACCGCCGGGAAGACCACCGCACGCAGCGGCAGCGGCCAGTCGGTCGTGTGGGGTACCAGCAGCCACTGGACCAGCAGGACGAGCGGATAGGCCGCGAGGAACGTGGTCAGCACCATCTTCCATCGGGGCGGGGACCGCACCGTCGTGCCGGGCAGACTGAACCAGGTCTCCATCCCCGTGGTCGACTGCCGCTCGCCGCTGATCTCGGTGGCGATGCCCTCGATCCGCGCGTGCCAGTCCGCCCGCTCCCGGGACGTCAGCCACTGCGACAGCCGCTCCGGGTCGGCGAAGTGCACCACCGCGTGGAAGCGGTACCCGTCCTCGGGGCGCAGCCAGGCGACCCCTTGGTTTCCGGGGAACCGCGACGCGCTGCGGGTGATGCCATGGGTCCACTGCTCGAACTCGGCTTCCCTGCCGGGGCGTACCTTCCAGGTGAAGACGGCCGTGACCGGTTCGGTGCACTGAGTGCTGTGATTCGTGCGGAGGGCGCTGTGGTTCATACGGACCCGCGTGCCACGGACCACGCGCCTCATGCCCCGCGCAGGGCACCGCAAGGCTCCCGCAGGGCCTGTAAGGACCCCGGCCCGGTAGCGGTCGTGACAATTGGCGATTCAGTCTCTAGGCTCCTGAATATGGATATGCATACTGTGGTGGTGGGGACGACCGGTGTCACCGCGGCCGACGTGCTCGCCGTGGCGCGCGGCGGGGCCCGCGTCGAACTTTCCGAGGACGCCGTGGCGGCGCTCGCCGCCGCCCGCGAGATCGTGGACGCGCTGGCGGCCAAGCCGGAACCCGTGTACGGGGTGTCCACCGGGTTCGGCGCACTGGCGACCCGGCACATCAGCCAGGAGCTGCGCACCCAGCTCCAGCGCAACATCGTGCGCTCGCACGCCGCCGGCATGGGGCCGCGCGTCGAGCGGGAAGTCGTACGCGCCCTGATGTTCCTGCGGCTCAAGACCCTCTGCTCGGGACGGACCGGCGTACGCCCGGCCGTCGCGCAGACCATGGCCGACATCCTGAACGCGGGCATCACCCCGGTCGTGCACGAGTACGGCTCCCTCGGCTGCTCCGGCGACCTCGCGCCGCTCTCCCACTGTGCCCTGACGCTGATGGGCGAGGGGGATGCGGAGGGTCCCGACGGAGTCGTACGCCCGGCAGGTGCGCTCCTCGCCGAGCACGGCATCGAACCCGTCGAGCTGCGCGAGAAGGAAGGCCTCGCCCTCCTCAACGGCACCGACGGCATGCTCGGCATGCTGATCATGGCCCTGGCCGACCTCGACACCCTCTACAAGTCCGCCGACATCACCGCGGCCCTCTCCCTCGAGGCCCTGCTCGGCACCGACAAGGTCCTCGCCCCCGAACTGCACGACATCCGCCCGCACCCCGGCCAGGGCGCCAGCGCCGCCAACATGCTCGCCGTGCTGAAGGGTTCGGGCCTCACCGGTCACCACCAGGGCGACGCCCCGCGCGTCCAGGACGCCTACTCCGTGCGCTGCGCCCCCCAGGTCGCCGGCGCAGGCCGCGACACCATGGCCCACGCCCGCCTGGTCGCCGACCGCGAGCTCGCCTCCGCCGTCGACAACCCCGTCGTCCTGCCCGACGGCCGCGTGGAGTCGAACGGCAACTTCCACGGCGCCCCCGTCGCGTACGTACTGGACTTCCTGGCGATCGCCGCCGCCGACCTCGGCTCGATCGCCGAGCGCCGCACCGACCGCCTCCTCGACAAGAACCGCTCGCACGGGCTGCCGCCCTTCCTCGCGGACGACGCGGGTGTGGACAGCGGGCTGATGATCGCCCAGTACACGCAGGCCGCCCTGGTCGGCGAGATGAAGCGGCTCGCCGTCCCGGCCTCGGCCGACTCGATCCCGTCCTCCGCGATGCAGGAGGACCATGTGTCGATGGGCTGGTCGGCCGCCCGCAAGCTCCGTACGGCCGTCGACAGCCTCGCTCGGATCGTCGCCATCGAGCTGTACGCCGCAACCCGCGCCATCGAACTCCGCGAGGGCCTCACCCCCGCCCCCGCATCCCGTGCGGTCATCGACGCGGTCCGTGCGGCGGGCGTCCAGGGGCCGGGCCCGGACCGTTTCCTCGCACCGGACCTGGAGGCCGCCGACGCCTTCGTACGCGGGGGTCGTCTGGTCGCGGCGGTCGAGCCCGTGACGGGCCCGCTGGCGTAGGGGCTCCGGGGCTCCTTCGGAATGTGTGAGCGGGGGCACGCCGGCAGACCGTGCCTCCGCCAGGATCTGTGCTAGGGTTCATAACGAAACGTTTTTGGTACCCATTAACTTTGTGCGCCTGAAAGGAATCCTCTCTCAGGCGCGTTTTGTTTTCCCGGTCATTTCCGGATGGGGCCCACCTATCAGGAGAAATGACACATGGCAACTGGCACCGTGAAGTGGTTCAACTCGGAAAAGGGCTTCGGCTTCATCGAGCAGGAGGGTGGCGGCCCGGACGTGTTCGCCCACTACTCCAACATCGCCACCTCGGGCTTCCGTGAGCTGCAGGAGGGCCAGAAGGTCACCTTCGACGTCACGCAGGGCCAGAAGGGCCCGCAGGCGGAGAACATCGTCCCCGCCTAATTTTCAGGGACACGCTCAAAGCGAGCCGGGGTCCGCACCTTCGGGTGCGGGCCCCGGCTCGTGCCGTCCGCGCGTCCAGCCGGTCTTTGCCCGCAGCTCTCAGGCCCCGAGGAAGGAATTTCCCATCAGCATGACTCGATCCGAACGCCCTGAACGACCTGCCGGTAAACGGCCGGCGAATTCCCGAGGTGCTCGCGGTTCCCGCGGCGCTCGCGGCGGGGCCCCCGCTGCCGCGAACGGCGGCGCCAGGAACGTACGCAAGAAGCCGTCGTCGCCCGCCACCCCGCCGCAGGAGTTCACGCTGCCGGTGACCGTCACGCCCGCGCTGCCCTCCGTCGAGTCCTTCGACGCGCTGGACATGCCGCCCGCGCTGACGAAGACGCTGGCGGCCCAGGGCGTGACCGAGCCTTTCCCGATTCAGGGTGCGACGCTGCCCAACTCCCTTGCCGGGCGCGACATTCTGGGCCGCGGCCGGACCGGTTCCGGCAAGACCCTCGCCTTCGGTCTCGCGCTGCTCGCCCGCACCGCCGGCCGCCGCGCCGAGCCCAAGGCGCCGCTCGCCCTGGTCCTGGTGCCCACGCGCGAGCTCGCGCAACAGGTCACCGACGCACTCACGCCGTACGCCACGGCCGTCAACCTGCGGCTCACCACCGTGGTCGGCGGAATGTCCATCGGCCGGCAGGCAGGTTCGCTGCGGCGCGGCGCCGAGGTCCTCGTGGCCACGCCCGGGCGGCTCAAGGACCTCATAGACCGCGGCGACTGCACCCTCGCCCGGGTCGGGATCACCGTCCTCGACGAGGCCGACCAGATGGCCGACATGGGCTTCATGCCGCAGGTCACGGCGCTGCTGAAGCAGGTCGAGCCGGACGGGCAGCGGATGCTGTTCTCGGCGACGCTGGACAAGAACATCGACAAGCTCGTGCGGATGTTCCTCTCGGACCCGGTGGTGCACTCCGTCGACCCCTCGGCCGGCGCGGTGACGACGATGGAGCACCATGTGCTGCACGTCCTCGACGAGACCGACAAGAAGGCTGTCGCCTTGCGCATCGCGGCCCGCGACGGCCGCGTGATCCTCTTCGTGGACACCAAGCGCGGCGCCGACCGCTTCGCCAAGCGGCTGCTGGCCAACGGCGTACGGGCCTCCGCGCTGCACGGCGGTCGCTCGCAGCCCCAGCGCAACCGCACCCTCGACCAGTTCAAGAACGGTCAGGTCACCGCGCTGGTCGCCACGAACGTCGCGGCCCGCGGTATCCATGTCGACGACCTCGACCTCGTCGTGAACGTCGATCCGCCGACCGACCACAAGGACTACCTGCACCGCGGCGGCCGTACCGCCCGCGCGGGCGAGTCCGGCAGCGTGGTCACGCTCGTCCTGCCGGAGCAGAAGCGCGAGATGACCCGGCTGATGTCGGACGCGGGGATCAGCCCGCGGACGGTACGGGTCAAGTCCGGCGACGCGGAGCTGTCGCGGATCACCGGCGCCAGGGAGCCGTCCGGCGTGCCTGTGGTCGTCGAGGTGCCGCAGCCCGCCGCCCAGCCGCAGGCGAAGTCCCGGCCCCGCCGGGGTGGTGGAGCGCGGCGAGGCGGGCCGCGTCCGCGCAGCCGCAGCTAGCCGCCTAGTACGCCCCCGAAG
>NZ_JAAKZX010000338.1 GCF_011045025.1 Streptomyces ureilyticus
CGCCCCCACGGCAGTGACCCCGGACAGCCCCGCCTACGTCATCTACACCTCCGGCTCCACCGGCCGGCCCAAGGGGGTCCTCGTCCCCCACCGCAACGTCGTCGCCCTGATCGACGCCACCCGCGACGAGTACGTCCTCGGCGCCGAGGACGTGTGGACCTGGTTCCACTCCAGCGCCTTCGACTTCTCAGTGTGGGAGATCTGGGGCTGCCTGCTCACCGGCGGCCGCTTGGTCGTCGTGCCGTACTTCGTCTCCCGCGAACCCGACCGCTTCCGCGATCTGCTCGCCACCGAGAAGGTCACGGTCCTCAGCCAGACCCCGTCGGCCTTCGCCCAACTCCTGGACGTCGATCACGCCGACCTGGCGGTCCGCGTGATCGTCTTCGGCGGCGAACCGCTCGACGCCCGCATGATGCTCCGCTGGTTCGACCGTCACCCCGAGTCGACATGCCGGGTGGTGAACATGTTCGGCATCACGGAGACGACGGTCCACGTCACCGAGCAGACCCTCACCCGCAAACTGGCCCTGGCCGGCACCCGCTCCGTCGGCCACGCCCTGCCCGGCTGGCACTTGTACGTGATGGACGAGCAGGGCCGGCTGCTCCCGCCGGGCGTGGCTGGCGAGATCTGCGTCGGGGGTGCGGGGGTCGCGCTCGGCTACCTGGGCCAGGAGGAGCTGACGGCCCGGCGGTTCGTGCCGGACCCGTTCACCGACGGCACGCTGTACCGCAGCGGCGACCTGGGCCGACTACGCCCGGACGGCCGGCTCGAACACCTCGGCCGGATCGACAGCCAGGTCAAGATCCGCGGCTTCCGCATCGAACTCGACGAGATCCGCTCCGTCCTGCTGGAGGACGCCGACGTCCGTACGGCCGCCGTCGTGGTCCACCGCGACGACCCGGCCGACGCGGCCACCGCCCGCATCGACGCGTATGTGGTGCTGCCTCCGGGCGGCGACCCCAGCGCGGTCCGCGAACGGGCCGCGGCCATCCTCCCCGAGTACATGCTCCCCGCCACAGTCACCGCCCTGGACGTGCTCCCGCTGACCCCGAACGGCAAGCTGGACACGGCGAAGCTGCCCGCGCCGGAGGTGCGGCGCATATCGACGGTGGCCGCGCAGCCACAGGAGTCCGCCACCGACGACGACCTCACCGAAAACCTGCGCGAGATCTGGAGCGAGGTCCTCGGCACGCCCGTGGAATTGGACGACGACTTCTTCGAACTGGGCGGCAACTCCCTGTCCGCCGTCCGCATCGGCGCGGCCCTGCGCGCCCGCGGCCTGCCATCCCTGCGCCTGCGCGAGCTGTACCGTCACCCGACGGTCAGGGCCACGGCGGCGGGCCTGAAGGCGTCCACCGAGTAACCCAGGGATCCGAACGGGCCAGTGCGGGCGGCGGGCCTGACCCGGCGCCGAGCAGCGATCCTGCGCACGCGCGTGCGGCGCGGTCACTCTTTGGAACGGGGGTCGGCATCGATGAGCTGGCGCAGGGGCCGGGCCGCTGCGCGGCAGCGGGCAGCGGGCAGCGGGCAGCGAGGCAGGAGATCATCAGCACCGGCCCAGCACGGGACGGGTTTCCTGGGGTGATCACAGGTGCCTCCAGGTCAGCACACAGTCAGCACGGGTAGCGCAAGAGCCCCGGATCACTCCAGGGCTCTACTGACTTTGTTGACGTGATGTCGTAGCTGACGAGCGGTAGTTGCTGCGGTAGGTCGGTTGTATGAGGTATCCGCAAGGGGGCGGGCTGACCGCCGAGCGGCAGGCGTTTCGTGAGCACATCCGGTTACAGGCGGCCGAGCTGTTCGCTGCTGGGCAGGGCAATGCCGCGGTCGCCCGTGAGTTACGTGTCAGCGTGCGGTCCGTGCAGCGGTGGCGCCGGACTTGGGCCGACGGCGGGGAGCGGGCCCTGGCGTCGAAGGGGCCGGCTTCCCGGCCCAAGCTCAGTGAGGCGCTCTTCGCGGTGCTGGAGCAGGAACTGCTCAAGGGGCCGGTAGCTCACGGCTGGCCGGATCAGACCTGCACGCTGGCACGGATCAAGACCTTGATCGGGCGCCGGTTCCACAAGAGCATGACTTTGTCGGCGATCGCTCAGATGCTGCACCGGCATGGCTTCAGCCACCAGGTCCCGGCCAGACGCGCGGTGGAACGCGACCAGGAAGCCGTCACCGGCTGGGTGAAGGAGACCTGGCCCCAGGTGGAAACACCGCGGCGGCACTCGGGGGCTGGGTCTGCTTCGCAGACGAGGCAGGCTTCTCGATGACGCCGCCCACGATGCGAACCTGGGCCAGGCGCGGGCGCACGCCCCTCATCCGGGTGCGGGGACGTTCCCAGCGCCGGTTCTCCATCGCCGCTCTGGCCTGCTACAAGCAGGGCGAACGCTCGCGGCTGATCTTCAGGCCCAAGCGGCATGTCGAACACATGACCGCTTCGAAGAAGTCACACGCCGGCAGGGCATCGGCCTGGGAGCGCAGAAAGTCCGTCCAGGTGCTGGAACCCCGCTCGGGTACCGGGTCGATCCCCGCCTCCTTCAGGATCTCCCACACCGTGGAGGCGGCCCCCTGCACCCCCAGGACCAGCAGCTCGCCGTGGATGCGCCGGTAGCCCCAGCCGGGATTCTCCCGCGCCAGACGCAGCACGAGCACGCGGATCGAGCGCACCGTGCGCGGCCGACCCGCACGTTTGGGCCGGGAACGGGCCGCGTGGCGGCGCGCGATGAGGTCGCGGTGCCAGCGCAGCACGGTGTCCGGGCGCACCAGCAGCCGCACCCTGCGCAGCACACCGCGCGGGAGCCGGTGCAGCAGCGCGGCCAGGAACACCCGGTCACTCGGGGCGAACCGCACCCGATCCCGGCCGAGTTGGCGTTCCAGCACCGTGAGTTGAAGCCGCAGCGCCAAGATCTCCGCGTCCTTGTCCTGGTTGCTCATCGGCAGCAGACGCAGCAGGACGAACACGTTCGCCACACCCAGACAGGCAAGTCGAAGCAGCACGACAGATCATCCTGCCCGGCCGCTCACCAGGTGCCCAGAGCACCCGCCCGAGCGCCCGCGCTCGACACCACCCGTACACCAGCCCCCACCAGGACGGATGAGTTTTTCGGCAGGCGCACCGTTCAAGGCCGAGCTGATCGAGATGCAGGGGCCGTGGCGGGACGTCGACCAGGTCGAGCGGGCGATCTTCCAGTGGGTCACGTGGTACAACGAAGAACGCCTGCACTCCGCACTCGACTACGTACCGCCCGCCGAGTACGAACACGACTGGTGGCGACAACAGGAAGCCACCCCGCAGTCCGCCTGAAACAAGACCGCCGGACTCTACGAAACTCGGGGCAGCTCAGGGCGATGTTCGCCATCAGCGGGGAAACCGGTGAGCCCTGCGGGGTTCCCGCCCCGGTCGGGGAGGTCACCCCGCCCACCAGCACTCCCATCCGCAGCCAGGCCCGGATCAGCTTCAGCATCGGCCGGTCCACCACGCGCCGGGCCACCTGGGCCATCAGCGCGTCGTGGTCGATCGTCCCGAAGCAGTCCCGGATATCGGCCTCGAAGACCCACTCCCGGCCCTGATTCGCAGAGATCCGCACGACTTCGCATGCGTCGATCGCGGACCGCCTGGGCCTAAATCCGTAGCTCGCCTCGGTGAACTGGGCCTCGAAGACCGGTTCCAGGACCAGTTTCGCGGCCGTCATCACCACCCGGTCCGCCACAGTGGGAATCGACAGCGGCCGCAACTCCCCCGGCCGCCCCGGTTTGGGGATCTGGACCCGCCGCAGCACCGACGGACGATACGTATACGTCCGCAGTTGCTCCGCCAGGTCCTGGAGGAACGCATCCACCCCCGAGGCCGCCACCGCATCGACGGTCATGCCGTCCACGCCGGAGGCTCCTCGGTTCGCACACACACCGGCCCACGCCCGCCGAAGAACGTCCATGCGGTGGACGTGGCCTCTTTATATGACGGGCCACTGCTCGTCCTTCCAGGCGGCTCCTCGCCTCGTCCCGCTCGGTGGCCTTGCGGGAGGGGACCTGCACGCTCCAGCCGATGCGGTGCAGCAGCAGGTCCAGCCCGGCCAGGGTGTACTCGACGCCGAACCGACAGCGCACGATCTCGGCGATCCTCGCCAGCGTCCAGCACTGGTCACGCCAGCCGGAGGCGCCCGGGCCAGCATCCAACACCGCCTCCAGCACGCGAAGTTGTCCCACATCGAGCTTGCAGCGGGCGCCGCCGGGTCCCTTGGAGGCAAGGGCCTGCCGACCGCCCGAAGCCAACGCCCGCCGCCAGCGGTTCGCCGACATCCGGGTCACCCGGAACCGCCGGGCCACCTCCCGGTCACTGGCCCCAGCTTCGATCAAGTCAGCAGCCACGAGCCGGACTTGCTCACGCCGAGCCCGCTCCTCGGCCGTCAGTCCACCGCCATCGGGATACCTCATCCTCCCTGCATAGCGCGGCCCACGACAGCCGTCACGACCCGGCTGGGCTACGGCGGGGAGACGATCGATGGCAGGAGCGGCGACACCACCCTCGCGAATTGAACGCTCGGGCGGCCACACTGGGTCCATGGAATACGTCGGCCGGGTGCCCGCTCCGCCGCTCGACCGGTTCATCGACGACATCTACTGTCTGACCGGGGTGCCGCACCACCGGCTGATGAACGTCCCGCCGATGCCGTCGGCACACTTGTTCCTTCACCTGGGCGGGCCCGTCCGCCTGTGGGACTCTGACCGTTCGGTGCCGCCGGCGGTGTTCACCGAGGGGTGGTTCATGGGCGTGTGGACCAGGCGCTTCCTCTTCGAGTACCCCACGCATGTGCGGCTCGTCGGGGTGCACTTCAAACCCTGGGGGATGTCGCCGTTCGTCGACATGCCGGCGGCCGAGCTGCGTAACCGGTGGGTGCCGGTCGATGCCGTCTGGCAACGCTCTGTGGACCGGATTCGAAACCGGGTCGGCGACGTCGCGTCGGCCGCCGAGACATTGCGGGTGCTGGAAGAGGAGCTGCTGTCGCGACTTGCCGAGGCCCCGGCGCGCGGTCTCGACCTGGTCCAGCACACAGGCCGGCGTCTGGAGACCTCGCACGGCACGATCCCGGTCGGTTCGCTGGCCGATGCCGCCGGGGTGAGTGGCAATCACCTGGCCAACGTGTTCAAGGCTCATGTCGGTGTCACCCCGAAGCGGGTGGCGCGGATCTACCGCTTTGCGCGGCTGATCGTGTCCGTGGACGCCCTGCGCCCGGTCGACTGGTCGGAGCTCGCCCAAAGGGCGGGCTACTTCGACCATGCCCACTTCAGCAGGGAATTCAAAAACTTCACCGGCCACACTCCGACGGAGTACCTGGCCCTGCGGCGTCGATTCCCCACCGAGCGGGGAGGTCCGCAGGACACCGGCCCGATGCCCGCCGATTGATTTCTTACATGCCCGGATCCCCTTGGCACGGAAGGATTGCGGCGAAGGCTCAAGGAGACTCCGAGGAGGGCCCGTGGGCACGGTGATCATGCACAGCGTGGTGTCGGTGGACGGCTTCATCGCCGACGAGAAGGGCGAGGTCGGGCCCCTTCACGAGTGGTACTTCAGCGGGGACGTCCCGATCGTCGTAGGCGGGGACGAGCAGTACGACCATTCCGGAGCCGGAAGCGGCATCAAGGTCTCGCGTGCGTCGGCAGACTACGTCCGGTCGATGTGGGAGTCGATCGGCACGATTGTGATGGGCCGCAACCTGTTCGACCTGGTGAACGGCTGGGAGGGCAGGCCACCCGCGGGCGATCACGTGGTCGTGGTGTCCCATCGGCCCAAGCCCGAGGGGTGGCACCCCGAGGCGTCCTACCATTTCGTCGATGGCGTGGCGGCTGCGATCGACAAGGCCCGGGAACTCGCCGGGGAGCGGATCGTCGCTGTGAACGCCGGCGAAGCGGGCGCCCAGATCCTCGCGGCCGGTCTCGTGGACGAGGTGGCGATGGACGTGGTCCCGGTGGTGTTCGGCTCGGGCAGACGCTACTTCGGCGGCATCGACGATGCAGCGTCTGCTGGAGGACCCACACGTGGTCATCCAGGGCGACAGGGTGCTGCACCTGAGGTTCAAGGTACGCCGCTAGAGATCATTAACGATGAGGTCACGGCAGTCGGAGGTCGAGCCTGGTCCTAGCGATGAGACCCTCGATGAGGCGGGGGCGGTACTGCATTCGTTTCAGCCGTGTCTTCACCAGCGCGGTGAGTTGGTCGAGGCTGTGCAGCAGGTCCAGCCCGGCAAGGGTGTACTCGATACCGAACCGGCGGCGCACGATCTCGGCGATCCGGGCCAGCGTCCAGCACCGGTCACTCCACCCGGAGGCGGCCGGGACGGCCTCCAACACCGTCTCCAGCACGCGGAGGTGTCCCGCATCGAGCTTACAACCGGCGCCCCCGGGTCCCTTGCAGGCAAGGGCCTGCCGACCGCCCGAAGCCAACGCCCGCCGCCAGCGGTTCGCCGACATCCGGGTCACCCTGAACCGCCGGGCCACCTCCCGGTCACTGGCCCCAGCCTCGATCAGGTCAGCGGCTGCGAGCCGGACTTGCTCACGCCGAGCCTGTTCCTTGGCCGTCAATCCACCGCCATCGGGAGACTTCATTCTCCCGGCATAGCGCAGCGCACGGCAGCCGTCACGACCCCACGTAACCCGCACCGTTAAAGATCTCTAGAGGTCAGACCCTCTAGCGTTAGAGGTCTTGAGGTGAACGCGTAGATCGCGTTTACGTGGTGAGTCCCGCCCTCTCACAAGCGGCTTTGTACTTGGGCGTGCAGATCTGATCGATCGTGTACATGCCGTCCTTGACGACCGTGTCCTTGATGTTGTCGGCGGTCAGGGAGATCG
>NZ_JAAKZX010000339.1 GCF_011045025.1 Streptomyces ureilyticus
GCCCCCTCCCCAGCTCGCTCCCCGGAATCTCGATCACCTCGATGCCCTGCTTGCGCAGATGGGTGTTGGTGGTCGAGTTCCGCTCATAAGCGACCACCACCCCCGGCTCGACCGCGAGGACGTTGCAGCCGTCGTCCCACTGTTCGCGCTCGGCCGCGTGCACGTCCTGCGTCGCGGTCAGTACGCGGATCTCACTCAGCCCCAGGGCCGCGGCGATCGCGCGGTGCATGTGCTCCGGCGGATGGTCGGTGACCTTGAGTTCCTTGTCGCCCACGCCCGGTTCGATGGTGTACGAGCGGAGCATGCCGAGTCCCGCGTACTGCGTGAAGATGTCGCCGTCGACCATCGTCATCACCGTGTCGAGGTGCATCAGGGCCCGTCTCTTGGGCATGTCGAGCGCCACGATCGTGGTCGCCGACCCGGCGGCGAACAGCTTGTGCGCGAGCATCTCCACGGCCTGCGGTGTCGTCCGCTCGCTCATGCCGATGAGCACGGCGCCGTTGCCGATCACGAGCACATCGCCGCCCTCGATGGTGGACGGGTAGTCCGCCTGGCCCTCCGACCAGATGTTGAAGGTCTCGGCCCGGAACAGCGGGTGGTGCCGGTAGATCGCCTCGAAGTGCACGGTCTCGCGCTGGCGGGCGGGCCAGCGCATGGCGTTGATGGAGACCCCGTCGTAGATCCAGGCGGAGGTGTCCCGGGTGAAGAGATGGTTGGGCAGCGGGCGGAGCAGGAAGTCGTCGAGTTCCATGACGTGGAAGCGCACGGACGTCGGCTCCGCGTGCGTGTCCAGGAACTCCCGCTTGGTCATGCCGCCGACCAGGGCCTCGGCCAGCTCGCCCGCCGGCATGGCGTCGAAGGCCTCCCGGATGTGGTCCGTGGCGAGCGGCCCGTACTCCTTCTCGTCGAAGACACGGTCCAGTACCAGCTCCCGGGCGGCCGGGATCCCCAGCACATCGGTGAGCAGGTCGCCGAAAAGATGGACGGTGACCCCGCGGTCACGCAGCACGTCCGCGAACCCGTCGTGCTCCGCTCGCGCCCGGCGCACCCACAGCACGTCGTCGAAGAGCAGGGCGTCCTTGTTACTGGGGGTGAGCCTTTTGAGCTCAAGATCAGGCCGGTGCAGGATGACGCGGCGAAGCCGCCCGGCCTCGGAGTCGACTTGGAATCCCATGCCTCCATCTTTGACCATCCGGACACATGTTCATCCACGGGGCGCGGCACAAGGTGCCGTGCGCACCCGGGGGACGCCCCGGATGCGCACGGCCCGGGTCACAGCCGCGGGTCCACCGGCTCCGACTCCAGCGCCAGCACCCCGAACACCGCCTCGTGCACCCGCCACAGCGGTTCGCCTTCCGCCAGGCGGTCCAGGGCTTCCAGGCCCAGCGCGTACTCACGGATCGCCAGCGAGCGCTTGTGGTTGAGGAAGCGGCCCCGGAGACGGTCGAGGTTCTCCGGACGCGTGTACTCCGGGCCGTAGATGATCCGGAGGTACTCGCGGCCCCGGCACTTGATGCCGGGCTGCACCAGCCGCCCTTCTGAGCTGCGCACGACGGCCTCGACCGGCTTGACGACCATGCCCTCGCCGCCGCGCCCGGTCATCTCCAGCCACCAGTCGACACCGGCCCGCACCGAGTCCGGGTCACCCGTGTCGACGAACAGCCGTCGCGTGGTCTGGAGCAGCCCCGACGCGTCGCTCGACACGAAGCGGTCGATCAGCGCGAGCTGTTCGTCGTGCGGCAGAGCGGCCAGGCTCCGCCCCTGCACGGCGAGGATCTGGAAGGGCGCGAGCCGCACACCGTCCAGACCGGACGTGGTCCAGCAGTACCGCCGGTACGCCTCGGTGAACGCGGCGGCGTCCGCGGCCCGTTCCCGCTGCTTCACCAGCAGGTCCTGTACGTCGACACCGCGGGCCGCCGCCCCTTCGAGCGCGGCGACCGCACCCGGGAACACGGCTCCCGAGGCGGCCCCGACAGCGGCGTACTGACTGCGCAGCAGCCCGGACGCCTTGAGCGACCACGGCATCAACTCCGCGTCCAGCAGCACCCAGTCGGTGGCCAGCTCCTCCCACAGCCCGGCCTCGGTGATGGCGCTGCGCACCCGCCCGAGGATCTCCTCGGTGACGGCGGGGTCGTCGAAGAAGGGGCGCCCGGTGCGGGTGTAGAGCGAGCCGGTCGGCCCGTCCACCCCGAAGCGCTCGCGCGCCGCCTCCGCGTCCCGGCACACCAGCGCCACCGCCCGCGAGCCCATGTGCTTCTCCTCGCACACGACCCGCGCGACACCGTCCGCCGCGTACTGGGCGAAGGCCTCGGCCGGGTGCTCCAGGTAGCCCTCGATACGCGAGGTCGCCGTCGGGGCCATCGTCGGCGGCAGGTACGGCAGCAGCCGCGGGTCCACGGCGAAACGGCTCATGACCTCAAGTGCCGCCGCCGCGTTCTCCTCGCGGACCGACACCCGGCCCGCGTGGCGGGTCTCGACGACGCGGCGCCCGTGCACGTCCGCGAGGTCCAGCGGCCGCCCGTCCTGCCCGCCGGGCGCCTCGGTCCGCAGCGGCTTCGTCGGCTCGTACCAGACCCGCTCGGCCGGTACGTCGACGAGCTCGCGCTCCGGCCAGCGCAGTGCGGTCAGCTTGCCGCCGAAGACGGCGCCGGTGTCCAGGCAGATGGTGTTGTTGAGCCAGGTCGCGGTGGGGACGGGAGTGTGGCCGTACACCACCGCCGCGCGGCCCCGGTACTCCTCCGCCCACGGGTAGCGCACCGGCAGCCCGAACTCGTCCGTCTCGCCGGTGGTGTCGCCGTACAGCGCGTGCGAGCGCACCCGGCCCGACGTACGGCCGTGGTACTTCTCGGGCAGACCGGCGTGGCAGACGACGAGCCGGCCGCCGTCGAGCACGTAGTGGCTGACGAGCCCGTCGATGAACTCCCGTACCTGCTTCTTGAACTCCTCGTTCTCCCCCTCCATCTGCTCGATCGTCTCGGCGAGCCCGTGCGTGTGCTGGACCTTGCGGCCCTTGAGGTGACGCCCGTACTTGTTCTCGTGGTTGCCGGGCACGCACAGCGCGTCGCCCGACGCGACCATCGCCATCACGCGACGCAGCACGCCCGGGGAGTCGGGGCCGCGGTCGACGAGGTCGCCGACGAACACGGCCGTACGGCCCTCGGGGTGGACTCCGTCCACGTAGCCCAACTTGCCGAGCAGCGAATCCAGTTCGGAGGCGCAGCCGTGGATGTCGCCGATGATGTCGAACGGGCCGGTGAGGTGGGTCAGGTCGTTGAACCGCTTCTCCGTGCGGATCGACGCGCTCTCGATCTCCTCCACACCGCGCAGGATGTGCACCTTACGGAAGCCCTCGCGCTCCAAGTGCCGCAGGGAACGCCGCAGTTCGCGGATGTGCCGCTGGATGACGCGGCGCGGCATGCCGGCCCGGTCCTCGCGCGCGGCGTTGCGCTCGGCGCACACCTCCTCCGGCGCGTCGAGCACTATGGCGATGGGCAACACGTCGTACTTCTTGGCCAGTTCGACCAGCTGCTTGCGGCTCTCCTGCTGCACGCTGGTCGCGTCGACCACGGTGCGCCGGCCTGCCGCGAGCCGCTTGCCCGCGATGTAGTGGAGTACGTCGAAGGCGTCCCCGCTGGCGCTCTGGTCGTTCTCGTCGTCGGCGACCAGGCGGCGGCAGAAGTCGGACGAGATCACCTCGGTCGGCTTGAAGTGCCTGCGGGCGAAGGTGGACTTGCCCGAGCCGGAGGCGCCGATGAGCACGACGAGGGAGAGGTCGGTGACGGGCAGAGTACGACCCTTGGTGCCGTGGGGCTCGTTGTTCTCATTGGTCTCATTGCTGGTCATGCGGCCTTCTCCTCCTTCGCTGCTGTCGTCGTGGATGTCGTGATCGTGAAGAGGGCCATCTGAGTCGGCGGACCCACTTCGGCGTCCTCGTCTCCGACGGGCGCGAACTCCACCTCGTATCCATGCCGTTCGGCCACCGTCCGCGCCCACGCGCGGAACTCCTCGCGCGTCCACTCGAAGCGGTGGTCGCCGTGCCGGACGTGCCCGGCCGGGAGGGTCTCCCAGCGGACGTTGTACTCGACGTTCGGCGTCGTCACGAGGACGGTCCTCGGGCGGGCGGAACCGAACACGGCGTACTCCAGGGCGGACAGCCGCGGCAGGTCGACGTGCTCGATGACCTCGCTGAGCACGGCGGCGTCGTACCCCTTGAGGCGGTTGTCGGTGTACGCGAGCGAGCCCTGCATGAGCTTCACGCGCTCGGCCCGCCGGTCCCCCATCCGCTCCAGCTTGAGCCGGCGCGAGGCGATGGTGAGTGCGCGCATCGACACATCGACACCGACGATCTCGGTGAACCGGATGTCCTTCAGCAGCTCCTGCACCAACTGGCCCTGCCCGCAGCCGAGATCGAGCACCCGCCCAGCCCCGGCGGCCCGCAGCGCCTCGACGATCGCGTCCCGCCGCCGCACGGCGAGCGGTACCGGCTTCTCGTCCGTGTCCTGCGTCTCGTCGACGGCGTTGTCGATCTCCTCGACGTCGCTGTCGTCCGCCTCGGCCAGCCGTACGAGTTCCAGGCGCTCCATGGCCTGCCGCGTCAGCGACCAACGGCGGGACAGATAGCGGCTGGTGATCAGCTTGTGCTCCGGGTGCTCCGGCAGCCAGCCCTCGCCGGCCCGCAGCAGCTTGTCGACCTCGTCGGTCGCCACCCAGTAGTGCTTGGCGTCGTCGAGGACGGGGAGCAGGACGTACAGGTGCCGCAGGGCTTCGGCCAGCCGAAGTTCGCCTTCGAGTACGAGGCTTACGTACCGGGACTCGCCCCACTCCGGGAACTCGGCGTCCAGCGCGACGGGCTCCGGGGTCACCGTCCAGCCGAGCGGTTCGAAGAGCGCGCGTACGAGCTCGGCGCCGCCTCGGGCGGGTAGTGCGGGGACCTCGATACGCAACGGCCGTGCCTGCTCCGGGAGTTCGGGCCTCGCGCGACACGTGCCCTTCATCGCGCTGGAGAACACGCTGCTCAGCGCCACGGCGAGGAGCGACGAGGCGGCGTACGGCCGGTCGTTGACGTACTGCGCGAGCGCGGCGTCCGGCGCGCCCCCACGCCCCTTGCCCTTGCCGCGCCGCACCAGCGCCACCGCGTCGACCTCCAGCAGCAGCGCGGCCGTGCAGCGCTCGGGGCTCGCCTCGGGGTACAGCACGTGGGCCGTCCCGTAGGAGGTGGAGAACGCCTGCGCTTTCTCGGGATGCTTGTGCAGCAGGAAGCCGAGGTCGGTCGCGGGGCGGTCTGGGGTGCCGGTGGTGGAGATCGTCAGGAACACAGGTCGAGTATCTGTGCTGGTGCGGTCGTGGCGGTACTGGATTACGGGTGCTGGATTACGGGGTGCCGGGGCGGAATCCGGGGGGCATGGAAACGGGAGAGGACCCCCGCCAGTCGGCCGGGGTCCTGTTCCTGTCCAGCTGGGGTCCTGGGGTCCTTACGACACCTGGGGCTGGACCTGCGAAGAGATCAGTTCCAGGTGGTCCAGGTCGGTGAGGTCGAGGATCTGGAGGTACAGGCGCTGGGCGCCGATGTCCTTGTACCGGCCGATCTTGTCGACGATCTCGGCGGGGGAACCTGCCAGGCCGTTGGTCTTCAGTTCGTCCACCTCCCGGCCGATCGCGGCGGCGCGGCGGGCGACCTCCGCATCGTCCTTGCCGGCGCAGACGACGAGCGCGTTGGAGTAGACCAGGTCGTCGCCCTTACGCCCGGCCTGCTCCGCCGCCGCCCGTACGCGGCCGAACTGGCGCTCGGTGTCCTCGACCGAGGCGAACGGCATGTTGAACTCGTCGGCGTACTGCGCGGCGAGGCGCGGCGTACGGGTCGCGCCCTGGCCGCCGATGAGTACCGGGATCTTGGCCTGTGCGGGCTTGGGCAGCGCGGGCGAATCGCTCAGGTCGTAGTACGTGCCGTGGTGGCTGAAGGTCTGTCCGACCTCCGTCGCCCACAGGCCCGTGACGATCGCCAGCTGTTCTTCCAGGCGGGCGAACTTCTCCTTGGGGAAGGGGATGCCGTACGCCTGGTGCTCCTCCTCGAACCAGCCCGCGCCCAGGCCCAGTTCGACTCGGCCGCCGGACATCTGGTCGACTCCCGCGACCTGGATCGCCAGGACGCCGGGCAGCCGGAAGGTGGCGGCCGTCATCAGGGTGCCGAGGCGTATCCGCTTGGTTTCGCGGGCGAGTCCGGCGAGGGTGATCCAGGCGTCGGTGGGGCCGGGGAGGCCGTCCACGTCGCCCATGCGCAGATAGTGGTCGGAGCGGAAGAAGGCGTCGAAGCCGAGGTCTTCTGTGGCCTTGGCCACGGCGAGCAGGGTGTCGTAGCCGGCCCCTTGCTGGGGTTCGGTGAAGATTCGAAGATCCATGCCTCCATCCTGCACGGTGGCGTCAATTCGGCGCCTGGGGTGAGGGCGGGGCAGTGACTGGCCCCGGTGGTTTTCGTTGGACTTGGTCGAAGCCGGACCGACCGGCGCGTTGCCGAGGAGGCCGTCATGTCCCAGGAAGCCGTTCCCCCGTCGCAGCCGAAGGGGCTGCTGCAGCAGATGGAGGAGTTGATGGCTGCCCTCAACGCGGACCTGTCCGAACTCGACGCCGACCTCCAACAGTCGGCCCCGCGCCCGGACGCGTCCCCGACGGACGGCTCCGAGCCGGCGTGACGGCGCCTGCGGCGGGCTTGGTTCGCCCCCGCCGCCCTTACCCGTCCCATACCAAGGGGCTCCGCCCCTGGACCCCACTGGGGCTGCGCCCCCAGAC
>NZ_JAAKZX010000033.1 GCF_011045025.1 Streptomyces ureilyticus
TCTACACCCAACTCGCCCAAACCAACCCCGCCGCCTACCTCCCCAACCTCGCCGCCTCCCTCAACAACCTCGCCATCGGCCTGGCGGAGACCGGGGACCGACAAGGCGCCCTCGAACCCGCCCACGAAGCCACCCGCATCTACACCCAACTCGCCCAAACCAACCCCGCCGCCTACCTCCCCAGCCTCGCCGGCTCCCTCAACAACCTCGCCGCACACCTGGCGAACACAAGCGACGAGTCAGCAGCCGTCCAGGCCTACACAGACACGGCAGCCACCCTCGCCCAGACGCACCCAGCCTCCACGCGCCGGATCGAGTACGAGCGCGAAGCCTTCCGGCTCGGACGCCCCGGTCCCGCATCCGAGGTCGGCCTGAGAGAGCTGATCCATCTGCTCGGCGGCAGTTTGACCGAACAGGCCGACAGCACCAGCCTGCGCGCTCGGCGGAGACTCCGCTCGTACGCCCAGGAGTCGCCCGGCAACGGCCAACTGCTGGAGCGGATCTGGCAGCAGGAGACTGACGCCCCTGTCCCGGAATGGCTGTCACTCCCGGAAGAGACGCTGGACCTGGTCGAAGAATGGATGTCGACGCCCACCTGGGCGGACAGCCAGGAGTTCTGGTCGCGCCACTCCGACGTCCTGGGCTCCTCAGCCGCCTCAACCGCCTTGGAGGAATACGCCCTCGTCACTCCCGTCGCCGAGCGGCACCTGACACTCAGGCGACTGATCCTCTCTGATGGCCCATCCCCCGCTTTCCACCCACTGATCCTGAGAGACCAGCTCACAGCCTGGCTGGAGTGCGAGAGCTGGGACGACTCGAAGCGCTTCTTCCAAGAGAACAACGAGCTGTTCCTCCACGAATCCGCCGAGGACACCCTCACAGCAGCCGATCCCTCCACCCCCGAGACCGAGGCACACACGGCTCTCCTGCACATCGCCCGCACGGAAGACATCGACACCGCCTTCCACCTTGTCCAAGACCGTGCCACTCTCCAGCAGTACGTCCTGCACGCGATGAACGAAGGCAACGCCCACGCCCTCTGGCACGCCTCCGCCATCGAGAGCGCGGTCTTCAACGACGATCAGTCATCCCTCACCCACGCCCAAGCCGCCCTCCTCCTGGCCGACGAGCCCGATTCACTCGACCCCGACGCCCTGGCCACCGCCGTAGCCGAAGCAGACCCGGAAACCCGCGACCGCCTCGTCTCCGAACTGGCCACCCTCAGCGCCCACCACGGCCGACAGCACGCTGCCCACTGGATCCGCCTCATCCAGGCCCTCACCCAAGCCGGCACGTGAGCCCGCCCTACGTGGTGTGCCTGGTCCTGGCCGCAGCCCCGACCCTCCCGAACGCCCCCAACGTCCTGGAGGAGCACCGCGACGTCCAACAGAGCATCGTGTACTCCCGCTACGGCCACACCATCCGCCTAGACACCCTCCCGGCAGCCCGCTGGGAAGACCTCGCCCAGTACCTGTCCTCCACCACGCCCCACGTCCTCCACTTCGCAGGCCGGGGCACCCCCGACGGCGGCCCCCGGTTCGTGACCGACGACGGCGGCGAGGCCCCGGTCTCGACAGACGGCCTGCGCACCTGCGTCACCACGGCCGCGGCGACCGGCCTCCATCTGCTCATCCTCAACGCCTGCTGGACAGCCCGCCTCGCCAAGGAACTCACCGACGCCGTCCCCACCGTCATCGGCTGGCAGGCCCAGGTGGCCGACCTCCACGCGCGCGGCTACGCCCGCGTCTTCTACCGCAACCTCGCCACCGGCGCATCCGTGGCCAAGGCACATGCGACGGCCTGCATGATGCTCAGCCTCTCCGGCTGTGTAGGCCCACCGCTCCTGCACAGTGCCGTAGACCACATCCCCGAGGCGCACTTCCTCATCAGCCCGGAGGCACGACCGGTCCCGCCGGGACAACCGGTCAAACCCCGCCAGTACGAGGCGATCGCACGCCTCCGCAAGCAACGGTTCGTCCACCGCCGCCCTGACCTCACTCACTTCTCCGGCAGCCGCGCCCCTCTGCTCGCCGCGATCCGCAACGCGTCCCCCAGCGCCTCGGCCAGTCGTACACCGGCGAAATGCAACTCTCGTTTCCCCGCGCCCGGTTCGTCGAGCAGTGACTTGGCCGCGTCCAGGACGTACGCGGCTGAGCCGAGCAGCTCCGTCTCCAACTCATCCGCCATACGGGACAGCCGGCTGTCGGCGTCGTCCGTGCTGAGGTAACACGGGCGGCCGTCCGGCGTGGTCCAGGGCAGCAACCGCAAGGGGGTGCCCGTTCCTTCGCGCATCATCTTCTGTCGCTCCTCCGAACCTGGCCCTTTGCCGGGCATGACCACCGGTGATTGATTACCGTGTGTGTCGCCATCGTTGCGCTATGGCAGATTGCTTCAACAGAAGTGACCCGTCCCGGCGTTGAGATCGGGACGACAACGGCCAACAGCTGACAGTCGAGAGGCGAGACCGATGACGTTCAAGCCGCAGACCCTGACCCCGTATCTGTCCGCCCGCCACTACTTCGGCGCCGAGCAGCGCCGCCATCGCGAGGGCGCGAGCCTGTCTCTCGTACAGCTCGCGGGGATCGTGAACTCCAGCAAGAGCACGCTCGCGCGAGTCGAAACGGCGGAGTTGATGCCACCGCCGGATCTGCCGGACCGGCTGGACGTCGCGTTCGGCACGGACCGGCACTTCCACGGGCTGTACGAACTGGCCAAGCGTGAGGCGCATCCGGACCAGTACCGGCGGTTCATGGACTTCGAGGCGCAGGCGGAGGTCATCGAGAACTACGAACCACAGGTCATCCCAGGGTTGTTGCAGACCAGGGAGTACGCCGACGCACAGCTCAGCCTCCAGGAGGAACTGCCCCGGGAGAAGGTGGAGGAACTCGTCAACGCCCGCATGGCCCGCAAGGACCGGCTCCGGTCGGCCCAGGCCCCGCTGCGCTGGGCGATCATCGACGAGGCGGTACTCCGAAGGCCCTTCGGCAGCAGGGAGTGCATGTACAAACAACTGGCCTCGCTGCTCAGGCAGGTGGATACTCCGGACAGTAAGGTCCAGGTGATGCCCTTCAGCGCCGGTGCGCACTACCTGATGGGTGGCGCCCTGACCCTGCTGACCCTTCCCAACAGCTCCACCGTGGCCTATGAAGAGGGCATCGAGGTCGGTCACCTCTACGAGGACCGGGACTTGGTGAAGAAATGGCGGCGGCGCTACGAAGTGCTCCGCGCCAACGCCCTCCCACAGGCCGCCTCGGCAGAGCTGATCCGACAGGCGATGGAGGACTACAAGTCATGCGACACACCCCCGAGCTGAACTCCGCACGCTGGCGGCGGAGCAGCTACAGCAACGCCAACGGGGGCAATTGCGTCGAGATCACCGACGACTTCCCCGGCGTCGTCCCCGTCCGCGACAGCAAGAACCCCCACGGCCCCGTACTCGTCGTCCCAGCCGCCGCTTGGGACGAGTTCGTCAACTCCCTGAAGGCGTAACGCACGATGGTGCCCCGTACGCGAACGTGCGGGGCACCATCGATCCGGCGCCATCAACCCATCAGACGCCCGCCGGCTCCGGCTCCCCGGACTCCGCCTCTGCGGAGGACCCGGACGCGGCCCCGGCCTTCTTCTCCCGCTTCGCCGCCCTCTTCTTCGCCCGCCGCTCCTTGCGGAGTTCCACCATCGCGTACAGCGTCGGCACCAGCAGCAGCGTCAGCAGCGTCGACGTGATCAGGCCGCCGATGACCACCACGGCCAGCGGCTGGGCGATGAAGCCGCCCTCGCCCGTGACGCCCAGGGCCATGGGGAGGAGGGCGAAGATCGTCGCCAATGCCGTCATCAGGATGGGGCGCAGCCGGTGGCGGCCGCCCTCCAGTACGGCCTCGACCACTCCGTAACCCTGCCTGCGGTACTGGTTGATCAGGTCGATCAGGACGATCGCGTTCGTGACCACGATGCCGATGAGCATCAGCATGCCGATCATCGCCGGTACGCCCATGGGGGTGCCCGTGGCGACCAGCAGACCGATCGCGCCCGTTGCCGCGAACGGGATCGACACCAGCAGGATCAGCGGCTGGATCAGGGACCGGAAGGTCGCCACCAGGAGCATGAAGACGATCGCGATCGCCGCGAGCATCGCGAGGCCCAGGGACGCGAACGCCTCGTCCTGGTCCTGGGAGACACCGCCGATCTCCGCCGTCGCACCGTCCGGGAGCTTCAGCGCGTCGAGCTTCGTCGTGAGGTCCGCGCTCACCGCGCCGGTGTTCTCGCCCGTCGGCTTCGCCGTGATCGTCGCCGCGCGCTGACCGTCGATCCGGGTCATCGAGACCGGGCCGTCGACCAGTTCCACCGTGGCGATGTCACCGAGCACCGCACCGGGACCGAGCTGGAGTTTCTTCAGCTCGTCCAGCGTCTGGGCCGGCTTCGCCGACTTGATGACCACGTCGCGCTCGGTGTCGTCCAGGATCGCCGTGCCGCTGGGGGTGCCGCGCACCGCCTGGGCCACGGCCGCGCCGAGCGTCGTGTCGTTGAACCCGGCCGCCGCGGCCTCGGAGTTGGCCTTGACGGAGATCCGCGGCACGGACTGCGCGAGGTCGCTCGTCACGTCCGTGACGTCGTCGAGCCCGGCGACCGCGTCCCGTACCTCCTCCGCGGCCTCGCGCAGCACCTCGGCGTCGGCGGACTTGACGACCACGCTCAGCTCCTGGGCGCCGAAGCCGTCTCCGGCCGAGATCGTCGTCGTACCGATCCCGGAGAGCTTGCCGAGCCCTTCCTCGATGCGGTCCTGGACATCGTCGTACGAGGCCGAGTCCGCGACCTTGACGGTGTACGAGGCCTGGTTGGAGTCCGTGCCCCCGCCGAACGCGGCCAGGAAGCCGGACGAGCCGACCGTGACCTGGTAGTCCTCGACGCCCTGCACGTCGTCGAGCAGCTGCTCGACCTTCTTGGCCTGCGCGTCGGTCGCCGCCAGGCTGGTGCCGGGCTTCAACTCCTGCTTGACGGTGAGGACTTCCTGCTCGCCCTGGTCGAAGAAGTTGGTCTTCAGCAGGGGCGCCATGGCGAACGTGCCGATGAGGACGACGATCGCGATGGCCACGCTGGTGAGGCGGCGCCGGGTGGCGAACCGCAGGACAGGGACGTAACTGCGCTGGAGTCGGCTGCGGGCCTCCTTCTCCTCGGCCTTGCGGCGGGCCTCGTCGGCGTCCGCGGGTGTGCCCTTGGGGGCGCGCAGGAACCAGTACGAGAGCACCGGTACGACCGTCAGCGAGACGAGCAGCGAGGCCAGCAGCGCCGCCGTCACGGTCAGGCTGAAGGAGCCGAACAGTTCGCCGACCATGCCGCCGGTCAGGCCGATCGGGAGGAAGACGGCGACCGTCGTGAGAGTGGAGGACGTGACCGCGCCCGCGACCTCCCGTACCGCCTTGAGGATCGCCTCCTGGCGCTCCTCGCCGTAGCCGAGGTGGCGCTTGATGTTCTCCAGGACCACGATCGAGTCGTCGACGACGCGGCCGATCGCGATGGTCAGGGCGCCCAGCGTCAGCATGTTGAGCGAGAGGTCCCGGGTCCACAGGACGATCAGCGCGAGGACCACCGACAACGGGATCGAGACCGCGGTGACGAGGGTCGAGCGGACCGAGGCCAGGAAGACCAGGATGATCACGACCGCGAACAGCAGGCCGAGCGCGCCCTCGGTGGTCAGGCCCGAGATGGACTTGGAGACCGCCGGGCCCTGGTCGCTGACCACGGTGATCGTCGAGCCGGAGCCGAGGTCTTTGCGCAGGTCCGGCAGCTTGTCCTGGACCGCGTCGGAGATGGCGACCGCGCTGCCGTCGTGGTCCATCGTCAGCGCCACGGAGAGGCTGGGCTTGCCGTCGGTGCGGGTGATGGACTGCGCCGTGGCGGGCTGCTCTTCGACCGTGGCGATGTCCCCGAGGCGTACGGGCTTCTTGACGCCCTCGCCGGTGACCATCAGGTCCTGGATCTGCTTGAGGGAGGTGAAGCCGCCGCCGACCTGGACGGTTCGGTTGCTGCCGTTCTCGTCGAAGGAGCCGGCCGGGACGGTCGCGCCGCCGGCCTGGAGAGCCTGGCCGAGGACGGCGGGGTTGACCCCCGCGCGCGCCATCTCGGCGTCGTCGGGCGTGACGGTGACCTCGAGGTCCCGTACGCCGTCGACCGTGACCTGGCCGACGCCGTCGATGTCGCGCAGCTCGGGCAGGACCGTGCGGTCGAGCTGGTCCGAGAGGGCCTGCTGGTCCTTGTCGGAGGTGACGGCGAGGACGACGGTCGGGATGTCGTCCGTGGAACCGGCGACGACCTGCGGGTCCACGTCGTCCGGGAGCTGGACGCGGGCGCGGTTGACGGCCTGCTGGACGTCGGCGACGAGTTGCTCGGTGTCGTTGCCGTAGTCGAAGGACGCCATGATCAGGGCGTTGCCCTCGCTGGCGGTGGAGGTGACGCCGGAGATGCCGTCGACGCCTTCGAGGTTGTCCTCGATGGGCTCGACGACCTGCTTCTCGACGACGTCGGGGGACGCACCCTGGTACGGCGCGAGCACCGACACCACGGGCAGTTCGATGGTGGGCAGCAACTGCTGCTTGAGCTGCGGGATCGCGATCGCTCCGAAAGCTAACGCGACGATCGACATCAGCCCGATCAGGGCCCGTTGCGCGAGGCTGAACCTGGACAGCCAGGACATGAGTGGCGGATCTCTCTTCTGTGGCTGGGGGTGGCTGTGTGCTGGAGCGGCAAGAAGGGCGCATGTGAGCGCCCACCCCTACACCCTGAGCCACCGTCGAGAGCCGATCCGTCGCTCCCAGGTCTCGTTCCTTATCCGGCCCCTACTGCGGGCGCAGTACGGGCGGCCGGAGCTCACTCCACCTTTGGACGTACCAGCCCCGACTCGTAGGCGATGACGACCAGTTGGGCCCGGTCGCGGGCGCCCAGCTTGGCCATGGCGCGGTTGACGTGGGTCTTCACGGTGAGCGGGCTGACCTCGAGGCGTTCGGCGATCTCGTCGTTCGAGTGGCCGCCCGCGACCTGGACGAGGACCTCGCGTTCGCGGCCGGTCAGCGCGGCGAGGCGTTCGGCGCGGGCGGGGTCCCGGTCGCCGTCCGCTCCGTCGCCCTGCGCGAGGAACTTGGCGATCAGCCCCTTGGTGGCCACCGGCGACAGCAGCGCCTCGCCGCTCGCCGCGACCCGGATGGCGTTGAGCAACTCGTCCGGCTCGGCCCCCTTGCCGAGGAAGCCGGAGGCGCCGGCCCGCAGGGACCGCACCACGTACTCGTCGACCTCGAAGGTCGTCAGCATGACCACGCGTACGTGCGTGAGGCCGGGGTCGGCGCTGATCAGCCGGGTGGCGGCGAGACCGTCCGTGCCGGGCATACGGATGTCCATCAGGACGACGTCGGCCCGCTCCTCGCGCGCGAGCCGCACCGCTTCGGCGCCGTCCGAGGCCTCGCCGACGACCTCCATGTCGGGCTCGGAGTCGACCAGGACGCGGAACGCGCTCCGCAGCAGGGCCTGGTCGTCGGCGAGCAGGACGCGGATGGTCATGCGGGGTCCCCCGTGGGTGCCGTTCTCCTGGATGCCGCAGTCGTCGACGGCACGTTCGCCGAGGCGGTGCCTCCGGTCGTGCGCCCGGCCGTGTCCTCGGTGCGGCTCTTGACCGGCAGGATCGCATGGACGCGGAAGCCGCCTCCGTAGCGGGGTCCGGCGGTGCAGCTGCCGCCGAGCGCGGTGACCCGCTCGCGCATGCCGAGCAGCCCGTGCCCGCCGTTCTTGTCCTGCCGGGCCTCGGCGTCGTCGCCGGGCCCGTTGTCCAGCACGGTGATCTCCACGTTCGGCCCCACGCGTACGACGCTGACCTCGGCCTTCGCCTCCGTACCCGCGTGCTTGCGCACATTGGTGAGGGCTTCCTGGATGATCCGGTACGCGGCCAGGTCGACGGCCGCGGGCAGGGCGGTGCCCTGGTCGGTGCGGGCCACCTCGACGGGCAGGCCCGCGTTGCGGAAGGTGCCGACGAGTTCGTCGAGCCGGTCCAGGCCCGGGGCCGGTTCGGTGGGTGCCTCGGGGTCGCCGGACTGCCTCAACAGGCCGACGGTCGCGCGGAGTTCGTTGAGCGCGGAGCGGCTGGCCTCGCGTACGTGGGCGAGGGCTTCCTTGGCCTGGTCGGGGCGCTTGTCCATGACGTGGGCGGCGACTCCGGCCTGGACGTTGACGAGCGCGATGTGGTGGGCGACGACGTCGTGCAGATCCCGCGCGATGCGGAGGCGTTCCTCGGCGACGCGGCGGCGGGCCTCTTCCTCACGGGTGCGTTCGGCGCGTTCGGCACGCTCTCTTATGGCGTGCACGAAGGCGCGGCGGCTGCGCACCGCGTCGCCCGCGGCGGCGGCCATGCCGGTCCAGGCGAAGATGCCGAGGTTCTCCTGCTCGTACCAGGGCATGGAGCCGGCGAGCATCGCGACGCCCGTCAGGACGGTCATGGTGAGCAGGCCGACCCGCCAGGTGGTGGGCCGGTCGGTCGCCGACGCCACCGTGTAAAGGGCGACCACGGCGGACATGGCGACCGGAGTCCGCGGGTCGCCGCTGACCAGCTCGATGACGGTGAGGGCGCCCGTCACCGCGAGTACCGGGAGGGGGCCGCGGCGGCGGAAGGCCAGGGTGACGCCGGCCAGCGTCATCAGGGTGAAGCCCAGCGCGTCGGGTGCCTGCGTGCCCCAGGTTTTGCCGTCGCCGTGCTCCTCGGGAGCTGCGAACGACGCGACGATCATGATCGCCAGTACGGCTGCTGCCAGCGCGCCGTCCGCTGCCAGCGGGTGCGTCCGCAGCCAGGTTGCGGTGCGCTTGATTGTGCTCACGCGTTCACCGTACGGGGCCACTGCGTGGGGCGGAACTGGTGGTAACGGTAGCCGGAGGCTCCCTGCACCGGAACTGGAGCGGCTAGCCCGGAATCAGGCCGTCCTCGCTCAGCATCTCCCTGACTTCCTCCAGGGTTGCGTCCGGGGACGGGAGGATCAGTTCCGAAGGCTCCAGGGCGTCGTCGGGAAGGGGCGTGCCCAGGCGGCGTACTGCTTCGAGGAGTGCTCCCAGCGTGCGCCGGAAGCCCTCTTCGTCGCCGGACTCCATCTCCGCGAGGAGTTCGTCGTCCAGCTTGTTCAGTTCGGCGAAGTGGGCGTTGTCCAGCTTCACCTGTCCCTCCCCCATGATCCGTACGATCACGACGCCCTCCTCAAGGCGTGGGACTGCTACGGCGTGGGACTCACTGCTTGTCGAAGCGCGGGGTGTCCCGAGGCTGATCCTGTGACCCTGACTGCGACTGGTCCTGGGACTGCGCCTGCCCCGAAGTATTGCCCGTACCGCCCTCGATCGCCTGCTGAGGCGTCGACGGGCCGGCCAGCTCCGCCTTCATCCGCTGGAGTTCCAGCTCCACGTCCGTGCCACCGGAGAGCCGGTCCAGCTCGCTCTGAATGTCGTCCTTGGCCAGCCCGGAGGAGTCGTCGAGGGCACCGGAGGCGAGCAGTTCGTCGATGGCGCCGGCGCGGGCCTGGAGCTGCGCCGTCTTGTCCTCGGCGCGCTGTATGGCCAGGCCGACGTCGCCCATCTCCTCGGAGATCCCGGAGAAGGCCTCGCCGATCCTGGTCTGTGCCTGGGCCGCGGTGTACGTGGCCTTGATGGTCTCCTTCTTCGTACGGAAGGCGTCGACCTTGGCCTGCAGCCGCTGCGCGGCGAGCGTGAGCTTCTCCTCCTCTCCCTGGAGGGTCTGGTGCTGCGTCTCCAGGTCCGTGACCTGCTGCTGGAGCGCGGCACGGCGCGACAGCGCCTCACGCGCCAGGTCCTCGCGGCCGAGGGCGAGGGCCTTGCGGCCCTGGTCCTCCAGCTTCGAGGACTGGCTCTGGAGCTGGTTGAGCTGCAGCTCCAGGCGCTTGCGGGAGGTCGCCACGTCGGCGACTCCGCGGCGCACCTTCTGCAGCAGCTCCAGCTGCTTCTGGTACGAGTAGTCGAGGGTTTCGCGCGGGTCCTCGGCCCGGTCAAGGGCCTTGTTCGCCTTCGCGCGGAAGATCATCCCCATACGCTTCATGACACCGCTCATGGGCTTCGCGCGCCCCCTTCTGACGGACTTCCAGCTCCAGCGACTGCAACAGAACCCACGGTACGGGCTCTGCATCCATTACCGCACTGTTCGGGGACGGATGCGCTCATCCCCAAGGACGACTGTTTTCGGCACCGCTCCGGCGTAGGGAGTAGATGCCTCCCAGGGTTAGGTACGGGACAAGGTCGGGATTACCTCAGGCGCACTGGGGGCGAACCGTCGGCAACGCCCTCTCTGTGTCCCCCCTGTGCCCCTACAGACGACCGGTGTTGCCGGATCGTTCCCCGCAGGACTGTGGTCCATGCCTGGTGACCCCGTACCCTTGGGTTTTGTGTTCCGTAGCCGTGCCAAGGAAGAGAAGGCCCTCGCCGACAAGGCGCCGGTGACCGACTCCAAGCAGCCCCGCGACCCCCAGGCCCCCAAGGGACGCCCCACGCCCAAACGCAGTGAGGCCCAGTCCCAGCGCCGCAGCGTCGCCAGTACGCCGACGAACCGCAAGGAGGCGGCCAAGCAGCAGCGCGAGGACCGCCGCCGTGCGCTGGCGAAACAGCGCGAGGCGCTGGCCAGCGGCGACGAGCGCTATCTACCGGCCCGCGACAAGGGACCCGTGCGGAAGTACGCACGCCACTTCGTCGACTCACGTTTCTGCGTCGCCGAGTTCTTCCTGCCGATGGCCGTGGTCATCCTCGTACTGAGCATGGTGCAGATCCCGCAGTTGCAGAACATCGCTCTGCTGCTGTGGCTCTTCGTCATCGTGATGATCGTGGTCGACTCGATCGGCATCGCGATCCGCCTGAAGCGGCAGCTCAACGAGCGCCTCCCCGACGAGTCCAAGCGCGGCGCCGTCGCCTACGCGCTGATGCGCAGCCTCCAGATGCGTCGCCTCCGGCTGCCGAAGCCGCAGGTCAAGCGCGGAGAGCGGCCCTGAGCGCGCAGGCTTTCGCGGGCGGTGCGGCGGATGCCTGGCTGAGCAAGCTGGGCGGATTACGGGATGTCGTACGGCAGGAACTGGTCACCCGGCAGCTCGATGAGCAGATAGCCGGGCGGTTCCCTGTGGGACAGCGGCTGCGGGTGCTCGACGTGGGCATGGGCCAGGGCACCCAGGCGCTCCGCCTGGCGCGGGCCGGGCACAAGGTCACCGGACTCGAGCAGGACCCGACGATGGTCGCCACGGCCCGCGAGGCGCTCGCCGCCGAGCCGGAGGGGATCCGCAGCCGGGTACGGCTGTTCGAGGGGGACGGGCGGGAGACCGGCGTCCACTTCCTGCCGGGCAGTTTCGATGTGGTGCTGTGCCACGGCGTCCTCATGTACGTCGAGGAGCCCGACGCCCTGGTCGCAGGCCTGGCCCGGATGCTGGCCCCCGGCGGACTGCTGTCGCTGCTCGTGCGGAACGGCGACGCCCTCGCGATGCGGCCGGGCCTCGCCGGTGACTGGCCCGGTGCGCTGGCCGCGTTCGGGACGAGCGCCTATACGAACCGGCTCGGCCTCGACGTACGCGCGGACCGGCTCGACGTGCTCACCGGCACGCTGGCCGGGATCGGGGCGCCGTTGCACGCCTGGTACGGGGTGCGGGTCTTCACGGATCTGGCCGCGGACGACGCGCCCGTTCCGGACGATGTGGAGGCGCTGCTGGCCGCCGAGGAGCGGGCCGGGCGGACGGATCCGTATCGGGGGGTGGCGGCGTTGCTGCACTTGTGCGGGGTGCGGGGCTGAGGCGCCTGGGGCACCTTGAAGCGCTGGTGGCCGCGACCGTTCGTACGGTCGCGGCCACTTTGCTGATTGCGGTACGTCTACGGAGCTACGAAGAAGCCTCCGCGTGCAGGCTCATCGGGCCGTAGATCTCCGTGGCGTCCTCGAACAGCCGGACCTGGTCCGCTCCCCCGTCGGCCAGCGCCTTCCAGTGCTCACCGAGCCAGGACTCGGCGTCGCCCTGCGTGGTGAACTCCTCGGGCTGTACCGCGGGCTGGACCTCCGCCCCGTCGGCCTTCTCGAACCGCCACGTCCATGCCGCCATGTCGCCTCCCAAGTACCGAACCAGTACCGAACAAGTACCGAGCAAGATCGGGTTACGGCCCAGACTAGGCGTTCCGCCGCAGGTTCGGGGTTCGCGCCTCCAAAGGGTGCGCCTCTAAGGGGACTCTCAGGGGACCCCTGTCGCGCATGCGGTGGCCGAGGCGGAAAAATCAACCCCGTGGACATCACTCTGCTCGGGACCGGTGCTCCCGATGGTCTGCCCCGCCCCGGTTGCCCGTGTGCGGCCTGCGCGGCCGCGCTCGGGCGGGATGCGCGGGCCGCCACCGCCGTTCTCGTCGACGGCACGTTGTTGCTCGACCTGACTCCCGGGGCGGCGTTCGCGGCCGCCCGGGTGGGGCGGTCGCTGGCCGGTGTACGGCAGGTGCTGTTGTCGCACCCGCACGACGGGCCGGCGGTCGAAGTGCCCGCGGGACTGCCGCAGCCCGGGCGCGTACCGGACGGGCGGGAGCTTGCGCTGCTCACCGGGCACCGGGTGCGGGCGGTGGCGCTGGACGCACCCGGGACGGGGTACGCGGTGACCGGGCCCGACGGGCAGCGGCTGCTGTATCTGCCGCCGGGCGCGGCACCCTCGGGGCTCGCTGTGGGGGACGGTGCGGCGGACGAGTCGTACGACATGGTGGTCGCCGATGTGCTCGGGCGGCCGGACGCGCTGGCCCGGTTGCGCGCGGCCGGGGCCGCCGGGCCCGCGACCGACGTGATCGCGGTGCATGTCGACCACGATGTGCCGCCGGGCCCCGAACTGCGGCGGCGGCTCGCGGCGGCGGGGGCGCGGGCGGTGCCTGACGGGACGACGCTGACCGTGGGGGTGTACGAGGACGTCCCCGACGTACCGCGCCGGACGCTGGTCCTCGGCGGGGCGCGGTCCGGGAAGTCCGTGGAGGCGGAACGGCGTCTGGAGGCCTTCCCGGATGTGCTGTACGTGGCGACCGGTGGCACCCGCGACGGGGACGGCGAGTGGGCGGCCCGGGTGAGTGCCCATCGTGAGCGGCGTCCAGGTTCCTGGCGTACCGCCGAGACCTGCGATCTCGTACCGCTGCTGAAGGAGGACGGGCCGCCGCTGCTCATCGACTGTCTGTCGCTGTGGCTGACGGACGCGATGGACTCCGTCGACGCCTGGGACGACGACGAGTGGGCGGGTGGGGGCGAGAACGCCCTGCGGGCGCGGGTCGAGGAGCTGACGTCCGCCGTCCGCGAGACCCGCCGCACCGTTGTCGCCGTCTCCAACGAGGTGGGGTCGGGGATCGTCCCGGCCACGCCTTCCGGGCGCCGTTACCGGGATGAGCTGGGCCGGTTGAACGCGGGGTTCGCGGCGGAGTGCGAGCACGTGTTGTTGGTGGTGGCGGGGCAGGCGCTGCCGCTGCGGGGGTGAGGGCGTAAGGGGCCGCGGAGCGGCCGCAAACGGGCGGGCGGGTAGGTGGGAAAACGCCGCGGAGCGGTGCGAGGCTCAGCGCCGCGCGATCACGCGGTACGCGTTGGAGAAGCGGGTGCGGCGCAGCAGCGGGGCAAGGGCGTGGTCCAGGGCGAACGGAGCGGCCAGCACAGGAGCAAAACGGCCGGCCAAGCGGAGCGCCACCGCTCCGGTGAGGTCGTACGGCACATGCGGCGCGCACCGGTCGACACAGACCACCGTGCAGCCGAGCCCGTCGAGTTCGTCGAGCAGATTGCTCAGCGGCACGAGGTGCAGATGCCGCGGCTGCCCGTACGACAGCCACCACTTGCCGAGCAGTGTGCCGAACCAGCAGCCGGGGTCCGGGACTTCGACCAGCAGATGTCCGCCGGGCCGCAGCGTGGCGAGCGCGGCGCGCAGTTCCTCGCGCGGGTCGGGGCTGTGTTCCAGGTGGTGGAGCATGCTCACCACGTCGTAGCGGGCCCGCAGCCGCTCCACGAGGTCGGGCAACCGACCGCGGTATGCCTCCTCGATACGACCCAGCGCCCGCGCCCGCTCGACGCGTCCACTCGGGTCGGTTCCGTCGAAGGCCGTGTACGGGTGCACCTCCCTGGCGGCGGCCGGGAACCGGCCGAATCCGGTGCCGACGTCCAGCCAGCTCTCGGGCTCGGGATACGGGAGCATCGCGCGGGCCACGGCGAGGTGGCGTCCGCGTCCGGCCCGGGTGCGGAGGATGCGTACCGGCAGGGTGTCCTGAGGGAAGTCCCGGCGGTAGTAGGCCAGAGCCTCGGCGGTGAGGCGGGGGTTCTGGAAGGCGTGGGCGCAGTCCCGGCATTCCTCGAGGACGAAGGTGCCGGGCTTGTGCTGGAGCAGGTCCGGTGTACGCAGCAGGGTGCGCAGCCGCCGTGAGCCGCACCAGGGGCAGTCGGGCCTGCGTGGTTCGTGGAACTCGCCGGTGTCCAGGGCGAGTTCGGCGCGATACGCGGTGCGGTGCGCGGCGGTGGTGTGCGGTGTGGGGGGCATGGGCGGCTCCTGCCAAGAACGACGCGATGGGACCCGTACGGCCGGTACGACTCGTACGGCAATCCGCTGCAAACCGGAACGTATGGGATCACCCTCGCCGATGCAATCACGTTGTGGAGCCGTTGCGTTACGTACTGCGACAGAGGCTCTGACAGTGCTGCCCGGAGGCCGTGTCGTACGGGCGGACCGTCCAAGGTCGGCTGCGGACGCTGCCGGTACTGTTCGGCGAATGAGCTCGCTTAATCTCGACGACTTCTCCGATCTGATCGAGCGTCCCGACGGCGGGGTGCGCCGTGACGCCGAGGCGCGCCGGGAGCGGCAGATCGTGCCGCCCGGGTCCCTCGGGCGACTCGACGAACTGGGTGAGTGGCTGGCGGCCGCGCAGTCGGCCGTGCCGGTGCGGGCGATCGAGCGTCCGCGTGTGCTGTTGTTCGCGGGTGACCACGGGGTGGCCGAACTCGGTGTCTCCGCACGGGCGCCCGGCAGTGCGGACCAGTTGGTCAGGGCCGTGCTCGACGGCGCGAGTCCCGGGGCGGTGCTGGCCCGGCGGCTGGGCGTGCCCGTACGGGTGGTCGACATGGCGCTCGACTGCGAGCCGGAGACGCTGCCCGACGAGGTCGTACGGCATCGGGTGCGGCGTGGCTCAGGGCAGATCGACGTGGAGGACGCGCTGACCATCGAGGAGGCGGAGGCGGCGTTCCGTGCGGGGGTCGCTCTCGCGGACGCGGAGGCGGACTCCGGGACCGATCTGGTCGTCCTCGGGGATGTGAGCGTGGGCGGGACTACGGCCGCGGCCGTACTGATCGCCGCGCTGTGCGGGACCGATGCCTCTGTGGTCACCGGACGCGGTGGGCGGGCGATCGACGATCTGGCCTGGATGCGTAAGTGTGCGGCCGTCCGGGACGCGCTGCGGCGGGCGCGGCCCGTGCTCGGGGATCAGTTGCAGTTGCTCGCGACGGTGGGCGGTGCCGACCTGGCCGCGATGACCGGTTTTCTGTTGCAGAGTGCGGTGCGCAAGACGCCGGTGATCCTTGACGGCGTTGTCTCGGCCGCGTGTGCGCTGGTGGGGCAGCGGGTTGCTTTCCGTGCTCCCGACTGGTGGCTCGCGGGGCAGAACAGCGGGGAGCCGGCGCAGGCGAAGGCCCTTGATCGCATGGCCCTTGAGCCGCTGCTCGACCATGGGGTCACGGTGGGCGAGGGCGCCGGGGCGCTGCTTGCTCTGCCGCTGGTCCAGGCGGCGGCTGCGCTGGCCGCGGAGCTTCCGGAGGAGTCCGAGCCGGAGGAGTCGAAGGGGTCGGAGGATCCGGAGGATCCCGAGCCCTTGGAGGCGCAGGGCCCTGACGGGGTCTGAGCGCGCCGCTCCGCTGGGTTGGGCAGTTTCGAAGCTGCGGGTTCGTTGTGGCTTGTCGGGCCCACGCGGCGGAGCCGCAAATCGATACAGCCCCGCGCCCCTGAAGAGGCCTTCGGCCTCCCTAGGGGCGGGGGGCCGCTCCAGGCTTCGGAGTCGGGTCCGGTCTGCCGCCGATCCAGTCTTCCAGCTTGCGGCGGGGGCCGGACCAGCGGCGGTCGTGGCGGTAGGCGCGGAGGCTTGATCTGGCGCGGGCTCGTGGGCGGTTGCGGTAGAAGCGTTTGGCCCAGGCGGAGCCGGGGCGGGCCAGGCGGACGGCGCCGATCAGGGCGATGAGCGGGACGATCACGCCGAAGATCGCGAGACGGGCCTTGCCCTTGGCGAGGGCGAGGAGGGCGATGAGGAAGTTTCCGGCCACGGTGCTGATGGCGGCGCCGCGGTCCTGGAGTTCGTTCTCGCTGAGGTCGTTGACGCCGAACGGCACGAAGCCGAGGAGGACCAGGCCCACCAACGCCGCCGTGACCGCCACGACCTCGACGCTCTTGCGGCCCTGCTCGCTCCAGTAGACGTCGTCGAGATGCAGGATCAGCGCGAACTCGTCGAGCATCAGGCCCACGCCCATCCCGAAGAGGACCGCGCACATCCCCGAGCCGAAGCCATACCCCCCGCCCGCCACCGAGCCGAAGCCGCCGACGACCGTCAGGATGACGCCGGGGACGACGTGGTGGACGTGTACGCCGCCGGTCTTGACGTTGCGGAACGGGCCCTTGCCCGCGCGGATGAGCCGGGTGATGACGCGCGTGATCACGAAGGTGAGCACGAACGAGGCGAGCGCCAGCAGCAGGGGCAGCTTCCCCGGCTCGTAGATGTTCCGGTACCACCAGTCACCCATGACCCCATCCTGCGACCGGATCCGGCCCGCTGCCCGCTGTGCCGTACTCTGCGGCCCGTGTCCAAGCCGGAGAACGAACCCGCGTACGACTCCGAGAACGAGCCGGAGAACCAGCCCGCGCCCGAGCCGTCCGAGACACCCGAGACGGCCCAGACGTCCGGGACCCCATGGCCGGACGGCCTCCGGTTCGCCTTCGGCACGCTCACCGTGTTCCCCGTCGCCGTGTCGCGCTGGGACCGTGAGGCCGCCCGCGCGGGCATGCTCTGCGCACCCGTCGCGGGGCTGGCCGTCGGCCTGTGCGCGGCCGTGACCGGCGGGCTGTTCCTGCTGCTGGGCGCCGGTCCGCTGCTCGCGGCCGTGGCCACGGCCGCGGTACCCGCCGTCCTCACCCGTGGTCTCCACCTCGACGGGCTCGCCGACACGGCGGACGGGCTGGGCAGCGGCAAGCCCGCCGCGGACGCGTTGCGCATCATGACGCAATCGGACATCGGGCCGTTCGGCGTCATCGCCCTGCTCTTCGTGCTGCTGGCGCAGGTGGCGGCGCTCTCCCAGGCGTACGGGGCCTCCTGGACCGGCGGGATGTTCGCGGCCGTCGTCTCGGCGACCGTCGCGCGGCTTGCGCTCACCCTCGGCGCCCGTGTGGCGACGCCTGCGGCTCGGCCCGAGGGGCTGGGTGCTGCCGTCGCGGGCACGGTTCCCCTGCGGGGGGCGCTGCTCGTGGGGGCCGTCGTCACGGCCATCGGTGCGCTCCTGGGGGCGTACGACGGGATGTACGGCGTCGTACGCGGCGCGCTCGCCGTACTCGTCGCCTGCGCGGCGGCCGAACTTCTGCTCCGCCACTGTGTCCGCCGCCTCGGCGGCGTCACGGGTGACGTGTTCGGCGCGCTGGCGGAGACGGCGGCGACGACCGCGCTGGTCGTTCTGGTGCTGGGCTGAGGGGGTTTCTCGCCCCCGCCGCCCCGACCCATTCCCATCCCTGGGGCTCCGCCCCAGACCCCACCAGGGGCGGAGCCCCTTGGTACGGGACGGGTAGGGGCGGCGGGGGCGAATCACCCCTCACCCCAGCCCCAGCGCATGCGGCAGCGTCCCCCACGGATGTGCGCCCGCCCCCGGCACCGCGCAGTGCACCGTCGCCCCGCGCGCATGCGCCAACTCGCCGACGCGGGCACCCGCCGGCGCCCCGTACACGAGGTGGCACAGGCGGGTGCCCGTACCGCCCGGCCAAGGATCCGGGCGCAGACTCCGGTACGTCTCCCACGGACCCTCGAAGGTGACCAGGACGTCCGCGACCCTGCCGTACGCGGCATGCGGTGGCGCCCCGTGGTTGAACGCCAGGGTGTCGCAACCCGCGCCCCAGGCGGCCGTGGCGAGCCGCTGGTAGTAGCCGAACTCGCCCAGCCCAGTGGCTACTTGGTCGAGGAACGCGCCGTTCGTGTCGTACCAGGTGCGGTGTCGGGTCAGGTCGGCGACGACCTCGGCGCGCGGGCGGCGGCCGTAAGCGGTGTCGACGTACCCGAAGACCCGGACGTCGGCCGCTCGCAGCCGCTGTGCGATCTCCGCGAACGCCGGATCGGGCACCTCCCCGGGGCCGCTGGCCGGGTTGAGCACAACCCCGTAGAGGCGGGGCGCGGCGGCGACGATCGCCTCCCATTCGGCGGGGCGGACGGACGGGTGCTCGTAGTACGGGACCAGCAGACGGCTCACCGGTGGGCCGTCGCTCTGCCCAGCAGCCAGCACACCAGGGCCGCCAGTACGCCGGCCGCCGTGGCGTACACGACGAGGCCGATCAGGTGCGGGTCCGCACCGTCCACCAGCAGCGCCACACTCTGCGCGAGCCCGGCGGCGCAGCAGACCACGGCGGCGCTCAGGACCGCGCCGAAGGACTGGAGCAGCAGGCCCGTCCACAGGACCACGCCCAGGAGCAGCAGGGCGGTGAGGCGTACGCCGCCCAGGCCGGGCGCGTCGGGCCACAGCGCGGCGGTGGCGAGGCTGAGCAGGAACAGCGCCGCGAGATAGGCGCTGAGGCACTTCACGAGGGTGACCGCGGTGGTCCGCCAGAACGCGCGGGACGTACGGCTGGAGCGCAGCCCGGCGAGGCTTCCGCTGCGGAACCGGTACAGCAGCCACTCCGCGGGCCCCATGCTCAGCGTCAGCGCCACGGCGGCCGGTGCGGCGATCGCGGCGTCCGAACCGGCGCCCTCGGCCAGGACGTCGCCGAGCGCCACGTACACGACGAGGACGCCGCTGCCCACCCCGAAGAAGGCGTACGGCAGGGAGGCGCCGAGCCAGGGCGCGGCACGTGTGCCCTTTCTGTTGCCCTTTCTGTCCGGGGTGCCGCCTCGGAAAGGCAGGAAAGGCAGCAATGCCGCGAGCCCTGCCCGCCGGCTGATCCGCTTCCCGTCCCCCGACTCCCGTACCGCCGGGGCGACTTCACGCACCGCGAGCACCGACACCGCGGCCAGGGAGCCCAGCAGGAGGGCCAGTCTCGCGGCGTCCGGCACCGGGCGGGCCAGTGCGACCAGTGCGCCGGCCGTCATGGGCAGCAGGGCGGCCAGCAGGGCCCGTTCGCGGCCCATCACCAGCAGGACGGTGGCCGCTCCGAGGTAACAGGACTGCCCGGCCGCGAAGGCGACCGCGCCGAGGTGGTCCGCGGCGACGGCCAGCGCGACCAGGGAGCCGAGCAGAGCGCCCGCCGGAGCGCCCAGGAGGAGCGAGCGGCGGGAGGCGGTGCGGTCGCCCAATCCCAGCCAGGAGTACGCCCGGTGGGCCAAGCCCTGGTTCCAGGCCCAGCCGCACAGGGCGCCGGCCAGCAGCGGAGCCGTACCGGCGGGGAGTCCGAGGCCGCCCTCGGGGCCGGCTAGGAGGGGCGCCCCGAGGACGTAGCCGAGTCCGGGCAGTGCGAAGACGACGCCTCGGAGCAGGCAGCCCAGCAGGCCTATGCGCCACGGGTCGTGGGCCGGGCCCGCCGGTTCGGGGTGGCGGCGTTCGACGCGTGCGTACAGTTCCTCGGCGAGCGAGAAGGAGTTCTTGCAGCCGTACTTCTCGCGGATCTGGTCGTCCGACATGCCGTCGGACTCCAGGAGCGCGGCGATCTCGTCGGGGTGGACGGCGGCGGCGATGAAGTCGTCGAGGCGCGTGGCGAGTTCGTCCACCGGGTCGGGTCCCGCCCAGCTGGGCCGGCCTCGGCGCGGTACGGCGGGCAGGGTGTCGGGGGGTGCGCCGGGCGGCATCGAGATCGATCCGCTCACCAGTCCGTCCCTGCCGTGGCGACAGCCTGGTACCAGGGGTCGCGCAGCTCGACGGTCCAGTCGACGACGGTCTCGACGGTGGGCTCGTACACCTCGGGCAGGCCCGCGAGCTCCTGGTAGATGGTGCGGAAGGCGTCCACGGAGCGGCGGAGGGTGAACCGGTCGATGACGCGCTGGCGCGACAGCCGGCCCAGTGCCAGGCGCCAGTCGTCGTCCTTGAGCAGCGTGAGCGCGGCCGCGGCCATCTTCTCGGGTTCACGCGGCGGCACTACGAGCCCGGTGTCGCCGACCGCCTCCTTCACCCCGCCGACGTCGGTGGAGACCGTGGTCCGCCCGCACGACATGGCCTCGATGATCGAGAAGGGGAAGCCCTCCGAGATCGACGACAGCATCACCACATGCCCGGCCGCGTACGCCCGCCACACCTCACTGATCCGCCCCTCGAAGCTGAGCCCGTCCGTCACACCGAGCTCGGCGGCGAGCTTCTCCAGCCGGGTCTTGTACGCCTCTCCCCCGGCCGGCACGGGACCGAACAACCGCAGCCTGGTCTCGGGGAGTTCGGCGCGCACCATGGCGTACGCGCGGATCAGTGTCTCCAGGTCCTTGATGGGGTCGATACGGCCGCACCAGGTGAGCGTAGGCACCTCGGGCTCGGGTCCGGCATGCGGGAAGGCGCCCGGGTCCACGCCGTTGTAGACGGTACGGATCTTGTCGGGGTCGGCGCCGCCGCGTTCCTCCCAGCGGCGGTTGTACTGGTTGCACGGGGTGATCAGCTCGGCTGACTTGTAGCCGAGAGTGTTGAGCTCGCGGTAGAAGCCGAGCATCAGAGCCTTGACGGGCCAGCGCTGTTCCTCGCTGCGGTAGCCGAGATAGCGCTCGCGCAGGTAGATGCCGTGCTCGGTGAGCAGAAGGGGTATGCCGTCCAACTCCCTTGCGGCCAGGGCCGGGAGGGTGGCGAGGCCGCTGCCGGTGCAGTGCGAGACGGAGCCCTCGGGGAGCCGTACGCCGAGCGGGCGCAGTGCGTGCTCCAGCAGGTCGGTCGCGGTCAGCGCGTCGTGCACGGTGGGCCGGGCGGCGGCGGTCGGCAGATGCGGCAGGGTCCAGATCCACATCAGCGAGCGCAGCGCGGCCTCAGTGCGCAGGGCCGCCGACAGCCGTCCCTCGCGGGCGAGTTGGGCCAGTTCGTAGAGCGCCTCGCCGAAGTCGCAGTGCGCCTCGGGATCGAGGAAGGACAGCAGGAACCGTTCGTAGGTGTCGAGGAAGCGGCGGCGGGCGCTCCCGCGGGGTGGGCGCCGGGAGCCGGGTCGCCTGCCCCACAGCGGTACGGAGGTGTGCTGGTAGACGTTGGACGGCAGCTCCCAGGTCACGGGTTCGCGACCGCTGCCGGCGAGCGATATGAGGTTGAACTCGACTTCGGGCATGCCCTTCACGAGCTGGTCGCACCAGGTGCTGACCCCGCCGTGGACCAGCGGATACGTGCCCTCCGTGAGCATGGTGACATGACGGCCGGTGGTGCCGGTGGTCATCGTGGGGGTCCCCCTGGAACATGTCTACGGCTCGGTGGACGGGCGTCTGTTGTGCGCTGCGCTGCTCTCTCGTCAGGCGAACGCTCGTACGGTCAGCGTGAGGGCGTTCTGCGAGCTCTCCGGCGTGGTCCAGGCCGAGCGCTCACCCGCGTACGGAGTGCCGAACTCAGCCGTACCGCCCGGGAGTTGCTTGAGCGTGCCCTGGGGCGCGGTCACCGGGATCTCGGTCCCGGACGGGGCGGTGACGGTGACCGTGTCGCCGACCCGGTACGCCGTGACGTCACCGTCCGCGACGGCCTGCTGCCAGTCGGCGCGGCGCTGGAACTCCGTGCCGATCGCACTCTGCCGCGGGTTCTCCAGCGGGGTGTTGTCCGCGAACAGCGCGCGATAGTCGGCGAGCACCTTGTCCAGGACCGGGTAGAGCAGCCGGTCCTCGGCCAGGTTGGACTGGTGGACGTAGTGCGGGCGCGGGTCGTTGTGCACGGCGTGCCCGAGGGCGATACGGGCCTCCTGCGGGACGATGTACGACTCGAATCCGGTGGCCGGGTCGAGCGGGTCCTCCAGGCAGGTGGACGTGGGGTTGTTCTCGCAGACGCCACTGCCGCCGTCGGCCGCGGAGGTGTAGACCCAGTTGTACTCGTCGGTCATCTCGGCGGCCGTACCGACGTTGTAGTACACGTTCATCGGATGACGCGGCACGGTCAGCGCGGCGCCCACCGAACGCTGCTCCGGTTCACGGGAGTTGTCGGAGGCGATCCACTCGATGCCGGTGTCGGCGAGGGCTCCCGCGAGGTTCGGGTTGTCGTCCGGCTGCTGTGGCAGCGTCTTCAGACCCGAGTGCTCCCCGGTCACCAACTCGGTGGAGTCGACCGGGAGTCCGTGGCGTTCCGCCCACTGCTGGTTGTCGCTGATCTGCGCCGAGATCTCGGCGCGGCTCATGTACTGGGTCGTGCCGTCGGGGTTCTTGGCACAGCTCCACGGCACGGTGCTGGTGTCCTGGACGCAGCCCAGGAAGGGGTGCGTGTACGTGTGGTTGATCCAGCGGTACTCGTCCTTGTCGGCGAGGAGTCGGTCGGTCAGCGCGTCCGTGCCGCCGTTCTCCGCCTTCCACTCCTCGCCGGCGCCCGCGTTGTAGACCATGTCGAGGGTGAAGTCGCTGCTCTCCTGCCACTGCGCGGCGTACACCGCGTCGTCCGCGGTCATCCGGATCGGCGTGGTCCCCTCGCCGTCACCGCCGACGCAGTCGAAGTCGCCGGGTGTGCAGTTGCGTTCAGTGTCCCAGCGGCTGTCGGGGGCGAAGACGTCGTCGACATGGACGGAAAAGTAGTTCCTGCTCTGCCCGAGGTGTACGCCCTGAGTCAGCCATTCGACGATGCCCCGGGCCAGGACCCGGAACTGCTGCTGGTCGTCGTTGTACGCGAAGGTCACGACGAGTTCGCGGCGGCCGTCGTGGGCGTACTCGCCGACCAGGCTGCCGCGGCCGGTGCCACCGGGCACGGCGATGTCGACGTAGCTGGTGAAGCCCTCGCGCGGCCGGGCCACGTAGCCGTAACTCTCCTGAACGGAGCCGGAGTTGTCCTCGAACCTCAGCGGCCCGTCGAGGTAGCCGAAATACCCCGCCTGCCCGGCCTCGGTGACCGAGGCCTCCCGGCCGTCGAGCGTGCCGGCCCAGCCGCCCTGGTCGGTGTAGTCGAGGCCGACGCCGGGGTGCGCCCAGGTGTAGGCGTCGACCTGCGGGATGCCGAAGGTCCTCTCGTACGACTCCAGGGCGGCCTGCTCGGCCGAACCCGCCCCGAACGGCGCCTCGTTGGGCAGGACGACGCCTTGGAACTTGGCGCGCGGGACACCACTCTCCACCGTGTCGCTGAGGAACGCCTCGTCGATCGTCGGGCGGTCCGGGTCGTCGAGATCGACGGTGGTGTACGGGATGCCGGTGCTCTTCAGCTCCTCGGTGATGGCTCCGACGGGGCTGTCGCCGTTGTCGACGACCAGCACCCTGAGATCAATACGCGGCTCCTCCGCCGCGGACGCTCCGGGGGCTCCGAGGCCCAGCGCCAGCATGCCCGCCGCCGCCAAGCAAACGGCCACGGTTCTCCAACTGCGCGCGCTCTGCGCCACGGTGGCTTCCTCCCCTGACGGATCCTCATGTGGTCAGCTGAAGGAGGATCCGTAGAAATCATGCAAAGCGGAGAGAGGATCACTCACCGCAAATGCGACGACTGTGACTCAGGTCACTCAATGTGAGGGCTGAGAAGTGGCCACGCCGCCACGACGGGATGAACGGTCGCTGGAATGAGCGAAACCCGCCACCGAGCGTAGGCTCATGTCCGGTACTCCCCCGGTCCGGTCCAGCCTGCCGATCCGCCGTCTCATAGGCTCCCTCGTCGGGCCCGGCCGAGCCACCCCTCTCGGCCACAGCAACTCAATGGAAGCGAGATTTCACCACCGTGACTGCTCTCACTCTCAGCACCGCCGCAGCGCCCGGCCTGCGAGCCGACGCGATCGTCGTCGGTGTCGCCAAGGGCGGCTCCGACAAGGGCGGCTCCGCCAAGTCCGGGGACCTGGTCGTCGCACCGGGCGCGGAGGCCGTGGACAAGGCGTACGACGGCGGGCTCGCCGGCGTTCTGGAGACCCTCGGCGCCTCCGGTGGCGAGGGCGAGGTGACGAAGCTGCCGGCACCGTCCGGCTTCAAGACGCCGGTCGTGCTGGCGGTCGGTCTCGGTGCGCAGCCGGACAAGGAGGCCTCGTTCGGCACCGAGACGCTGCGCCGCGCCGCCGGTGCCGCCGCCCGCGCGCTGGCCGGCTCGAAGAAGGCCGCGTTCGCCCTGCCGGTCACGGACGCCGCCGACGCGGGCGCCATCGGCGAGGGCGCGCTGCTCGGGGCGTACGCCTTCGACGTCTACAAGGAGAACGGCAAGGACTCCAAGGACGCCAAGAAGGGCGCGAAGAACGGCAAGGCCCCGCTCGCCGAGATCGCGCTGCTCGGCGGGAAGCCCCGCGACAAGGCGTACAAGGCGGCCGTCGAGCGCGCCACCGCCGTCTGCGAGGAGCTCAACCGCGCCCGCGACCTCGTCAACACCCCGCCGAACGACCTGAACCCGGAGGCCTTCGCGGCCGTCGCGCAGGCCGCGGCCAAGGAGCACGGCATCAAGGTGCAGGTGCTCGACGAGAAGGCCCTGGAGAAGGGCGGGTACGGCGGCATCCTCGGCGTCGGTGCCGGGTCCGCGGCCGCGCCCCGCCTGGTGAAGCTCTCGTACACCTCGTCCAAGGCGAAGAAGCACCTGGCCTTCGTCGGCAAGGGCATCACGTACGACTCGGGCGGCATCTCGCTGAAGCCCGCGGGCCACAACGAGACGATGAAGTGCGACATGAGTGGCGCCGCTGCCGTGTTCGCGGCGGTCGTCGCCGCCGCGCGGCTTGGCCTTGAGGTGAACGTCACCGGGTGGCTGGCGCTGGCCGAGAACATGCCGTCGGGGTCGGCCACCCGGCCCGGTGATGTGCTGCGGATGTACAGCGGCAAGACGGTCGAGGTGCTGAACACCGACGCCGAGGGGCGGCTCGTGCTCGCCGACGCGTTGTGGAAGGCGTCCGAGGACAAGCCGGACGCGATCATCGATGTGGCGACGCTGACCGGGGCGATGGTGCTGGCGCTGGGCAGCCGTACGTTCGGTGTCATGGCCAACGATGACGCGTTCCGCTCCGCGGTGGTGGAGGCCGCGGAGGAGACCGGTGAGGCTTCGTGGCCGATGCCTCTGCCGGACCATCTGAAGAAGGGGATGGACTCCCCTACCGCTGATATTGCCAACATGGGTGAGCGGATGGGCGGGGGCCTGGTCGCCGGGCTGTTCCTGAAGGAGTTCGTCGGGGAGGGCATCACCTGGGCCCACCTCGACATCGCGGGCCCGGCCTTCAACGAGTCCGGTCCCTTTGGCTACACCCCGAAGGGGGGCACGGGGTCGGCTGTGCGCACGTTGGTGAGGGTTGCCGAGCTGACGGCTTCTGGGGATCTCGGCTGAGGTTGCGTTGCTGAGCGCCCAGTAGCTCGGTCCGTTCCGTCGTACGCGACTGCGGGTCGTATGCGGCTGGGCGCGCCCGCGCCCCCTACGGGTCGCTGCCCTGACCGCCCCCTCACAAGTGAGCGTGGGACGTCTCACACACCGGCCCGGCGTCCACGTTCCGGCGGACAAGTGCAAAGATGGGGTCTCGGCAGGACAGGGCCCCACCACAGGGCCGAAGAAAGAGCGGCCGGACACCAGCCGCCGCCCGGTCGGGAGACCGGCGTACGGCGCACATGCATGGAGGACGTGACGTGGCGAACGACGCCAGCACCGTTTTCGACCTAGTGATCCTCGGCGGCGGTAGCGGCGGCTATGCCGCGGCCCTGCGCGGAGCGCAGCTGGGCCTTGACGTCGCCCTGATCGAGAAGAACAAGCTCGGCGGCACCTGCCTGCACAACGGCTGCATCCCCACGAAGGCCCTGCTGCACGCCGGCGAGATCGCCGACCAGGCGCGCGAGGCCGACCAGTTCGGCGTGAAGGCCACCTTCGAGGGCATCGACATCGCGGCCGTCCACAAGTACAAGGACGACGTGATCAGCGGCCTCTACAAGGGCCTGCAGGGTCTCGTCGCCTCGCGCAAGGTGACGTACATCGAGGGCGAGGGCCGGCTGTCCTCCCCCACCTCCGTCGACGTGAACGGCCGGCGCGTTCAGGGCCGCCACGTGCTCCTCGCGACCGGCTCCGTGCCGAAGTCGCTGCCGGGCCTGGAGATCGACGGCAACCGCATCATCTCCTCGGACCACGCGCTGACACTGGACCGCGTACCGCAGTCCGCGGTCGTCCTCGGCGGCGGCGTCATCGGCGTCGAGTTCGCCTCGGCCTGGAAGTCCTTCGGTACGGACGTCACGGTCATCGAGGGCCTGAAGCACCTCGTGCCGGTCGAGGACGAGAACAGCTCCAAGCTTCTTGAGCGCGCCTTCCGCAAGCGCGGCATCAAGTTCAACCTCGGCACCTTCTTCGAGAAGGCCGAGTACACGCAGGACGGCGTCCGTGTGACCCTCGCCGACGGCAAGACCTTCGAGGCGGAGGTGCTGCTTGTCGCCATCGGCCGCGGCCCGGTCTCGCAGGGCCTGGGCTACGAGGAGCAGGGCGTCGCGATGGACCGCGGCTATGTCCTGGTCGACGAGTACATGCGCACGAACGTCCCGACCATCTCGGCCGTCGGTGACCTGGTCCCCACGCTCCAGCTCGCCCACGTCGGCTTCGCCGAGGGCATCCTGGTCGCGGAGCGTCTCGCCGGTCTGAAGACCGTGCCGATCGACTACGACGGTGTGCCGCGGGTGACGTACTGCCACCCGGAGGTCGCCTCCGTCGGTATCACCGAGGCCAAGGCCAAGGAGGTCTACGGCGCGGACAAGGTCGTCGCTCTCAAGTACAACCTCGCGGGCAACGGCAAGAGCAAGATCCTCAAGACCGCGGGCGAGATCAAGCTCGTCCAGGTCAAGGACGGTGCCGTCGTCGGCGTCCACATGGTCGGCGACCGCATGGGCGAGCAGGTCGGCGAGGCCCAGCTGGTCTACAACTGGGAGGCGCTGCCCGCCGAGGTCGCGCAGCTCATCCACGCTCACCCGACGCAGAACGAGGCGCTCGGCGAGGCCCACCTGGCCCTGGCCGGCAAACCGCTGCACTCGCACGACTGACAGCCCTCGGGCGCGACGACACAGACTTCCGCAAATTCGTAAGGAGCAACAGAAACCATGGCGGTTTCCGTAACCCTTCCGGCGCTCGGCGAGAGCGTCACCGAGGGCACTGTCACCCGCTGGCTGAAGGCCGAGGGCGAGCGCGTCGAGGCCGACGAGCCGCTGCTGGAGGTGTCGACCGACAAGGTCGACACCGAGATCCCCTCGCCCGCCGCCGGCGTACTGGCGTCCATCAAGGTCGCCGAGGACGAGACGGTGGAGGTCGGCGCCGAGCTGGCCGTCATCGACGACGGCACCGGCGCCCCCGCTGCCGCCCCTGCCCCGGCCGTCGAGGAGGTCGCCGCACCTCCGGCTCCCGAGCCGGCCCCGCAGGCCGCCCCGTCCACCGAGGCCGCCGCTCCGGCTCCGGCCCCGACCGCTCAGGCCGCCGCCGGTGGCGGCACCGCCGAGGGCACCGACGTGGTCCTCCCGGCGCTGGGCGAGTCCGTCACCGAGGGCACCGTCACGCGGTGGCTCAAGGAGGTCGGCGAGTCCGTCGAGGCCGACGAACCGCTGCTCGAGGTCTCCACGGACAAGGTCGACACCGAGATCCCGGCGCCCACCTCCGGTGTGCTCCTGGAGATCACCGTCGCCGAGGACGAGACCGCCGAGGTCGGCGCCAAGCTCGCCGTCATCGGCGCCCCGGGCGCGGCTCCGGCCGCCGCTCCGGCTCCGGCACAGCCCGCTCCGGCCGCGGCGCCCGCCGCTCCGGCCCAGCCCGCTGCCCCGGCCGCACCTCCGGCTCCTCCGGCTCCTCCGGCTCCGGCCGCACCCGCTGCCCCGGCCGCTCCGGTTCAGCCCGCTGCTCCGGCCCCCGCGCCGACCGCGCCCGCTCCCGTCACTCCGGCTCCGGCGGCACCCTCCGCCGCGCAGCCCACCGACGAGGGCGCGTACGTGACCCCGCTGGTGCGCAAGCTCGCCGCCGAGAACGGCGTCGACCTGGCCACCGTCAAGGGCACCGGCGTCGGCGGCCGTATCCGCAAGCAGGACGTCATCGCCGCCGCCGAGGCCGCGAAGGCCGCCGCCGCTGCTCCGGCTCCGGCCGCTGCCGCACCGGCTGCCGCCGCCAAGAAGGCGCCGAGCCTGGAGGCCTCCCCCCTCCGCGGCCAGACCGTCAAGATGCCGCGCATCCGCAAGGTCATCGGCGACAACATGGTCAAGGCCCTGCACGAGCAGGCCCAGCTGTCCTCGGTCGTCGAGGTCGACGTCACGCGGCTGATGAAGCTGCGCGGCCGGGCCAAGGACGCGTTCGCGGCCCGCGAGGGCGTCAAGCTCTCCCCGATGCCGTTCTTCGTGAAGGCCGCGGCCCAGGCGCTGAAGGCCCACGCGCCCGTCAACGCCCGGATCAACGTCGAAGAGGGCACGATCACCTACTTCGACACCGAGAACATCGGTATCGCGGTGGACTCCGAGAAGGGCCTGATGACCCCGGTCATCAAGGGCGCCGGCAACCTGAACCTCGCCGGTATCGCCAAGGCCACCGCCGACCTGGCGGGCAAGGTCCGGGCCAACAGGATCACTCCGGACGAGCTGTCCGGCGCGACCTTCACCATCAGCAACACCGGTTCGCGCGGCGCGCTCTTCGACACGATCATCGTGCCGCCGGGTCAGGTCGCGATCCTGGGCATCGGTGCCACCGTCAAGCGTCCGGCCGTCATCGAGACCGACGAGGGCCCCGTCATCGGCGTACGCGACATGACGTACCTGACGCTCTCCTACGACCACCGCCTGGTGGACGGCGCCGACGCCGCCCGCTACCTGACGGCGGTCAAGGCGATCCTGGAGGCGGGCGAGTTCGAGGTCGAACTCGGCCTGTAATTCCGGTCGTACGTACGTGCCCTCGCCCTCCGCGGAGTTCCGCGGAGGACGGGGGCGTCGTCGTATCCGCACGGGGGTAGCCGTACGGGGTGGCCGTACGGTCATCCGCACGGCTCTTTGCATCGGGCGGCCCGCCGGCACCGTGTAAGGCTTGTCTCACCTGCGCTGAAGCGCCCCCGCGCGCCCCTCTAAGACGGGAACTCGGCCTTATTGTCTAGACGTCAACGCCTCGGGGCCCTCGTACGCCCCCTTCAAAGGAGCCCCCATGACCGCGCCCGTCGTCCACTCGCTGCGCGAACAGATCCGCGAGCACATCGTGGACGGCATCGTGAGCGGGCGCTGGAAGCCGGGCGAGCGGATCGTGGAGCGGCGGATCGCCGTGGAGCTGGAGGTCAGCCAGACGCCCGTACGGGAGGCCCTGCGGGAACTGGAGGCGCTGCGGCTGATCGAGTCGGCACCGAACAAGGGCGTACGGGTCAGGAGCCTGACGGCGGCCGACCTGGAGGAGATCTATCCCGTACGGGCCGGTCTGGAGCAGATAGCCGCGGAGCTGGCGGCCCAGCGGCTGGCCGAGGACACCTCGGCGCTGGAGCCCGAGGTCGCGGCGCTGTACGAGGCGGACCGCGCGGCCGACGGCGAGGCGCAGGTGCGGCACACGGTGGCCTTCCACCGGGAGATGGTGCGGGCGGCCGGGAACAGCGTGCTGCTGCACACCTGGGAGGGGCTGGGCATCGAGGTGTTCACGGCCCTGTCGATCCGCTGGCTCGGCACGCGGCAGCAGTCGTACGCGGAGGAACACGAGGCGCTTGTCGAGGCGTTCAAGCGGCGGGATCCCGACATTGGTCGGCTGGTGAAGGAGCATGTTTTGGGGTGCGCCCCACGCGCAGACGCTCCGCTGGAGGGGTAGTGATTCGGCTGCGGCGCCGTCGTGGCTGGTCGCTCCCCCATCGCGGCGGAGCCGCACATTGATACAGCCCCGCGCCCCTGAAGGAAGGCCTGCGGCCTCCTTCAGGGGCGCGGGGTACCTCGCTTCCCACGGCGCAAGCTGCGCCGAGTTCCGACAGGCGCTGCACCGATACGTGCACATACTGGTCTAAGTCGTGTCGTCCTCCGGGGCGCCGCCCACGCCCGTAGTCGGCCGATGGTGGAGTTCGCGTGATGCTGCCGGTGCTCTCCTCCGTGCTCGTCAAGTCTGCGCCCCGGCCCCGGCTCTGGCGGACCCCAGGAGGAGTGCAGATCGAGGTGCGGCGCGTGAGGTGGAGGGCGCGCTGCGGCGGGTGCCGGGAGTGAGCCGGGCCGAGGTGAACGGCACGCTGGGCTGCGTATACGTCGGCTGTGGGCCGGAGACCGACCTGGAGCGCGTCAAGGGCCTCGTCGCCACGGCGGATGCCGCCGCCCAAGTATCGAAGGGTGCGGACGCCGGGCGGGCGCGGAGTCAGGTCGGGTTTCCGGGGGATCCGGCCGCCGCGGTCGGGGCGGCCGTCCGGCTCGGTGCGGGCCTGGTGGCGGTGGGGGTCGCGACGGTGGGTGACAGGCTCCGGCTGCGAGGGCTGCCGCCGGTGGTGATGTCGGCGGTCCAGCTCGTGGAGTCCGCGCCGCCGCTGCGGGACGGCCTGGTGCGCCGGATCGGTGAGAAGGCCACGGAGCGCGGCTTCGCCATGACGAACCTGCTGCTGACGACGCTGACGTTCCGGCCGCTCGGCGCCGCCGTGGCCGCCACCATGGCCGCCGCCCGGTATGTGGAGGTGCAAGCCCGGCGCAGGGCGTGGGCGGACTGGGCGGGCAGGCTGGCCGTGCACGAGGGGACGTATCGGCATGACGCGGTGCCGGGGTATGAGCGGCCCGCCCCGCTGCCGCCGGGTCCGGGCGACCGGTACGCGAATCTGGCGGCTCCGGTGGCCCTGGGGGCGTACGGGCTGACGGCGGTCGGCGCGCTCAGCCATGACCGGGACCTGGCGCTGCTGATCGCGGGCACGCCGCGCGGTCCGCAGTTCGGCCGGGAGGCGTTCGCGTCCTCGGTGGCCCGGGCGGTCTCCGACCGCGGGGCGCTCGCGCTGCGGCCGGAGGCGCTGCGCCGGCTGGACCGGATCGACACGGTGGTCCTCGACGCCAGGGTGCTGGCCACCGGCGGCTGGACGGTTGAGGGCGTGGTGCCCCTGAACGGCGGCCCGCAGAGCACTGCCGTGCAGGAACAGGACGGTCCGGACAGACGCTGCAGGACGCGGGCCGCGATCCGGTGGTCGCCGCGGCCGTGGTGGGGTCGCTGGCGGTACTGGGCGTGGTGGTGACCGTGCCGGGACTCAGCCACTTCTTCGGCAGCCGGCCCCTGGGTCCCGTCGGCTGGACGATCGCGGTGGCGTCGGCGGCGGGCTCGGTTCTGGTGCCCGCCGTGGCGCAGGGCGCGGCCGGCGTCGTCGCACGGACGGGGCGGTCAGCGGGCCGCAGGGCTTGACCTGGCCTGACCGCAAGGGGATATTCACGCGCAGGTCACCTTGGGGCAGCCCGCCGGATGGCGTCGGGGCGCACAAAGGAGCCGTAACCCCGCACGTCCACATGAAAGGCGGCTCGCCGTGCCGCAGATCCTCAGCACGATCCTGACCCACGTGGCGATCGCCCTGATCGAGGCCGTTCTGGTGCGCCTGATCATGCAGCTCTGGAAGTCCTTCGCCGCGAGCGGGCGCCCGGTGGCCGCTGCCTGAGTTTGTCCTATTTGACGGGTTTATCGACCCGTATGCATGGAAGGCGATTCGGGGAGACCAGCGACTCACGCTTTCCAGCATGGGAGGGCGGAGATGATTCCCCCACGCGCCGAACCACAGCCCCAGGAACAGCCCCAGCAGGCGGAACAGACCCAGCAGACCCAGCAGGCTCAGGACCAGGAGAAGCGGACGGGCGGCGGCAGGGTGGTACACCTGCACACCGCACACGCCAACGTCCCCATTCCGTACGTGACTCCAGGCGACGCCTTCTCCAAGGTCCGGTTGCCCAGCGTCCGCACGGCCACGTCCGCAGCCGCGTCCGTGGCCACCACAGCGACGTCCGCAGTCACTTCACTACTCCCCTCGCCCCGCAAGCTCGCCTTCTACGGCGTACTCGGCGGCATGACCGCGGCCGGCGCCATCGGCTGGCCGGTAGCGGTAGCGGTAGGCGCCGCCACAGAGGTGATCACCCGAGAACAGTCGGCCCGCCAACGCGAGGAACACGACCGCGTCGAGCGGGAGCGCGAGGAGCGCGAGGAGCCCTCCTCCACGCAGACGGCCACCGCGTAACGCAGCCTCAGCACATGCGCCCCTAGAGAGGCCTGCGGCCTCTCTAGGGGCGCGGGGCTGTATCGAAGCAACCCAGCGGATCGCCAGGCACCCCGTGCCAAAAGCGGCGGCACCCCATGCCAATTTCTCGACATCGGCAGATTTACCCCTTCAACCCTTTGATCGATCATCGATCAGAGAGTTACAGTCACCGACGGGCTGCCACACAGCCCGCCGCCCTGTCCTGCCAAAGACAAAGGGCACATCCCACCCCTTACCGCTGAGGGAGACCGTCGAAGGCACCCCCTTCACGTGCCCCCTCCGTATCCGGAAGGCGGCGCAATGACCGACCCCACCGCTATCCAGCCGAGCGAGCTCGACCAGCTCCCGGACCGCGACCCCGAGGAGACCGCCGAGTGGCGGGCCTCCCTGGACGCCGTCACCAGGGCGGCCGGGCCGCACCGCGCCGAGTACCTGATGCGCCGCACGCTGGAGCGCGCGGAGGCGGGCGGTCTCGCGCTGCCCAAGCTCCTCGAGACCGACTACGTCAACACCATCCCCACCGCCGCCGAGCCCGCCGTGGACGGCGACGAGGCGATGGAGGCCCGTATCACCGCGTGGAACCGCTGGAACGCGGCCGCGATGGTGACCCGGGGTGCGAAACACGGCGTCGGCGGCCACATCGCCACCTTCGCCTCCGCGGCCTGGCTCTACGAGACGGGCTTCAACCACTTCTTCAAGGGCAAGGAGGGGGACGGCAGCGGCGACCAGCTCTACATCCAGGGCCACGCCTCCCCCGGCATCTACGCTCGCGCCTTCCTCGACGGCCGCCTGAACGAGACGCACCTGGACAACTTCCGCCAGGAGGCGGGCGGCAAGGGCCTTCCCTCCTACCCGCACCCGCGCCGCCTCCCCTGGCTCTGGGAGTTCCCGACGGTGTCGATGGGCCTCGGCCCGCTCTCCGCCATCTACCAGGCGCGCTTCAACCGCTACCTCACCAGCCGCGGCATCAAGGACGTCTCGCAGTCCCACGTGTGGGCGTTCCTCGGCGACGGCGAGATGGACGAACCGGAGTCCACGGCCGCCCTCGCGCTCGCCTCCCGCGAGGGCCTGGACAACCTGACCTTCGTCATCAACTGCAACCTCCAGCGCCTCGACGGCCCGGTCCGCGCGAACTTCAAGATCGTGCAGGAGCTGGAGGCGCAGTTCCGCGGCGCCGGCTGGAACGTCGTCAAGTCGCTGTGGGGCAACGCCTGGGACGAGCTGTTCCAGCTCGACACCACGGGCGCGCTCGTCCGCCGCCTGCGCGAGGTACCGGACGCGCAGGTGCAGACGTACCAGACCCGCGACGCCGCCTACATCCGCCAGGACTTCTTCGGCACTGACCCGGCACTCGCCGATATGGCGAAGCTGCTCAGCGACGACAAGATCCTGGAGTGCTTCCACCTGTCCCGCGGTGGTCACGAAGCGCGCAAGGTGTACGCCGCGTACAAGGCCGCCGTCGAGCACAAGGGCGCCCCGACGGTGATCCTCGCCCAGACGGTGAAGGGCTTCACGCTCGGCCAGGGCTTCGCGTCCAAGAACGCCAACCACCAGATGAAGAAGCTGTCGACGGACGAGTTCAAGCAGATGCGTGACCTGCTCGAACTGCCCATCTCCGACGCGCAGTTCGTGGACGGCGTCGTCCCGTACGGCCACCCCGGCGCCGACTCCCCCGAGGTCCGCTACCTCCAGGAGCGCCGCGCGACCCTCGGCGGCCCGGCCCCCGCTCGCCGCACACACGCACTGGCACCCCTCCCTGCCGCCGCCGACAAGACCTTCGCCGCGTTCGACAAGGGCTCCGGCTCGCAGAACGTGGCGACGACCATGGCCTTCGTACGCCTGGTCAAGGACCTGGTCCGCGACAAGCAGACGGGGAAGCGCTGGGTGCCGATCGTCCCCGACGAAGCGCGCACGTTCGGCATGGAATCGCTCTTCCCGTCCCTCGGGATCTACTCCCCCAAGGGGCAGACGTACGAGCCGGTCGACCGCGACCAGCTGATGTACTACAAGGAGGCCAAGGACGGCCAGATCCTCAACGAGGGGATCACCGAGGCCGGTTCGATGGCGGACTTCATCGCCGCGTCCACCGCGTACTCCACGCACGGCGAAGCGATGATCCCGTTCTACATCTTCTACTCGATGTTCGGCTGGCAGCGCACGGCCGACCAGATGTGGCAGCTCGGCGACCAGCTCGGCCGCGGCTTCCTGGTCGGTGCCACAGCCGGTCGTACGACGCTGACGGGCGAGGGCCTGCAGCACGCGGACGGCCACTCGCCGGTCATCGCGGCGACCAACCCGGCGGCGCTGACGTACGACCCGGCGTTCGCGTACGAGGTGGCGGCGATCGTGAAGGACGGCCTGCGCCGCATGTACGGCGAGGCGGCTCCGGGCGAGGACTCGAACGTCTTCTACTACCTCACCGTCTACAACGAGCCCCTGCCGCAGCCCGCGAAGCCCGCCGCCCCCGGCGTGGACGAGGGCATCGTCAAGGGTCTGTACCGCTTCAACACGGCCGAGTCCGCGGGGCTGGACGTGGCCGCCGCCAACGCGCCGCGCATCCAGCTCCTTGGCTCCGGAACGGCGATCCACTGGACGCTTCAGGCGCAGAAGCTCCTCGCCGAGGCGTGGGGCGTGGCCGCGGACGTCTGGTCCGCCACGTCCTGGACGGAGCTGCGGCGCGACGCCCTGGAGGCGGACGCGGCGCTGCTGCGGGGCGAGGAGCGGGTGCCGTACGTCCGTCAGGTACTGCATGGTGCCGAGGGTCCGGTGCTCGCGGTCTCGGACTACATGCGCCAGGTTCCGGACCAGATCGCGCAGTGGGTCGAGCAGGACTACTCATCGCTGGGCGCGGACGGCTTCGGTCTGTCCGACACCCGCGAGGCGGCTCGCCGCCACTTCGGCGTGGACGCCGAGTCGATCGTGGTCGCGGCCTTGGCCCAGCTGGCGCGCCGCGGGGAGATCAAGGCCTCCGCGGTGAAGGAGGCGCGGGAGCGGTACGGGTTGTAAGGGCAAGGGGGTTTCGCCCCCGCCGCCCCTGCCCGTCCCATCCCGGGGCCAGCCCCGGACCCCGCAGCGACGGCCGGTTCGTAAGTGCAGGTCCGTCGTTGCTTGTCGCGCCCACGCGGCGGAGCCGCAGATTGACACAGCCCCGCGCCCCTAAAGGAGCTTCGCCGGTGGGCGCCCCGTAAGGGGCGCGGGGAACTGCGCGCTCAGTCCGCGAATCGCTCCCACAGCCGTGGAAAGCGCTCCTCCAGCACCTTCTGGTTCTCGAAGTCGATCGGCGTGCCCGTCGGCTCCGGGGGCGCGGCCGGGATGCCGAGCTCCGGGGCGACGACACCGGTGAGCTGTTCGTATGCCTCGTCCGCGGCGTAGCCGAGCTCCTCTCCGTCGCCGTCGACCTCGTCGTCGAAGTCGGGCAGGAGCTCGGCGAGCTGGTCGGGATCGTGCACGGCATGCTCGTACACATCCCGGCCCTGGCCGATCAGCCAGCAGCGGAAGAAGTCGAAGGCGTCGTCGCTGGCACCGTCGAGGAGGATCCAGGCGGCGCCCCAAAGGTCCCAGGTGTAGGCGCGGTTGTAGCGGGCCTCGAAGTGACGGGCGAAGTCGAGGACCGAGTCCGGGTCGAGGCCGAGGAGCCGTTCGACGAGCAGGTCGGCCTGCTCGTCGGGGTCGCCCTCGGCGGCCTCGCGGCTCGTGTCCACCAGCTCCCAGAACTCCGTCTCGTCCATCACGTGCACCAGCATCGGGCCTGTACCCGGCCCGCGCACCTGGGCGCAGGCAGATCGTTATGCGCGCACATGCCGACGGAAAACCCGATGGAAAGCCGGACAGCGGCTGTCGGCTTTCGGCGGGATGCTCGACGTATGGAGAACGCACAGGCACTCAAGGGAAAGATCGCCCTGGTCGCGGGCGCCACACGCGGCGCCGGGCGGGCCATGGCCGTGGAACTGGGACGCGCCGGAGCCACCGTGTACGTGACGGGACGCACGACCCGTGACCACGTCAGCGAGGTCGGCCGGTCCACCGAGACGATCGAGGAGACCGCCGAACTGGTCGACGCGGCGGCCGGAGCCGAGGGCCGGGGCATCGCCGTGCCGACCGACCATCTGGAGCCGGAGCAGGTACGGGCCCTCGTCGCCCGCATCGACCGGGAACAGGGCCGTCTCGACATCCTCGTCAACGACCTCTGGGGCGGCGACGCCCTCCTCGACATGGGCTCGCGCGAGCAGCCGAAGCTGTGGGAGATGGACCTCGACAAGGGACTGCGGGTCATGCGCCTGGGCATCGAGTCGCACATCGTCACCAGCCACAGCGCCCTGCCGCTCCTGACCCGCAACCCCGGCGGCCTGCTCGTCGAGGTCACCGACGGCACCGAGGAGTACAACCGCGCCACCTACCGCAAGCCGTTCTTCTACGACCTCGCCAAGACGACCCCGATCCGCATGGCGTACGGCCTCGGCGAGGAGCTGAAGGAGTTCGGCTGTACGGCCGTCTGTCTCACGCCGGGCTGGCTGCGCTCCGAGGCGATGCTCGACTCCGCCTTCCACGTCACCGAGGAGAACTGGCGGGACGCCTGCGAGCAGGCCCCGCACTTCGCGATCTCCGAGTCGCCCACGTACATCGGACGGGCGCTGGCCGCGCTCGCCGCCGATCCCGAGGTGGCGCGCTGGAACGGCCAGTCGCTGTCCAGCGGGGGCCTGGCCCGGGAGTACGGCTTCACGGACGCCGACGGCTCGGCGCCGGACGCCTGGCGCTACATCGCGGAGGTCGAGCAGGCGGGCAAACCCGCGGACGTCACGGGCTATCGGTGACCTGCACGCCGTAGTACGCCGCCGTCCGGGCCGCCGCCTCCGCGAAGCGCTGCCGCAGCACGGACGGCTGCAGGACCTCCACCTCCGGTCCGAGGGCGAGGAGTTGGGTGTACGCCACGTCGTACGACTCGACGGGCAGCGTGACCGTCACCCGGCCCTCGCCGTCGGGTGGGCCTGCCTGGGCCAGCGCCTCCTGAGCGGTGAGCGCATGGACGGCGTACTTCAGCTGCCGTGCGCCCGACTCCGAGAGCCGGATCACGACCGTCGCCCGCAGGATCGAGCGCGCGAACTGCACCGCGCGCTCCGCCCAGAAGCCAGGCAGGTCGAATGCCTCGTCCCGTACGAAGCGTTCGTCGCCGCTCTCCACCGCCGTGAACCGGTCGATGCGGTAGACGCGGAAGGAGCCCGGGTTCGGGACGCGGGCGCACACGTACCAGACGCCTGCCTTCAGCACGAGCCCGTACGGCTCCAACTCCCGCTTCACTTCGGCCTCTTGTCGCCGATAGCGGGCGGTGATCCGGCGGTCGTCCCAGACTGCCTCCGCGACGGCGGGCAGCAACTCGGGCGTCTTCGGTTCGGCGAACCAGGCGGGGGCGTCCAGATGGAACCGCTGCGCCGCGCTGTGCTGGGCGTCGCGCAGGGACGGCAGCAACGCCGCCGACACCTTCAGCCGCGCGGCCGAAGCGGCGTCCTCGAGCCCCATCTCGCGCAGCGCCCCGGGCACTCCGCTCAGGAACAGCGCCTCGGCCTCGCTCCGGGCCAGCCCGGTGAGCCGGGTCCGGTACCCGCCGATGAGCCGGTAACCACCGGCCCGCCCCCGGTCCGCGTACACCGGCACACCGGCCTCCGACAGGGCCTGCGCGTCCCGCGTGATGGTCCGCTCGGACACCTCCAGCTCGCGGGCGAGTTCGGCGGCGGTCATGGAGGGACGGGACTGGAGGAGCAGCACCATCTTGATGAGGCGGGCAGCGCGCATGGCTTCATGATGCCGGTGCGCTCCGCTGGGTTGCGCGGTTTCAAGGTGCGGGTTCGTTGTGGCTGGTCGCTCCCCCACTCTCGAATTCTCCCCCACTCTCGGCTTCGCTCGAGCGGGGGGACCCCCATGAGCGTGGCCCCCATCGCGGCGGAGCCACAAATGTGCGTGCTTCGACGCCAGGAGGCAGGGCTCTGGGTCAGCGGTGAGCAGGCTGTGGTGTAGCTGTGAGCCGTTGCCTTCCCTGGAGGTGGGCCGCGCGTTCCCTGATCGCGGGGAGGCGGGCTGTCAGGGCCGCGCCGGGGCAGGCGGTGTAGTAGCCGTCGGCGTGGCCGGCGATGGCCGCGAACGTTCCGGGGGCGCCCGCCCGGTACCTGCTCATGCTGTTCGTGGAGACCAGCCGTACCGGGGAACGCGGGTCGATGTCGCGCAGGCCCAGCTTCCAGGCCGCGACGGCCGCGATGGAGTCGGTCATGGCCTGGGGGACCGGCACTCCGGCGGTGAAGGTGCCGATCGCCGCGATTCCCGTCGTACCCACGTTGAAGCCCTGGGTGTGCGCCCCGACGACGGGCCGCTCGACTCCGCCCGCCCGGCCCTCGTAGACCGTGCCGCAGCGGTCGACGAGGAAGTTGTAGCCGATGTCGTCCCAGGCCCGGCCTCCGGCCTGACCGACGTACAGGTCCCGGATGATGCGGGGCACGTCGGCGCAGTCGTAGTCGTTCGGGGAGTCGGTGTGGTGCACGAACACGGCCAGGACGCGGTCGGCGTACCGGGCGGGCGGGCGCGTGTACGCGGCGTCGCCGAGCCAGCGCTCCCTGGGCACGATGGCGGGCCGTTCGGCGCGGTGTGCCGCGGGGGTCCGCGCCGTGGCGGGCCGTCCGGCGCCCGTCGGCGTCCGGTCGGCGCCCACGGCCCAGAGGACCAGCGCGACGACGGCCGCGAGGCCGGGCAGACAGACGAGAGCCACCCGCACCGCACGCGGCAGACGCGACAGCGGTGCACGGAAGACACACATGAGGCTCACTCTCCGGGACACCCGTGCCTTCCGCGATGTGTGCTGTGCCACCCGGTGGAACCAACACCTGGACTCTGCACGTTTCTTTGGTTCCACGCACGTGCGCGGATTCCGGCTGGGGTCCGGGGATTGCCCCCCGGAGGGTGCAGCCGAGTCCCACGCGCGCGTGGCCGATTTACGGGCTCCACGCACGCGTGCCTGATCACTGGGCCCGCGGCGCACGTACTGAGGGGCCCAAGAGAAAGGGTGCTCCGTGGACCTGCTCGACATCCTGCTGTTGCTGGTGATCCTCCTCTATGCGGCGTCGGGCTACCGGCGCGGGCTCGTGGCGGGCTGCGTGTCGCTGGCCGGCTTCGTGGGCGGCGCCGTCATCGGCGTATGGGTGCTGCCCTGGATGATGGATCTGGTGACGGCGGGCACCACGACGGCGACGATCACGGCGGTACTGACCGTGCTGGTGCCGGCCGCGGTCGGGCACGAACTGGCGGGACGGCTGGCCCTGCGGCTGCGCCGCGAGCTGGACCGGGGCCCCCTGCGCATCGCCGACGGAGTCGGCGGGGCCGCGGCCAACACCGTGGCCGTCCTGGTGGTGTCCTGGGTCGCCGCGAGCGTGCTCGCCGCCTCCGCCTCTCCCGTCCTCAGCCAGGCCATCCGCGGCTCCTCGCTGCTCGGCACGGTGCAGAGCGCCATGCCGGAGACGACCCCGGCGTGGTTCTCCCGCGCCACCTCGGCGCTCACGGAGGCGGGATTCCCGCAGGTCTTCAACCCGTTCGAGAGCGAGCCGGCCACGAGCGTCGCCAAGCCCTCCGGGGACAGCGTCACCGCGGCGGCCAACCGGGCCGCGACGCGCTCCACGGTGAAGGTCGAGGGCGTCGCGGGCGGCCAGGGCCGCGAGGGCAGCGGCTTCGTGTACGCGTCCGAGCATGTGATGACGAACGCCCACGTGGTGGCGGGCATCGACGAGCCGACCGTACGCGTGGGCGGCACGGGCCGGGCGTACGAGGCGCGGGTCGTCCTCTTCGACCCCGACAAGGACGTCGCCGTCCTCGTCGTACCGGACCTCGAAGCCCCCGTCCTGCCCTTCGACAACAGCGCCACCCGCGGCGACCCGGCCGTGGTCGCGGGCTACCCGCAGGACGGCGGCCTGGACCTCCAGGCGGCCACCGTCGCGAACAAGATTCAGGCCAGGGGCAAGAACATCTACGGCTCCGAGATCGTCACCCGCGAGATCTACTCCATCCGCTCCACGGTCCTGCCCGGAAACTCCGGCGGTCCCCTGCTGACCACGGACGGCAAGGTGTTCGGGGTCGTCTTCGCCCGGTCCACGAGCGACGTCGAGACGGGTTACGTCCTGACCGCCGACGAGGTCGCGGAGGACGCGCAGCGGGCGGCGAGGTCGTCGACGCCGGTGGACACGGGCGACCCGGTCACGTCGCCCTGAGCGTCGGCAGGGGCCCCGACACCGCCCTGAAAGACGCTCAAAGACTGCGGCCCATCATCACATCGTCGACGTACTTCCCGTCGAGGTAGAACTCCCCCGGCTGGATGCCCTCCACGACGAAGCCTTCCGACTCGTACAGCTTGCGGGCCGGGGTGTTGTGGCCGAGGACGCGCAGCGACATGCGCAGGGCGCCCTGGCGGCGGGCCTCCGCGATCACCGCGCGGATCAGCGCCCGGCCCACGCCGAGGCCGCGCGCCTCCTCGGCGACGGCCAGGCCCTGGATCTGCCGTACGTGTGCGTTCGAGACGAGCGGGGTGGGGAAACCGAGTCGCACATAGCCGACGAGGCGACCGTCCAGCTCCGCGACGAGATGGTCGCGGGGCCCGTAGCGGTCACCGAAGAACGGCTCGTACGGCGGCTCTTCCCGGGGCCTGACCGCATGCAGATACGACCAGGTCGCACGGTCGAGCCGGCCCAGCGTGTCCTCGTCTTCGAACAGAGCGGGGCGTATGTGCAAGGCGGGCATGGAGGTCACTGTACGGCGGGTGCGCGAGCTGTCGTCCGGTGTTTTTCGGCACGCTCCGGGGCCGCTCGGGGGCTACGGCGCGATGGCCCGGAGACCGTGGGCGGAGGATGGGGGCATGGAAGCTTCCCGAATCGCCGTGGCCGGGGCGTCCGGTCTCATCGGTGCGGCATTGGTGCGGTCGCTGACCGCGGACGGGCACGAGGTGGTACGGCTGGTGCGCCGTACGCCCCGGGCGAAGGACGAGGTCGAGTGGGATCCCGAGCGGCAGTACGTCGACGCGGCCGGGCTCAGCGGCTGCGACGCCGTGGTGAACCTCGCCGGGGCCGGGGTCGGTGACCACCGCTGGACGGACGCGTACAAGCGGAAGATCCGCGACAGCCGGGTACTCGGCACGGCGGCGCTGGCGGAGGCGGCCGCGTCCCTCTCCCCGTTGCCGCGGGTCTTCGTGAACGGCAGCGCGATCGGCTTCTACGGAGACACCGGCGAGCGGGCCGTGGACGAGAACTCGCCGCCCGGGGACGGGTTTCTGCCCTCGTTGTGCGTGGAGTGGGAAGAGGCGGCGGCGCCGGCCGAGGAGGCGGGCGTACGGACCGTTTTCGCGCGCACCGGTCTGGTGGTGTCCGCCGAGGGCGGGGCCTGGGGGCGGCTGTTCCCGCTGTTCAAGGCAGGGCTTGGCGGGCGGCTGGGTGACGGACGGCAGTACTGGTCGTATATCGCGCTGCACGACGAGGTGGCCGCGCTGCGGCATCTGCTCGACACGGAGTCGTTGTCGGGGCCGTTCAACCTGACGGCCCCGCAGCCGCTCACCAACCGGGAGATCACGGCCGCGATGGGCCGCGTGCTGCACCGGCCCACCCTCTTCGCGGTGCCCGCGCCCGCACTGCGGCTCGCCCTCGGCGAGCTGGCCGGGGATGTGCTGGGCAGCCAACGGGTGCTGCCCGCGCGGCTGTTGGACTCGGGCTTCTCGTTCGCGTTCCCGGGGATCGAGGACGCGATCCGGGCGGCGCGGGGCGGCTGAGGTGGGAGGGTTTCCTTTCCCCAGCCGCCGGCGGCAACCCGCGCACCCGTGCGCCACCCACGCGCCACTCCGCAAGACCACCCGCCGTCCTAACCTCCTCCAGAAACTCCGGAATTCCGGAAGCCTGTCGGGGGCATGACGTCCCCAGGAGCCGCGCGACCTCGAGGAGGGGCACGTGCTTGAGCCCGCTTATCAGGCGGACGTCGTCATCGTGGGGGCCGGGGTCGCGGGACTCTCGGCTGCCCACAGGCTGACCAGCGCAGGAGTAACGACCGTAGTCCTGGAGGCCGCCCCTTACGTCGGCGGCCGTATGTCGACCGAGAAGGTCGACGGTTTCCGGCTCGACCGGATCGGCCAGCTGTTGTCCACCGCGTACCCGGAATTACGCCTCACTCCGGGTCTCGACGCCCTGACCCTGCGCCCGTTCGCCCCGGGCGTCCTCGTCCACGCCGACGGGCGGACGCACCGGGCGGGCGAGCCCGGGAGCACGGCGAGCGCCGGGGGCGCACGGGGCGCACTCGGCGCGGCACGCGCCTTTGTGACCGCCCCCCGGAGGCCACGTGCCGCCCGGCGTGCAGGGCCGTCGCCCGACGGAGCCGTGAACCGGGCGGCGGCGCCACAGGCCACCGCCCCGCCCCTGCCACGGACGTTCCCACCGCTCGGCGGCGCCGTCGACCAGGCACGGCTCGCCGCCGCGCTCGGCCGGATCGCCGCCGCCCCGGTGGAACGCCTGCTGGCCCGACCGGACCGGCCGGCCGGTCACGCACTGGCGACGCGCGGCATGCCCGCCCGTACCGTCGAGGGCTTTCTGCGGCCGTTGCTGGCCGCACTGCTCTGCGACCCGGACCTGACGACGTCCAGCCGATGCGCGGACCTGGCGCTGCGCGCCTTCGCCGCCGGACGGCTGTGCGTCCCGGAGGGCGGCGCCGACACCTTGCCGGAGCTGCTCGCCGGCGCCCTGCCGCCCGGGACGGTCCGCACCGGCGTGCACGTCACCTCCGTGTCCACGACGTCCGTACGCACCGCGGAACACGGCGAACTCCGTTGCCGTGCCGTCCTGGTGGCGACCGGCGCCCGCGCGGCCGCCGAGTTGCTGCCCGGCCTGCGGGTGCCGCCGTTCCACCCGGTGACGGTGGTGCACCACACGCCCGACGAGGTGCCCCCGGCCGGAGCGGGGCTGCTCCTCGACGCGGACCGTCGCGGCCCGGTGGCCCACACCGCCGTCCTCAGCGAGATCGACCCGTCCCGCGCCCCCGCGGGCCGCGCCCTGGTCTCGTCCACGATCCTCGGCGCACCGCCTCCGGACGCCGACCGGGTCGTACGCGCCCACCTGTCCGACCTCTACGGCACGTCCACGCTCCGCTGGGAACTCCTCGCCGTCCACCACACCCCGGACGCCGTCCCCGCGATGCCACCCCCGCACGACCTCCGTCGCCCCGTCCGCCTCCTGGACGGCCTGTACGTCTGCGGCGACCACCGCGACACCAGCACGGTCCAGGGCGCCCTGCACTCGGGCCACCGCGCGGCAACGGCCCTGCTGACGGACTTCGGCGCGGGTTCGGCCTACACCGCGGCCCCGTTACCCAGGGCCGCATGACCAGTCAGGGGGAGGCCCGTCGCGGGGCGGGGCCTCCCCCTGGCCCTATCTCAGGGCAGCCACCTTGTCGCGGTACCCCCGCACGGGCCCCGCGTCCCGATACGGCTCCAGCCGCCGCTCGAAGTCCCGTACGTACTCCACCGCCCGCACTGAACGCATCTCGGCGGCCTGGACCGCCGCCTCCGCGCCCAGCTGGCAGGCCTGGTCGAGTTCGCCGAGGCCGAGGCGGGCGGTGGCGAGGACGATCCGGCAGAAGAGGCGGCTGCGGGCATAGCCGGGAGCCCGGAGCTGAAGGGACCGTTCGGCGTGCTGGGCGGCGGCGCGGTACTGCTGGAGGTCCCGGTGGCAGTGCCCGAACTCGTCCGCGAGCTGCGCCTCGTCGAAGAAGCGCGCCCAGTACGGGACGTCGTCGGTGGGCCGGGCCGCCTCCAGCGCCCGCTCGGCGCGTACTAGGGACGCCGTGCAGGCCCGTACCTCGCCGAGCACCCCGTGCCCGCGCGCCTCGGCCGCGTGCAGCAGCGCCTGCACGACGGGCGGCCCGGAGGAGCCCACGCCCTGCTGGGCGACCCGCGCCAGCTGCACCGCCTCCCGGCCGTGGCCCAGGTACACGGCCTGCCGGCTCATCGTCACCAGGACGTACGACCCGTACGCCCGGTCCCCCGCCGCCTGCGCGAGCCGCAGCGCCTGCACGAAGTACCGCTGGGCCAGTCCGTGCGCGGCGATGTCGTACGAGGTCCAGCCCGCGAGCCGGGTGAGATCGGCCGCGGCGGCGAACAGCTGGCGCCCGGTCTGCTCCCCGTACGTGCCGCGCAGCATCGGCTCCGCCTCGTGCTCCAGGTAGCGCACCAGGGCCTGCCGGGCGTGGCCGCCGCCATAGGCGTGGTCCAGCGCCCGGAACAGCTCTCCGACCTTCCGCAGCGCCGCGATGTCGCCCGCGGTCACCCGCTGCCCGGGCTCGCGGTCGGTCTCCGGGCGCTGCCGGGGCAGGGCGCCCGGGCGGCCCTGCGCGGGCACCCTTACGACCGTGGGGTCCCCGGCGCGGCTCACCCGGTCGTCGGGCCGCCCGATCAGCCAGTCCCGGCTCGGCACGACGAGCCCCGCCGGGGTGAAGGCGATCTTGCGCAGTTCCGCGTGGCTCCCGGAGTCCTTGCGCCACAGCCCGCTGACGATGTCGACGGCCTCCTCGGGCGTGGCCGCGAACTCGAGCCCCGCGTACACGGGGGCGCACGCGTCGAGGCCCAGGTCCTGCGCCGAGAGCCGGCGCCCGAGCCGGCGGGTGAACACCTCGGCGATCAGTGCGGGTGTCGTGCCGCGCGGCTGCTGGCCGCGGAGCCAGCGGGTCACCGACGTCTTGTCGTATCTCAGATCAAGCCCGTGTTCGAGACCGAGCTGGTCCACGCGACGGGCTAGTCCCGCGTTGGAGAACCCCGCTTCTGCGATCAGTGCGGCGAGCTGACGGTTGGGGGTGCGCTGCGCGGGTCGTTCCGTCATCTGCGGTGCGAACTCCTGCCTTCCAGGCCTCGGGAAATGGCCTCGTGAACGGCGCGAATGTAGCCGTCTGTAAGCGCACGGTTGCAGGCTTCGATACGCATTCATCCGATCGTGTGAGGATTGGCCGAAGGGTGACGGGCGCCGGGCGCCGGGCAGGCAGGACCGACCGGGTCCGCGAGGTCGGCAGGGCCGAATTCGGCTGGAACGTGGCCGGACGTACAGTGGCGTGGGGCGCGTACGCGCCTTACGGGTCTTCCAGGGAGGCGTTTGCCGTGGGTGAGTTGCGGTTCGTCCGGATGGGTTTCGGAGCGGACGCCGTCGAGTACCAGCAGGCCTGGGACGAGCAGCGCCGCGTGCACGCCGCCCGCTTCCAGGACGAGATCCCCGACACCTGTCTGCTCCTGGAGCACCCGCCGGTCTATACGGCCGGCCGGCGCACCGCCCCCGAGGAGCGCCCCCTCGACGGCACCCCGGTCGTGGACGTGGACCGCGGCGGCAAGATCACCTGGCACGGCCCCGGCCAGCTCGTCGGCTACCCGATCCAGAAGCTGCCGCGGCCCGTCGACGCCATCGCCCATCTGCGCCGCCTCGAGGACGCGATGATCAGCGTGTGCGCCGACTTCGGCCTCGAGACCTCGCGGGTCGAGGGCCGCGCGGGCGTATGGGTCCTCGGCGACCCGGTGGAACAGCGCCCGCCCCTCGGTGGACTCTCCCTGGACTTCGACCCACGCCTCACGGACGACGAGTTCGACCCGCGCCTCAACGGCCCCGAGTACGCCCCCTCGAACGCCGGCCAGCGCCGCGAGGACCGCAAGATCTGCGCGATGGGCATCCGCGTGGCCAAGGGCGTCACGATGCACGGCTTCGCCCTGAACGTGAACCCGGACACCTCCAACTTCGACAAGATCATCCCCTGCGGCATCCGCGACGCGGGCGTCACCTCACTGGCCCACGAACTGGGTCGCGAGGTGACGATCGCGGAGGTCTTGCCGGTGGCGGAGAAGCACCTGCGGGGAGTGCTGGAGAACGCGGACTTGCGGCCGCGGGTCACCGCAGGCGAGTGAAGGGGCGCGGCCGGCCATCTCAGAGCGGAACGACGGCCAGTCGGATGCCGAGCCCGATGAGTACGGAACCCATGAGCCGGTCGAGCACTGCCGAGAGCCCGGGTCTCGCGAGCCGGCGGCCCACCCGGGTCAGTACGTAGCTCGTCCCCGGGTACCACGTCATGAGCACCGCCGCGTGAGCCACGAGCAGCGCGGCCGCAGCCGGGACGACCGCGTCGTCCGGCCCGATGAACTGCGGGAACACGGTGGTGTAGAAGATCCCCACCTTGGGGTTGAGCAGGTCACCGATCAGCCCGCGGCGGAACCCGCCGTACGCGGACAGCTCGGGCGCCGCCCCCTCGGGCAGCTGGACATCCGACCGCCGCCGGGCCGAGCGCAAGGACTGCACGCCCAGCCAGATCAGGTACGCCGCACCTGCCAACCGGAGCGTGTCGTACGCCACGCGCGAGGTCGCCAGCAGCGTGGCGAGCCCGAGCACGGAGCCCGCCGCCCAGAAGACCTTGCCGAGCGTCAAGCCGACTGTGGCGGCGACAGCGGCCCGCTGACCGCCCTGTCGCGCGCAGCCGAGTACGACCGTGAGATTGGCGCCCGGAGTCGCCGCGAGGACCAGGCACAGCGCGACGAAGGAGCCCAACTGGGCCCAGCTGAGCCCTAGCACGCCGGCTCACCGCCACCGGCTGCCCGTACGAGCGCTGTCACCGACTCTTCGGGCCACGGCCCGCAGGGCGGCGCGGGCCCGTCCTTGAGGACATCCCCGGCCAGCAGCACACGGAGGCGACCGCAGACGCAGCGCTGGTAGCGCACCCAGCCCAGGGATGTCGAATGCTTCGACAAGTCGAGGAAGAGGCATGAAGTCATGCCGCGAGAGGTCATGCCGTGAGAAGTCATGCCGTGAGCGTGATGCAATGACTAAATGCATTTCAACGCTTACGGCGGCAACGCGGCCCTGCTCGCGGCGGCCCTGGCCAACCTCGACGACCGGTGCGACACCGGCACGGTCGAGACGCTGCTGGCCGAGCACCGGGTGGCGCGCTCGGATCTCACCGACCAGCAGCTCCAGCTCCTGCTGGCCTGGCGCCTGCGCCTGTGGGAGGCGTTCACGGCCCCCACCAGGCCGGAACAGGTCGACGCCGTCAACCGGCTGCTGACCGACGCGGCGGCCCGCCCGTACGTGTCCACCCACGACGGCCAGCCACCGCACCTGCACTACGCCGACGAGAACGCCGACGTCGTCACGCGCGTACAGGCCACCACCGCGGCCGGCCTCGCCCTGGTCCTCACCGAGACCGACCCCTGCCGCCTCGGGCACTGCTCTGCACCAGGCTGCCGCGCCGTCTTCGTCGACACCTCCCGCAACGGCCGCCGCGCATACTGCTCCCGCCTGTGCGCCACCCGCGTCCACGTCTCCGCACACCGCGACCGCAAGCGCCAGCGGTAAGGCCGTCTTCGTGCCGACCGTCGTTCCGTACGGGCCCAATCCGCGCCCCGTAGGCGCCCCGTTCGACCGCCGGAGGCAAGGCGTACCCTGGTGAACGCCTACGAATCGAAGCACAGGGAGCCGGTCGTGTCCGCAGTCACCCCCGACGGACGCAAGATGCTGCGCCTGGAGGTCCGTAACAGCCAGACCCCCATCGAGCGCAAGCCCGAGTGGATCAAGACTCGGGCGAAAATGGGCCCCGAGTACACGAAGATGCAGAACCTCGTGAAGAGCGAGGGCCTGCACACGGTCTGCCAGGAGGCGGGCTGCCCCAACATCTACGAGTGCTGGGAGGACCGCGAAGCGACCTTCCTCATCGGCGGCGACCAGTGCACCAGGCGCTGCGACTTCTGCCAGATCGACACGGGCAAGCCGGAGGCGCTGGACCGTGACGAGCCCCGCCGCGTGGGCGAGTCCGTGGTCACGATGGACCTCAACTACGCCACGATCACCGGCGTCGCCCGCGACGACCTGGAGGACGGCGGCGCCTGGCTGTACGCCGAGACGGTCCGCCAGATCCACGCCCAGACCGCGAACCGCGAAGCGGGCCGAACCAAGGTCGAGCTCCTCGCCCCCGACTTCAACGCCGAGCCGGCCCAGCTCGCCGAGGTCTTCTCCTCCCGCCCGGAAGTCTTCGCGCACAACGTCGAGACGGTCCCGCGCATCTTCAAGCGCATCCGCCCCGGCTTCCGCTACGAGCGCTCCCTGAAGGTCATCACCGAGGCCCGCGACTACGGCCTGGTCACCAAGTCGAACCTGATCCTCGGCATGGGCGAGACCCGCGAGGAGATCAGCGAGGCGCTCAAGCAGCTGCACGACGCCGGCTGCGAGCTCGTCACCATCACGCAGTACCTGCGCCCGACCGTGCGCCACCACCCCGTGGAGCGCTGGGTCAAGCCGCATGAGTTCGTGGAGCTGAAGGAGGAGGCCGAGCAGATCGGCTTCTCGGGCGTGATGTCCGGGCCGCTGGTGCGCTCCTCGTACCGCGCCGGACGGCTGTACCAGATGGCCATCGAGAAGCGTGGCGCGTACGTCGCCTCGCAGGCCGTCTGAGATCTCGTACGACCTGCGCGATGGCACGCAGTGCCAGCTGATCGTGTGAATCCGCACACAAGACATTACCCGTGAGTAGTGTCCGATACGACGCGGTTCTGACCGTTCCCGCAGATGGGAGCCACCGTCAGGGCCGCGTCGGCGTTTTCGGGCCTCGTATCAAGGCTTCATTGGCGTTTGACCGGTTGGTCATGCCCTGGTAACACCATTCAGTGACTCTGTTCTCACGCCACGTACAGACTCATCCCAGAGCGATCACCCGAGGGGGGACCTCCATCATGCAGGCCGCGCCAGTACGCGCCACAGCGATTCCGTCTTTCACCGATGCACTCCGTGCCGTCGAGTCGGTCCTCATGAGCAGCGGCCAGCGCACCGCCCGCCGCAACGCATGGACCTCTGTCATGGAGGACCGCCGCCGCGCCAAGGACAGGGTCGAGGCGCAGCGCGTCCTGGACCAGTCCTTCGTACAGTCGTCGTTCGCCCCTCGCCCGTGACCGCCCGCCGACACGGCACCGCCGTCGTCGGCACTTCCCGCGCCACGTAGACTTCTCGGCATGGCGAGGAAGGACAACGCAGCGGACGCTGCGAACCCCGGGCGACTCAAGCAGATCGCTCTGACCTACAAGATGACGCGCAGGGCCGACTCCAAGATCGGTCTTGTGCTCGCGGCAGTCGGAATCGGCACCCTCGGTGTCTTCCTCGCGATCGGTTTCCTGATCGGTCACCCGGTCTATCTCGGCATTCTCGGCTTCCTCCTCGCCTTCCTCGCGATGGCGATCGTCTTCGGACGGCGGGCCGAGCGGGCCGCCTTCGGGCAGATGGAGGGACAGCCGGGAGCGGCGGCCGCGGTGCTGGACAACATGAAGCGTGGCTGGACGACGACTCCGGCGGTGGCGATGAACCGCCAGCAGGACGTGGTGCACCGGGCCGTCGGCAAGGCCGGCATCGTGCTCGTCGCCGAGGGCAACCCGAACCGGGTGAAGGGGCTGCTGGCCGCCGAGAAGAAGCGGATGGCACGGATCGTCTCGGACGTGCCCGTCCACGACATCCTTGTGGGGACCGGCGAGGGCCAGGTCGAGCTGAAGAAGCTCCGTACGACGATGCTCAAGCTGCCGCGGGTCCTGAGCGGCCCTCAGGTCACCGCGACCAATGACCGGCTGCGGGCCTTGGGCGACATCATGTCGAACCTTCCTATGCCGAAGGGCCCGATGCCCAAGGGGATGCGGATGCCGCGCGGCGGCCCCAAGATGCGCTGACCTGTCCCGTACGACGTTGGGGGCGCCCGGATCACTCCGGGCGCCCCCAACGTCGTACGGGAGACGGTCGTACGGAAGGCGTCAGATCCTGACCTCTACCGTGCGCGCCAAGCGGTCGTGGAGGCCCCTGCCGTCGCGGTCCCAGATCAGGGCGGGGATGGCGATGCACAGCAGAGCCGTGCGCAGGAGGGCTCGCAGCGGGTTGACCGTGCCCGTTTCCAGGGTGAGGACTCGCAGGCCGAAGAGGCGCTTGCCGGGGGTGAAGCCGATCGTGCCTACGGTCAGGATGCTCATCACGAAGAAGATCAGGAGCGCCCAATTGCCCGTCGCCTGGTTGTAGCCGTCGGTGAGCAGCCCGTATGCGATCAGGAGGCACAGGCCCCAGTCGACCGCGAGGGCGCCGAGGCGTCGGCCGGGGCGGGCGATCGAGCCGGGGCCCGACTCCGGCAGGCCGAGCTGCTCGCCGCGGTATCCGAAGTCGGCACCGGCTTCCTCCGCGGCCGCGCGCGGGCCGGAGAGCCACGATCCGATTGCTTGCCTGTTGTCCACGCGTCCACGGTACTGCCCTGGTTTTGATATGCGGACGGGTGGGGTCAGCCGGGCCGGGGTCGGTTAACTTGGGCGAAACAAATGGGTCACGCTCGAGAAACCACCCGTCCCTATTGTCGGGTCTCAGCGTGTGCCACCGCACTGGCCGCACGAACGAACTACCACCCCGGCACGGACGGTCGGGAGTAGGAGGAGCTGGATGTTCCAGAACGCCGACGAGGCCAAGAAGTTCATCGCAGACGAGGACGTCAAGTTCGTAGACGTCCGCTTCTGCGACCTGCCTGGCGTGATGCAGCACTTCACGGTGCCGGCAGAGGCCTTCGACCCGAGCGAGGAACTGGCCTTCGACGGCTCCTCGATCCGCGGCTTCCAGGCCATCCACGAGTCGGACATGGCGCTTCGGGCCGACCTGTCCACCGCGCGGGTGGACCCTTTCCGCCGCGACAAGACGGTCAACATCAACTTCTTCATCCACGACCCGATCACGGGCGAGCAGTACTCCCGTGACCCGCGGAACGTGGCGAAGAAGGCGGAGGCGTACCTCGCCTCGACCGGTATCGCCGACACCGCGTACTTCGGTCCCGAGGCCGAGTTCTACATCTTCGACAGCGTCCGCTTCGAGACCAAGTCGAACGAGGCCTTCTACCACATCGACTCCGAGGCGGGCGCCTGGAACACCGGTGCGCTGGAGGACAACCGCGGCTACAAGGTCCGCTACAAGGGCGGTTACTTCCCGACCCCGCCGGTCGACCACTTCGCCGACCTGCGCGCCGAGATCTCCCTGGAGCTGAACAAGGCCGGTCTCCAGGTCGAGCGTCAGCACCACGAGGTGGGCACCGCCGGCCAGGCGGAGATCAACTACAAGTTCAACACGCTGCTCGCCGCGGCCGACGACCTCCAGCTCTTCAAGTACATCGTGAAGAACGTCGCCTGGCGCAACGGCAAGACGGCCACCTTCATGCCGAAGCCGATCTTCGGTGACAACGGCTCGGGCATGCACGTCCACCAGTCGCTGTGGCAGGCCGGCTCCCCGCTGTTCTACGACGAGGCCGGTTACGCGGGCCTGTCGGACACCGCCCGCTACTACATCGGCGGCATCCTCAAGCACGCCCCGTCGCTGCTGGCCTTCACCAACCCGACGGTGAACTCGTACCACCGCCTGGTCCCCGGCTTCGAGGCCCCGATCAACCTGGTCTACTCGCAGCGCAACCGCTCCGCGGCCATGCGTATCCCGATCACGGGCTCGAACCCGAAGGCCAAGCGCGTCGAGTTCCGGGCGCCGGACTCCTCCGGCAACCCGTACCTCACCTTCGCGGCCCTGATGCTGGCCGGCCTGGACGGCATCAAGAACAAGGTCGAGCCGGCCGAGCCGATCGACAAGGACCTGTACGAGCTGGCTCCCGAGGAGCACGCGAACGTCGCGCAGGTCCCGACCTCGCTCCCGGCCGTCCTCGACTCCCTCGAGTCCGACCACGAGTTCCTCCTCCAGGGCGACGTCTTCACGTCCGACCTGATCGAGACGTGGATCGACTACAAGCGCACGAACGAGATCGCTCCGCTGCAGCTGCGTCCGCACCCGCACGAGTTCGAGCTGTACTTCGACGTGTGATCGACGCGTAGGCCTCTGGCTTCAGAGCCCCGCCACCGCCTTCACCGGCAGCGGCGGGGCTCCGTCGTTCTTTGCCTGGGCCGCGCCGTCCCTTTGCCCAGTGCGGGGAAGATCGGGATCCGGTTATGGCAATACCGCTGCACACTGGAATCGGGACGAGTGCCCGATGTGTGGGGTGATCGTGATGCGGAGCCGATTCCAGCCCGACCGGCGGTTGAACACGCGGATGGGGGTCACGGTGTTCCTGCTCGGGCTGCTGTACGTGGCGTTCGTCGCCGCCTTGATCGTGCTGCTGAAGTCGTGGGTGCTGGTCGTGGTGATCGCGGCGGCGCTGCTGGGTGCGCAGTACTGGTTCTCCGACCGGATCGCGCTGTTCGCGATGCGCGGGCGGGTTGTGGAGCGCGAGGAGTACCCGCAGCTGCACGGGGTGATCGACCGGCTGTGCGCCACCGCGGACATGCCGAAGCCCGCCGTCGCCGTGTCCGACATGGAGATGCCGAACGCCTTCGCCACCGGGCGCGACGCCGACCACGCCGTCGTGTGCGTGACGACCGGACTGCTTCGGCGGCTGGAGCCCGCCGAGTTGGAGGGTGTGCTCGCCCACGAGTTGTCGCATGTGGCGCACCGCGATGTCGCGGTGATCACCGTGGCCTCGTTCCTCGGGGTGCTCGCGGGCCTGGTCGTACGGTTCGTGTTCTACTCGCAGGTCTTCGGCGGGCACGGCCGCAAGGACCAGAACACGGCCGTCGTGCTCATGACGGTGATGGCGGTGTCCGCGGCCGTCTACGCGCTCAGTTTCCTCCTCATCCGGGCGCTGTCCCGGTACCGGGAGCTGGCCGCCGACCGCGCCGCGGCCATGCTCACCGGCCGCCCCTCGGCGCTCGCCTCCGCACTGACCAAGGTCACCGGCGACATCTCCAAGATCCCCACGCGTGATCTACGGACCGCGCAGGCCTTCAACGCCTTCTACTTCACGCCCGCGCTCGGCAGGACGCCCGGACTCCAGCGGCTCTTCTCGACCCACCCGAGCCTGGAGGAGCGGCTCGATCAACTGGGCCGGATCTCCGGCGAGTTGGGGGAGTCGCCGTACTCCGGGAAGGCGGGCTGACGCGTATGGGGCTCTTGGACATCCTGCTGGGCCGCAGCAAGCCGGTGGCACCCGACCTCGACCAGCTCTTCGCGCTGCCGTCGGCCGCGGTCACCCTGGAGGCGGCGGCCGGCTTCACGCCGACCGGGCACGGCTCGGTGTGCTTCGCGACGGTCGAAGGGGCGGCTTTCGAGGACGTACGCCAGGAAGTGCGGGCGCTGCTGGACGCGGATGCCGAGCGGACGGGGCCTCCGGTGGAGGTGAGCCGGGACTCGTACGGGTATACGTGGCTGGTCTCGCGGCGGTCGCCGGAGGACCTGCCCGCGCTGGTGGGTGATCTGCACGCGGTGAACAGTGCGCTGGAAGGCAGCGGCTTCGGGCCGCAGTTGCTGTGCTCGGTGGTCGGCTTCCGAAGCGGGGGCGATGAGCGGCGGCCGCTCGGGCTTGTCTACCTCTACAAGCGGGGCAGCTTCTACGTTTTCGCGCCGCTCCCCGGGGGCGGGGAACGGCGCGGCAACGCCTTGGAGTTGCAGGTCAGGGCCGTACTCGCGAACGACCTGCGGTTGGAGCCGGATCTGAGCCGGTGGTTTCCTGTCTGGGGTGCGCCGGGGCTCTGAGCGCCGGCTTGAACGGCACCCCGCCCACCCCGGAGGCGTCAGCGGGCGTAACGCATCAGGGCCCGCACCATGTGGCACGTCGTGTCCGACGGCGGGTGGACGCCGATGAGTTCGGCCGTGCTGCGGATCTTCTCGTTACGGGCCTGGTTGGGCAGGTAGACACCGGAGTCCAGCAAAGCGATGGCGAGCCGCATCGCCTTGAGGCGCCGGTTGTGCGTGATGTACCAGTCACGCGGACGCCCCGGCGGGAGCGGCCGCTTCTCGACGGGCTCGTACGGCAGGTCCAGCGGAACCGGCCTCTTGGCTGTGGACTGCGTGGGCAGCGGGAAGAGTGCGGCAGCGGGCACGAGCATCCTCCTGTCGCGGTCAGGGAGCCGTCCGTCGGCGCCCTCGAACACTGCTACCAGTTTACTGCCCGCCACTGACATCGAGACACTTCACAGAGGTCGCGAAAAGCCGCCAAAAGCCCAGGTGAACAAGGAAATTGGCAGAGTGTCACGCGAGGTCCGCGAGGTGCGCGTGAGGCGGCGTCAAATTCGAACAAAGCCATCGCCGGCGTGCGCACGGAGGGCGGCGCCCCTTGCCCGGACCGCGCTCGACCAGGAGAGGAATTACTCAACTTCCTTTGTGATCTAAGCCACTTGAGTGACTCGTGTTAACCGTCGAGTAACTGTGTTCGGTATCTCGTACATAGCGGCGTACTCCCCGTTCCCGACCGGTCGCCGCCAGGGCACCGGAGACAGGAGGCGCACCATGCCGCGTACATCGCGCAAGAGAACGCTCGACCCCAAGAAGAAGCTCGCGTTGCTGGTGAGCGCCGTGGCGGTCGCCGGAGGCGGGGCCTTCGCACTGGCGGCCACCTCGAACGCCGCGCCGGCCGGTCAGGCGCAGTCCTCGGCGGTCTGCGAGGGGCTGGCCACGGCGCTCGGGAACAACGAGAAGTTCATCGAGGGACAGCGCGCCAACCCTGACGCACAGTCCGAGGCCCGGATCGCCAACCGGGAGGCGGTCATCGCGGAGATCGAGCGCAAGCAGGAGGCCTCCGGCTGCACGCCCGGGGAGTCGGCTCAGGACACCCCGGCCGAGCAGCCGGCCTCGGCTCCCGCGGACACCTCCGGCGACGCGACGGGGGTCGCCGACGGAGAGGGCGGTGAGCAGGTCTGCACGGGTTCGACCGTCACACTCTCCGGCGAGGCGGGCGCCCCGGCCGCGTCCAGCAACCAGTTCCCAGTCGGCACCCAGCTGAAGGTCACCAACCTGGACAACAACAAGTCCACCACAGTGGAGGTCACTTCGACCTCCGGCAGCTGCGCCCTGCTCAACGACGCGGCGTTCGAGCAGGTCCGCGAGCCCGGCAAATTCCTGATCCGTCGGGCGCTGATCGAGAAGGTGGGATGAGGCTCGGCCGCCGAGGAGTCAGCCGCCGAGGAAATCGGTGAGGCGGCGGACCAGTTCGGCGGGTGCGGACTGCGGCAGCGCGTGATGCGAGATGCGAGGCAGTACGCCCGTTTCCACGCGCGGCAACAGCCCGCCTGCCCGCGCCGCCACGTCGCGCGCGTCATGAGTCCTGCTGTTCCCGGCCAGGCACAGCAGGACCGGCACCTCCAAGCCCCGCAGCGCGTCCGGCTTCGGACGAGGTCCGGTCACCGGCTTCACGGAGGGGAAGCCGGCGGCCGCCTCCTGGAGGTGGAGCCAGTCGGGGTCGAGGGGCACTCCCCCGCTCTCCCACTCCAGGAAGGCGCGGACACGATGAGGTGCGGGACGCAGCAGCATGGGCAGGGCGTGCAGCAGATACGCCGCCTTGAACCCGGCGAAGCACTGGGTCGGGTCCAGAAGGAACAGGCGACGCACCCGGGCAGGGGCAAGCAGCGCGTACTGCAGGGCGATCCAGCCGCCGTACGAGTGCCCGCCCATGTCCGCCGCCTCGACACCGAGGCGGTCCAGGAGCGCGTCCAGCCAGGCGGACAGGTCGGCGACCGTACGGGGGTGACGGTCGCCGGCCGGTTCGCTGCGGCCGGGGGCGCCGATCAGGTCGACGGCGAGGACGCGGCGGTTACGTGCGAGGTCGGCGGCTTGGGCGTACCAGGAGGCGGAGGTCGCACCTCCGCCTCCTGGCAGGAGGAGAAGCGGGGGCGCATCAGGCGGTCCACAGGCGTTGACGTACGTCGTACCGAACGGCGTGGAGACGCGGATCGCCTCCCGTTCCGCGGGCCATTTGGCCATGACCTTGTCGTAGGCCGACTGAAAGGCGTCACTGTCATACGCACTCATGGAGCCCTCCCGTATTATCTCGCCGAGCGAGATATTCGACGAGCGAGATGATAGCCGGAGGCGGCGCGTGCGGAACCAGGGCCCCGAGATGGAGATCGTCCATCTCCTGCGAGCGGTGACGGTCGAACTCGGCCTGCACAGCGCCCGGTTCGCGAGCCACAACGGCATGCACCCGACGGACGTACGCGCCCTGATCGAGCTCATGGATGCCTCCCGCGCCGACGAGGAGATGACGGCCGGGCGGCTCGGTACTGCGCTCGGGCTCAATTCGGCCGGGACCACTTCGCTGCTCGACCGGCTGGAGGGAGCCGGGCATGTGCGGCGGGTGCGGGGCCGGCAGGACCGGCGCAAGGTGGTCGTCGAGGTGGACGAGCGGGCGGTCGAACTGGGGTGGTCCTTCTTCGGGCCACTCATCGGGAAGGCAGTGGAGCTGCTCCAGAACTGTGACGAGCGGGAGCGGGAGGCGATCCGGGGCTTCCTGGAGGGAATGCGGGAGGCCTCGGCCGGGGGCGAGTGACGCTCCCGTACAGCCTTCGCTCTGCCTCCTCCGTTCCCGTACTCCCTCGTATACGACGGAGCCCACCCGCTCTCAGGGCGGGCGCCCAGCGCACAAGCACCAGGTAACACGGGCTTCACAGTCGGGCAATGATCGGGAAATCCCCTGTTGACAGGCTGCGGTCACCCCCGCGGCACCCCTGTGCCGCACTCCGCGGCGCCCCAGTGCCGCAGCGCCGCGCGCCCGTGACGACCGAGCGCTATAAGACCCACCCCGAAGGATGTGGCCCGTGACCTTCAAGGCTGAGTACATCTGGATCGACGGCACCGAGCCGACGGCCAAGCTGCGTTCCAAGACGAAGATTCTGGCCGATGACGCCAAGGGCGAAGCGCTGCCGATCTGGGGCTTCGACGGGTCCTCCACGAACCAGGCCGAGGGCCACGCCTCCGACCGCGTGCTGAAGCCGGTCGCCACCTTCCCGGACCCGATCCGCGGCGGCGACGACGTGCTCGTCATGTGCGAGGTCCTCAACATCGACATGACGCCGCACGAGTCCAACACCCGTGCCGCGCTCACCGAGGTCGCGGAGAAGTTCGCCGCGCAGGAGCCGATCTTCGGCATCGAGCAGGAGTACACCTTCTTCAAGGGCTCGCGCCCGCTCGGCTTCCCTGAGGGCGGCTTCCCGGCCGCGCAGGGTGGCTACTACTGCGGTGTCGGCTCGGACGAGATCTTCGGCCGTGACGTCGTCGAGGCGCACCTGGACAACTGCCTGAAGGCGGGCCTGGGCATCTCCGGCATCAACGCCGAGGTCATGCCCGGCCAGTGGGAGTTCCAGGTCGGCCCGCTCTCCCCGCTCGAGGTCGCCGACCAGCTGTGGCTGGCCCGCTGGCTGCTGTACCGCACCGCCGAGGACTTCGGCGTCTCCGCGACGCTGGACCCGAAGCCGGTGAAGGGCGACTGGAACGGCGCGGGCGCGCACACCAACTTCTCCACGAAGGCGATGCGCGAGGGCTACGACGCGATCATCACCGCCTGCGAGTCGCTCGGTGAGGGCTCCAAGCCGCTCGACCACGTCAAGAACTACGGCGCCGGCATCGACGACCGCCTGACCGGTCTGCACGAGACGGCCCCGTGGAACGAGTACAGCTACGGCGTCTCCAACCGTGGCGCCTCGGTCCGTATCCCGTGGCAGGTCGAGAAGGACGGCAAGGGCTACATCGAGGACCGCCGCCCGAACGCGAACGTCGACCCGTACGTCGTGACGCGTCTGATCGTCGACACCTGCTGCACGGCGCTGGACAAGGCCGGCCAGGTCTGAGCCGTACAACTCGGCTCCGTACCAACGCAGCGCCGTACCAACGCAGTTTCGTACGACTCCGTGAGGGGGCGTCCATCACAAACGGTGGGCGCCCCCTCACCGTTGTCGGCTTCATCTGTTTCAATTGGCCCATGGCCAGCCCTCAGAAGCACCCCGCGACAGGTCGCCACGACCTCGAGCCCTTCTGGCCTTCCCGTCAGCACCACGACTACGACCGTGAGTGTTGCCGCGCGCTGACCGCGCCGGCCCGCTGACGCCGCACCTCCACGGCCCTGGGCCCGCGCGACACGACGTACGTCCTCGTCGAACCTCTCGCGCGAAAGAGCTGACCTCTCATGGCGAACACCCGTTACTTCCCGTCCGCGGATGTCGCGGACCTCCTGCCGCCGGGCACCACCCTGCTGCCCGCTCCCCCGCACACCCTGCCCAAGCTGCCGGGCCGACCGCCCATGGTCGGCTACCTGGTACTCGTACCGGCCGACCAGCAGCCCGCCCTGCCGCCGTTCACGGCCCCGGACGACACCCCGGACCGCGAAGAACCGGAGGGCGGCGACTCCCCCGTACGCGTCGACACCACGCGGCGTACCGCCGAGGTCGACGGGCGGCCGCTCGATCTCACCTACCTGGAGTTCGAGCTGCTCGCGCACCTCGTGGCGCATCCGCACCGGGTGCACACCCGCGATCAGTTGGTGACCACGGTCTGGGGCTACGGGCATGTGGGCGACGGCCGGACCGTGGATGTCCACATCGCCCGGCTGCGCCGCAAGCTCGGTGCGGAGCACCGGGGGACGATCCGGACGGTACGACGCGTGGGGTACAAGTACGTTCCGCCGACCGGGCGTTGACCGTCGAGTAGCCGCTCTTCTGTCGGCAGAATCCCGTTCCGTCCCGCGCCGCGACCGTGCAGAGTCGAAGGCATGAGACTTCTGATGCTGGGCGGTACGGATTTCGTGGGACGGGCCGTCGTCGAGGCCGCGCTCGCTCGCGGGTGGGACGTGACCGTTCTGAACCGGGGAAGCCACGAGCCTCCGGCCGGGGCGCGGTCGCTGCTCGGCGACCGCACCGCGCCCGACGGGCTCGCGGCGCTCGCGGAGGCCGAGGGCGACTGGGACGTCGTGATCGACACCTGGTCGTGGGCGCCGCGTGCCGTACGGGACGCGGCGCGGTTGCTGAAGGACCGCGCCGGCCGGTACGTCTACGTGTCCAGCTGCTCCGTGTACGCGTGGCCGCCTGCCGCCGGTTACACAGAGGACGCTCCCCCGGTGGAGGGCGCCTCGGCGGACGCGGAGCAGACCGACTACGCGCGGGACAAGCGCGGCGGTGAGCTCGCCGCCGTCGACGCCTTCGGCGAGGAGCGCTCCGTTCTCGTACGGGCCGGTCTGATCCTCGGCCCGTACGAGAACGTCGGCCGCTTGCCGTGGTGGCTGACCCGCATCGCCCGCGGCGGCCCCGTCCTCGCACCCGGCCCCCGTGATCTGCCGCTCCAGTACGTCGACGCCCGCGACCTCGCCGAGTGGGTACTCGGGGCGGCAGAACGGGAGTTGAGCGGCCCGTACAACCTCATCAGCCCGCAGGGGCATACGACGATGGAGGCACTCCTCGACGCCTGCGTGCAGGCAACGGGCGGCGACGCCGAACTCCGCTGGACCGCCCCCGAGTTGATCCTCGACGCCGGCATCGAGCCCTGGACGCAGCTGCCGGTCTGGGTACTCCCGGAGAGCGAACTGCACGGCGCACTCCACAGCGCGGACGTGTCACGAGCCGTGGCGACAGGGCTCCACTGCCGCCCCGTCGAGGAGACGGTGACGGACACGTGGGCGTGGTTGCGGTCCCTCGGCGGGACGGCGCCTCAGCGCGCCGACCGACCGGAAAAGGGCCTCGACCCGGAGGTAGAGGCGAAGGTGCTGGCGAGTGGTGGGGGTGTACCTGGCAACACCCCCTGATCGGCGCCCAACCCCCGTGC
>NZ_JAAKZX010000340.1 GCF_011045025.1 Streptomyces ureilyticus
GCGGGGTCCAGGGGCGGAGCCCCTTGGTATGGGACGGGTAGGGGCGGCGGGGGCGGAAAACCCCTAGGCCAGCCCCGGACCCCGTACCGGAATCGACGTGAACGTAGGCGCCGGTGCCGGGTCCTTGAAGAAGTCGTTGCCCTTGTCGTCCACCACGATGAACGCCGGGAAGTCCTCGACTTCGATCTTCCAGACCGCCTCCATGCCGAGCTCCTCGTACTCGACGACCTCGACCTTCTTGATGCAGTCCTGGGCAAGCCGGGCGGCCGGCCCGCCGATGGAGCCGAGGTAGAAGCCCCCGTGGGCGCCACACGCGTCGGTGACCTGCTGCGACCGGTTCCCCTTCGCCAGCATCACCTTGGACCCACCCGCCGCCTGGAACTGCTCCACATAGGAGTCCATCCGCCCGGCCGTCGTCGGCCCGAACGACCCGGACGCGTACCCCTCCGGCGTCTTGGCCGGCCCGGCGTAGTACACCGGGTGATCCTTCAGGTACTGCGGCATCTCCTCCCCCGCATCCAGCCGCTCCTTGATCTTGGCGTGCGCGATATCGCGCGCCACGACCAGCGGACCGGTGAGCGAGAGCCGGGTCTTCACCGGGTACTTGGTGAGCTCCGCGAGGATGTCGTCCATCGGCCGATTGAGGTCGATCTTGACGACGTTGCCCTCTTCGGAGAGGTGCTCGTCCGTCGTCTCGGGGAGGAAGCGCGCCGGGTCCGTCTCCAGCTGCTCCAGGAAGACACCCTCCGCCGTGATCTTCGCCGTCGCCTGACGGTCGGCCGAACAGGAGACGGCGATCGCCACCGGACAGGACGCACCGTGCCGGGGAAGGCGGACGACGCGTACGTCGTGGCAGAAGTACTTGCCGCCGAACTGCGCCCCGATCCCGATCCGCTGCGTCAGCTCGAAGACCTTCTGCTCCAGCTCCTTGTCCCGGAAGCCGTGACCGAGTGGCGAGCCCTCCGCCGGAATCTCGTCCAGGTAGTGCGCGGAGGCGTATTTCGCGGTCTTCAGGGCGTACTCGGCGCTCGTACCGCCGACGACTATGGCGAGGTGGTACGGGGGACAGGCGGCCGTGCCCAGCGAACGGATCTTCTCCTCCAGGAACTTCATCATGGAGGCCTCGTTCAGGACGGCCTTCGTCTCCTGGTAGAGGAACGACTTGTTGGCGCTGCCGCCGCCCTTCGCCATGAACAGGAACTTGTAGGCGCCGCCGTCCGTCGCGTACAGCTCGATCTGGGCGGGGAGGTTGGAGCCGGTGTTCTTCTCCTCCCACATGGTGAGCGGGGCCATCTGCGAGTAGCGCAGGTTCAGGTTCAGGTACGCGTCGTAGATGCCGCGGGACAGCGCCTTCTCGTCCTCACCTTCGGTGAGGACGTTCTGTCCGCGCTTGCCCATGACGATGGCCGTACCGGTGTCCTGGCACATGGGGAGGACGCCCGCGGCGGCGATGTTCGCGTTCTTCAGGAGGTCAAGGGCCACGAACTTGTCGTTCGACGACGCCTCCGGGTCGTCGATGATGCGACGCAGCTGGGCGAGGTGGGCCGGCCGCAGGTAGTGCTGGATGTCGTGGATGGCCTCCTCGGCGAGCTTGCGCAGCGCCTCCGGCTCGACCTTGAGGAAGGTGCGCCCGTCGGCCTCGAAGGTGGAGACGCCCTCGGAGGTCACCAGCCGGTATGGGGCGGTGTCCTCTCCCTGGGGGAGTAGATCGGTATACGCGAACTCAGGCATCTCGCCCATTCCTCACTCGACAGACAGCCGACAGGCAGCGGCTGGCCTCCGTTGGCAGCGTCCACCAGCGTAGAACCTGCGTCTGGCAGTGCGCTTGTGAGGTAAGGCTCAGTCCGTCGTCCACACCCCTAGTCGCGATCTATCGCGTTTGGGTACTCTGCTGTCGTGGACCTTCAGAAGCGCCCCACCCAAGAACCGTCACCCCAGGCCGAGTTGCGCGCCTCCGACGCCGACCGTGACCGCACCGCCGATATTCTGCGCGATGCCCTCGCCGAGGGGCGTCTCACCGCGGACGAGCACGCCGAGCGGGTCGAGGAGGTCTTCCGCGCCAAGACCGTCGGCGAACTCGAACCGCTCGTCCGCGACCTCCCCGGCGAGCACCGGACGCAGGCGCCGCGCGCGTACCAGCCGCCGCCCAACCACCCCGCTCCGGGCGCGGTGCCTCCGGTCGCCGACGAGATCGTGGTGGCGGTCCTGAGCTCCGCCACGCGCAAGGGCCGGTGGCGAATAGGCCGCCGCACCCATGCGTACGCCATCTTCGGCAGCATCGAGATAGACCTCAGCGAGGCGATCTTCGAGCATCGGCAGGTCGTCATCAAGGCCGTCTCGGTCTTCGGCAGCGTGGAGATCCGCGTCCCGGAGAACGTCTCGCTGCGCGGCAACGGCGGCGGTGTGCTCGGCAGTTTCGAGGTGCGCACGCTGGATTCGGGTGAACAGGACGCACCCGTGGTTTATGTGGACGGGCTGGCTCTTTTGGGAAGTATTGAAGCAAAACCCAAGCGCGGCAAGGTGGTTGAGGACATCCTCGACCGCGTGAACGACAAGTTGCGCAAACATCTGGGTCATTGACGGTCGCGAATTCGAAGGCGGTTCGGCGGCAGCTCGGGGGCATTTCGGCGGCAAGCGGAGCGAACTGATCCCCTCGTACCCGCTCGGACCTGCGAAGAACTCCCGTGCTTCGGAACTCAGTGCATAGGCGCGCGCACAGCGGGTAGGCCTTGTCGCATCGTCGCTCGCTCGCGAAGCCGTCGTCAGGAGTAGACCGTGCTGCATCCGCCGCATCAGTCCCTGCAGGTCGCTGCCGTTCCGCCCCAGGGGGTTCCGGTGCGTGAGAGGGACCAGGACGCCCCGTGGCATACGGAGGCCGTGTGCCGCCGCGACGAGGCCGGGCTGTTCTTCGCACCCTCGAAAGAACCCACAGCGGCCCGGCTGTCCCGCGAGGATGCGGCGAAGCGGGTCTGCGCACGCTGTCCGGTGATGGTCGAGTGCCGTGAACACGCACTGCTGCAACCCGAGCCGTACGGAGTGTGGGGCGGCCTCACCGCCGCCGAGCGCCGCGTGGTCCTGGCCCGACGCCGCCGCCGCGACCTCGAACTCAAGAAGGCGGCTCGCTCCACGGCGGGACAGATAGCGGCAGCCGGATAGGCCCAGATGTGAATGGGGCGCCCCTCCGCACAAGGGGCGCCCCATTCACGTACGTACGGCGCTCGGGTGCGTACGACTGCTACGTCTGACTTCTACTTCGCCTTGTCGAAGTCGATCGTGCTGTAGGCGCGCAGCTTGCTCAGCCGGTGCTCGGAGGTGATCTGGCGGACCGTGCCGGACTTGGAGCGCATGACGATCGACTCGGTGGTCGCGGTCTCGGCGCGGTAGCGCACGCCGCGCAGCAGCTCGCCGTCCGTGATGCCGGTCGCGACGAAGAAGACGTTCTCCCCGGAGACCAGGTCGTCGGTGGACAGGACGCGGTCGAGATCGTGGCCCGCGTCGACGGCCCGCTGCCTCTCCTCGTCGTCCTTGGGCCAGAGCTTGCCCTGGATGGTGCCGCCCAGGCACTTGACCGCACAGGCCGAGATGATGCCCTCCGGCGTACCGCCGATGCCCAGCAGCAGATCGATGCCGGTTCCCTCGCGCAGGGCGAGGATCGAGCCCGCGACATCGCCGTCGGAGATCAGCTTGATGCGCGCGCCGGTCTCGCGGATCTCGTTGATGATGCCCTCGTGCCGCGGCCGGTCGAGGATGACGACGGTGACGTCCTCCGGTGTGGACCGCTTGGCCTTGGCGACCCGGCGGATGTTCACGGACACCGGGGCGTTGATGTCGACGAAGTCGGCGGCCTCGGGGCCGGTGACCAGCTTGTCCATGTAGAAGACGGCGGAGGGGTCGAACATGGTGCCGCGGTCGGCGGCGGCCAGCACGGCGATCGCGTTCGTCATGCCCTTCGCGGTCAGTGTGGTGCCGTCGATCGGGTCGACGGCGATATCGCACTCGGGGCCTGTCCCGTCGCCGACGGCCTCCCCGTTGAACAGCATCGGGGCTTCGTCCTTCTCGCCCTCCCCGATGACGACGACGCCGTTCATCGACACGGTGGAGACGAGGGTGCGCATGGCGCGTACGGCGGCTCCGTCGGCGCCGTTCTTGTCACCGCGGCCGACCCAGCGGCCGGCGGCCATCGCGGCGGCTTCGGTGACCCGGACGAGTTCCAGGGCGAGGTTGCGGTCGGGGGCCTCGGACGGGACCTCGAGCTCGGACGGCAGGTGGTGATGGTTCTCGGTCATCGGAGCGCACCTTTCTGATACGAGAAAAAAACTGCGCCCGTAGGGCGTCCCTGGAAGGGCGGTGGTGGGAGACGGGTGGGAGGCCGGATGAGGGTTCGGGGCGACTCTATCCTCAGTCCGACAAAATGAGCAGGGGCCCCCACGGATGAGCAGACCTGTACACCTGCGACGATGAGGGGCGTGGCAGGTATGAAAGGCAAGCAGACGGTCCGGGACATGGTGCTCTCCCTGGGCCTGATCGGAATCGTCGCGGGAGTCATCTACGTCTTCATTCCCCATGACGACTCCGAGCCTCCGCTCAAGCGGGTGGACTATCGCGTGGAGCTCCTCACGGCACGCCGCGCGGCCACCTATCCCGTGGCGGCCCCCGAGGGCCTGTCCAAGGAGTGGAAGGCGACGTCGGTGCGGTTCGAGGGCGACAACTTCGACGCCTGGCACCTTGGCTTCCACGATCCCGACGGGGAGTACGTGGCGGTCGAACAGTCCACTCAGAAGCCCTCGACGTTCATCGACGAGGCCGGCCAGCGGGCCGAGGAGACGGACGACACCGAGAGCATCGGCGGGCGGACCTGGACGCGGTACGAGGGGCCCAAGTACGACGCCCTGGTTCTGCGGGAGCAGGGCTCTACGACGGTGGTGACGGGTACGGCGTCGTTCGGGCAGCTTACGAAGATGGCCGCGGCGTTGAAGATGTCCTGACGGTTGCCGGGAACGGTTTACTGGGATTCGTCGGCCGAGTCCTCGGCCGCTGCGTCGGCAGAGGACTCCGCCTCCTCCTCGGCCAGCGCCGCGTCCAGTCGCTTGCGTGCTCCGTCCAGCCAGCGGCGGCACACCTTGGCGAGTTCCTCACCGCGCTCCCAGAGGGCCAGGGACTCCTCGAGCGTCGTGCCGCCTGCCTCGAGGCGGCGTACGACCTCGATCAGCTCGTCCCGCGCCTGCTCGTACCCCAGTGCCTCGTCCACTTTGCTGGTCATGCGCCCACCCTATGCATCCACTCTGACAGTGCTGTGTCTCCGGGGGACGACCCCGGACCCCGGCCGGACCGGGGCAGGCCGATGCTGTTCAGTCGGCCCGGATCACCGTGAACTCGCCCTCGGCGACCCGCGCCCGCAGCGGTTCCTCGGTCGTCACCTCGTCGGGGGTGCGGACCACGTGGCCGTCGGCCTTCTGCAGGACCGCGTACCCGCGCCGGAGCGTTGCGGCGGGGGAGAGGCCCACCACGCGCGCGTGCGTGTGCGACAGCTCCGAATCGGCACGGTCGAGGAGGTGGCCGAGGCAGCGCCGGGCGCGGTCGAGCAGCGCGGCGACCTGGTCCTCGCGTTCGTCGATCATGCGGTGCGGGTCCTCTATCGAGGGCCTCGCCAGCGCGTGCGCCAGGCCGCGCTCCTCGCGCTCGATGTAGGACAGGACGCTGCGCCGTGCCCGGTCCTGAAGGAACCGCACCCGTTCGTACTCCTCGCCGACGTCCGGCACGACCTTCTTGGCCGCGTCGGTGGGTGTGGACGCGCGCAGGTCGGCCGCGTAGTCGAGCAGTGGGTTGTCCGGCTCGTGTCCGATCGCCGAGACCACGGGCGTACGGCAGGACACGACCGCCCGTACGAGCTGCTCGTCCGAGAACGGAAGCAGGTCCTCCACGCTGCCGCCGCCGCGCGTCACGATGATCACGTCCACGTCGTCGAGCGCGTCCAGCTCCTTCACGGCCTGGATGACCTGGGGCACCGCGTGTACGCCCTGCACGGCGACGTTGCGTACCTCGAAGCGGACGGCGGGCCAGCGGTGTCGTGCGTTCTCCAGCACGTCGCGCTCGGCGGCGGAGGCCCGCCCGCAGACCAGGCCGATGAGCTGGGGGAGGAAGGGCAGCGCCTTCTTGCGCTCGGGTGCGAACAGGCCCTCGCCGGCGAGCGCCTTCTTCAACTGCTCCAGGCGGGCCAGCAGTTCGCCTACGCCCACCGGCTTTATCTCGGCGGCCCGGAGGGACAGCTGCCCTCTGGGCGCGTACCACTCCGGCTTCGCGTGGACCACCACGCGCGCGCCCTCGCTCACCACGTCGGCCACCGCGTCGAACACCTGCCGGTAGCAGGTGACGCTCACGGAAATGTCGTACGACGGGTCGCGCAACGTCATGAAGACGACGCCCGCGCCTGGCCTCCGCGACAACTGCGTGATCTGCCCCTCGACCCACACGGCGCCGAGCCGGTCGATCCATCCCCCGATGAGCCGTGACACCTCGCCGACGGGCAGCGGGGCGTCCGCGGACGTGTTCAGAGCCATGCGCCCGAGAGTAACGGCCTGGACTGACAACCTTCGGCGTTGGGCGGGGCGCCTGTGCTTCGTTGGGGGGCGGGGCG
>NZ_JAAKZX010000341.1 GCF_011045025.1 Streptomyces ureilyticus
GGACACGGGGCTCCTGTCAGTACGAGGGCGGGGGTGTGCCTTCGGGCGACGTCGGCCGGGCGGTGTTGTGTGCTGCCCACGGTAGGTCGCGAACCTGGAGCAAATGCAACTCTCGCATTTCAGCGAGGTGACGGATGGCGGGGAGGCCGCGTTCTTTATGAACGCAATCCGGGTCTACGGCTGTCGGAGCGGACCCGGGGGCGTAGCCGGCCCCCGAGCCCTGATCTGCCGCCCATGTCGCACGCCGGCACGCTTGAGGACCCAGGTCAGTCTGAAGTCGCCGCGTCCTGCCTTTGGACCACCGCACATCGAGCTGTGCGGGCCGGACTTGAACCGGCATTTCGACGTCCGAGGCCCGGGCCCGGTCGATCCGGCGATCGGCGGCGAATGCTGAGTCTGGAGCAATAGTCTGAGATTGAATCGCGGTCCCTGATCCGGGACCGCTCAGTCACGACAAGCCTCAGCTTCAGCTTTGCGCTCCTCGCGCACCCCGGCCGAGGTGACTCTGATGGCCGGGGAGTCTCTGAGGCTACCCGAACAGGTAGCCGAACACGGCGTCACCGACCCGCTGGTCGACGACCTCGACACCGTTCGCCTCTTCCCGGGCGAACTTGACGGCCTGCTGCAACTTCTCGACCCGGTCGAGCAGTTCGTTCACGCGCCGGGCAGGAAGGGCACCCGAGAACTTGACGGTCGTCCAATAACCGACCGGTATGTCCTCGTAGTACACCTCGACCTGCGCCGGATGCTTGTCGGTCGCTTCGGCCTTCACATGGTTCCGAGGCACCTTCTTCGTACGAAGCGTCCGGACCGGCTCGGTCTTCCAGGCGTCGGTGGACGGGTCCTGTCCCCACGACTCGGAGGCGTCGAGCACCGGCAGCTTCCGCACAAAGGTGTTGAGATCGGTGAGCTGCTTCTCCAGAAACAGCAGATAGGACACCGGCACATCGGCGACGAGCACCCGCCCGTCGACGCTGATGTCCGCCCTGGCCGTGCAGTTGGCCCAGTCCTTGGTGGCGGTCACATCGAACAGCCGCGTAAGGGTGGCCGCGGTGTCCCGCAGCACATCCTCAGCCTTCACCTGCACCCGAGTCGACTCGGGCGGCAGCTGCTCACCCTCCTCGTCCTTGGGCTGATACGTACGCGAGATACCGGCCAGCAGGGCAGGCTTCTGCAGCCCGTGATGAGCGGCCGTCAGGTCCTGGTGTGACTTGGCTTTGACGCCCTTCTCGACTGCGATGATCTGATTGAGTTTCGCCACGTCGGAGACGGTAGCAGCGGCAAGTGGGCTTTTACGAAGGAGTATTCGACGAGGTTCCTTGTCAGCGATGTCGTCGAGGGTCTCGTCCCACGGGAGCCCGAAGCCCTGGCGGGCCGAGCGCGTGGCTTCCGCAGTGGGAGGTCACCGGCCGGCGGGCCGGAAGTAGTGCCTCAGTGCCCAGCGGGAGACTTCGCGGCCCAGCTGGTTGTCGTCGGTCATCGCCTTGCGGAAGTGGATGCCCAGCCAGACCCGGGCATTCTTCGTCTCCTGGTTCAGCGCGTCCGTGGTGGCGTAGTGCCGGGTCGTGCCGGTGACGGCGGAGTCCACCGTCAGGTCGATGTGCCGCGCCCCGAACAGGTGGCTGAGGGCGGCCGTGGTGGCGCCGGTGAGGCAGGCGTGTCCGCTCGGGTAGTCCGGGTAGGGCGGGTTCGGGACCAGCGGGCTCCACACCGGGTCGCGTGCGGTGGCCGGGTTGGAGTCGGTGTCGGCGAGTTGGATCGCGGTGCTCGGACGCCAGTAGGCGTGGTCGTACTTGCCGCGCCAGCAGGCGATGGCCGCGTCCGCGGTGGTCGCGTTGAGGAGGGCGAACATCCGCGCGCTGTCGGCGATGTCCAGATACCGGCGGCCGGCCTGGTCACGGAACGCGGTCTGGAACTGGCGGGGCAGGTTGTCGTTCCAGAACCTGGCGGTCTCGGTCTGCGCCGGTGTACGACTGCCGCCGGACGCCACGCCGACCGCCTTCACCTCGTTGAAGTCCCGGGTGTAGGCGGCGCTGTTCAGTGCGTCAGGGCCGGCCAGACGGATCTGCGTCGGGGACTTGAGCAGCAGCGGCCGGACGAACCTCAGCCAGGGAAAGGCCATCGGCGCGAACGCGGGCGGCGTCGGCCGCCACACCCCCGGTGCGGGAGTCACGTCCAGCGTCACGTCGGCGCCGCGGCCATCACCCGTACGCAGCCGCACCAGGGTGGCGGCGGCCGCCTTTCCCGCCCGGATGCCGTGCGTCTTGCCGACCCCTTCGCGGATCTTCGCGAGCGACGCGGCGTAATCGGAGCTCAACGCCTGTTGGGACGCCGGAAAGTAGTCGATGATCACTATCGCTCCCAGGACCCGGCCGCTTCCGCCTTCGCCGCCAAGTGGGGCCTGGGACTCACCCTCGACGACCTCCGTGCGGTCGTGCTCGCCGCCCGGGCCGGCGGGAGTCGGCGCGTGGTGCTGGGTGGCCACTCCTGGGGCGCCACCAGTGCATTGGCGTACGCCGCCTGGGACTTCGCGGGGCACCCCGGATTTCGCGATCTGGCCGGCCTCGCAGTGATCGACGGCGGGGTGCTCGGGGCGTTCGACGGGACCGGTGCGCCCGCGCAGGGCTCGCCGGAGGAGGTCCGGCAGCGACTCGCGGCGATCGACGGCGGGGCTGTCTTCGACATGACCCTGACCGGGGTCGGGCTGGGCGGCCGGGCCGAGAGCACGCAAATCTGGTACCAGCTCGCCGGATGGTACGCCCGGCAGGATCCGGGCGCCCGCTCCGTGCTCCAGCCCCGCTTGCCGGACGCCCTGCGGCCCTCGTTCCCGGTCAGCAACGCCGCCCTGCTCGGTCTCCTCGTCGACGCCGGGTTCGGCTGGCCCAACGACATCAGCGTCCACTCCGGGCACATCGCCGAGAGCGCGGACAGCAGTGGCGTACGTGGCTGGGTCGACGCGGGGATCACGCCGATCTCGCGCGTCACCGAGGCGTACGCCGGTCCGGTGCCGGGCGTCTGGGAGTGGTACTGGCCCGCCCGACTGTCCGTGGACCTCGACGTCGCCGACGTCTACGCCGACACCGGCCTCGCCCGTTCCCTGGACCTGCGCCTGATTCACGCCACCGAGATCGACGTACCGCTCTATGCCTTCGGCACAGCTACTCGAAGGGCACGGTCCTGGAGGCGGCCCGCAAGGTGGCGGCCAACTCCCGTGTGCCGTACGGAATCTACGAATCGGACAGCAGCATGAATCATCTGGACCCGCTGTTCGCCGCGACTGCGCACAACACGGCGACGCACACGCTCACGGAGTTCCTGCACAAAGTGCTCGCTGCAACCCGCTGAATCTCGCTGACGAATTCAGGTAGCTGCTGTGGCCTCCGCCTCACCACTTCAGGCTGACGATGATGACCTTGTACGCGGGGTCGCTACTCGCCGACGCCACGGAGCCGACTCCGAGGATCTTGTCGGTGCCCGGAACCGCCGTGATGGCGTTCAGCCGGAACCACGCCTTTCCCTTGGTCCCGTAGCCGCGCGATGGCTCTGGATCCGCGATTCGTTCGCAACTGCCGTACACGGTGAGGTACTTGCGTGCGCTGAGGACCTCACCGCGCTCGCCGTCGCGGACGGCGTGGCCGGCCGCGGTCGGCGGCTGCCGACCGCCCACAGGTCGTCGGAGGCGAAGCCGTCGAGTGCGGTGACGGTGGCGGGCAGGTCCATGGCAGTCCAGCGGGTGCCGTCCCAGAGGTACGCCCTGGTCTCGCCGTCGAGAACCCAGATGTCGTCCGGGGCCAGGGCCTTGATGCCGGCGGCCCTTTCGGAACTCATCGCGTGAACGTGCGCGAGCCGCGTCGTCTCGCCTCGTCGGCGGGGTCGCGCGTGCCGGAGGGTGGTCGCCCCGGCCTGCCGTCTCTATCGGAAGGTGGACGCGGCCGGGGACGGGTCGTTCCGGCGCAGGACGTGTGGCCGAGAGGGCGCGTCGTAGGCTCAGGCCCTCATGGAGACCCTACGGAACTGGCTGCTGCCGCTGGTCGTCGCTGCCTTCCTTCTGGTGTGGCCGGGACCGGAGGTACTGGACGGAGGCTACGGCGTCTACCGCGAGGACCTGGGGGTCACCCTCGTCGTGGCGGCCGGGACGACCATCGCGCTGGCTCTGCGACGGCGGGTGCCGCTGGTGGCGCTGGCAGGGGTCTCCGCGTTCTATGGACTGGCCCTGTTGACGTCGGCCTCGGACGCGGTCCAGGTGTTCGTCATCGTGGCCGACTTGGTGGCCGTGTACACGGTCGCCGCCCGCACCACCCTGCCGGTGACGCTGAGGGCGGTCGGCGTCCTCGTCTGCTACCAGGGTCTGGTCGGCTTCGCCGTCGACGGGGCGAGCCTCATGGCCGGTGTCGACCTGACCGTCGCCGTCGCGTTCCAGCTGGGAGTCGTCGGGCTCGGGCGGGGCCGCGCCCACCAGTCGGCCGCACGAGCCCGGGCCGCCGCCCGCCTGGCCCGGGCCCGGGCCGAGGGGCAGCAGGCGGGGGAGAGTGAACGGCGCAGGCTGGCACGGGAGTTGCATGACGTCAGCGCGCACCACCTCACCTCCGTGGTCGTCACCGCGGAGGCCGCCCTGCACCTCGCCGCCAGCCGTCCCGAACTGGCCGCCGAGGCCCTCGACTTCGCCGCCCGCACCGGTCGCGAGACCCAGGTCACCGTGCAGCGCCTGGTTACCTCCCTGGGGGCCGCCGAGGAGGGCGACGACGTGCCGCTGGGTACCCGGCTCGAGGAACTCGCCGGCGGCTTCATCCGCCTCGGACAGCGAGTGGAGATCACGGACGTCGCGGGCGCGGCGGCAGCCGGCGCGCAGGTGACGGAGGCGGTGTTCGGCATCGCCAGGGAGGCCCTCACGAACACGCTGCGCTACGCCCCGGGGGCGGTCGTACGAGTCGGCCTGCAGGACCTGGGCGACGGATGGCTGGCACTCACCGTCGACGACGACGGAGGGGCCCGTACGAACCTGGAGGCCGCACCCGGCGCCGACGGCCGGGGTCTTAGCTCGGGGCGGGGCATGACCGGTATGCGCGAGCGCGCCGAGGCGGTCGGCGGCACGGTGACCGCCGGGCCGGGAGCGGGCCCGGCCGGCGGCTGGTCGGTACGGGCGGAACTGCCGGCCCACCCCGGGCAGATCGCACGGCCCTCGACCGGGCGGGGCAGGGCGCTGGACTGGCGCCTCGCCTCGCACGCCTGGCTGCCGGCCGCCGGGATCCTCCCGGCCGCGTTCCTGTTCACCGAGGACCGGGACGCGCCCGGTCTGTTGCTGCTGGGCGCGCTGCTGATCGTGCAGCTGCTGCCGTTGCTGTGGCGGCGGGCGGCGCCCTGGCCGGTGCTGGCCGCGTTGCTCGCGGGAGCCTGGCTGTGGCCGTGGGCGCCCGGCTCCGACGCGGATCCCTGGCTGGCCCTGATCGCGGGCGCCTGCGCCCTGGTGGGCGGGGTGTACGCGGTGGGGGCGTACGGCCGTGATCCGTGGGCGACTTGGGCATCGGTGCCGGCGGCGGCGCCGATACTGGCCGGCGCGGTGTCGGTGACAGCGGCGCGGGACGGCACCATCGACGGGGACCCGGCCGGAACCCTCGTCGTGGGGATCACCGTGTTCGCCCTGACGGTGATGCTGCTGCCGCTGTTCGGCTGCGCGTGGCTGGCGGGCTTTGTCGTCCGGTCCCGGCGCGGGCGCATCGCCCGCCGCGAGGACGGCGAGCTGGGCGCGGTCGTCCACGAGGCGCTCGCCGCGGCCCACGCGGAACGGCAGAGGGTCGCCGCCGGGCTGCGCGCCGCGGTCCTCGACCGGACCGCCGAAGTGGTCACCGCCGCCGAGGAGGGCCGGCTCGACGACGTGGCCCCGGCGGCCCGTGAGTCTCTGGCGGCGATGCGCGAGCTCCTGGGCAACCTGCGCGACGGCACCCCTGCCGACGCCCCGCCCACGAGCCCACCCAGGCCGTGGTCCGCGCGGGGTTCGCGGCCATCGTCGACGCGGAGCCGGACTTCGTGGTGGTCGGCGAGGCGGGTGACGGCGCCGAAGCGGTCACGCTGGCCGGCCGCCTGACCCCGGACGTGGTCCTGATGGACATCCGCATGCCCGGCATGGACGGCCTGACGGCGACGAGTCTCCTGACCGGCCCGACGTCGGGCCACGTACCCCGGGTGCTCGTCCTGACCACCTTCGACCTCGACTCGTACGTCTACGAGGCTCTGCGCGCCGGCGCCTCCGGCTTCCTCCTCAAGGACGCAGAGCCGGCCGAACTCCTCACGGCGCTCAGGGTGGTGGTCTCCGGCGAGGCCATGCTGGCGCCCGCGATCACCCGCCGTCTCATCGACACGTTCACAGC
>NZ_JAAKZX010000342.1 GCF_011045025.1 Streptomyces ureilyticus
CGCCCGCACTCACCTGACACCGCGCCCCTCACCCCCGAGGAAGCCCGCACCATCGCCTCCTGGGACCGCGACCTGGACGCCCTCACCGGAGAGCTCCTGCGCGCCCGCGAGAGCGTCACGGACGTACCCCTGCCGATCTCACTGACCGCATCCCAGATGCTGCGCCTGGCCGCCGATCCGGACGTCTTCGCACAGGAACTCGCGCGCCCCATGCCGCGCGCCCCGCAGCGCGCCGCGCGCCGCGGTACCCGCTTCCATGCCTGGGTGGAGACCCGCTTCGAAGAGCTGCGGCTGCCCATGCTGGAGCCGGAGGAGCTGCCCGGAAGCGAGGCCGAGATCGCGGACGAACGCGACCTGGAGTCACTCAAGGACGCCTTCGAACGCACCCCGTACGCCCACCGCACGCCCTACCGCGTAGAAGCCCCCTTCCAGCTCGAGATCGCCGGACGCGTCGTACGAGGCCGCATCGACGCCGTCTACAAGGAAGGCGACGGCGACGAGACGACGTACGAGATCGTCGACTGGAAGACCAACCGCGGCCGCACCGCCGACCCCCTCCAGCTCGCCCTCTACCGGCTCGCCTGGGCCGAGCAGCACGACCTACCCCTGGAGTCCGTCAAGGCCGCTTTCCTGTACGTGCGCGGCGGAGAGATCGTACGGCCCGAGAATCTGCCGGACCGGGCCGCACTGGAGCGGCTGCTCCTGGAGGAGCCGACCTCGGACGAACCGCCGGACCAGCATGTCAGTGCGGGCGGATAGGCTCGTGAACATGAGCAAGACTTCGGACAGCGCCGTCCGCCCGCACATCGAGCAACACCGCGCCGCCTTCCTCGACGACCTCACCGAGTGGCCGCGCGTCCCGTCCGTGTCGGCACGGCCCGAGCGCACGGCGGACATACGGCGCAGCACCGATCGGCTTGCCGTGAAACTCCGGGAGACCGGCTTCCCGACCGCCGAGGGCGGTGCGGGCCCCACCGCGGACGGGGCGACCTAGCGGACAACAGGCGCGATGCACACTGAAAGAGCCCGCCGAACGCCGCCGAGTCCTGCCGCACGTCCCGCTGAAATACCCGTTCCACCGGGGGAGTTGGAAGCACCCGTGACCACCTGGACCGATCACACCGCCGACCGTCCCATCTCGCTCACCGCCCCGAGCGGCATCGACCGGGCCGCCCACCACCGGCTCGACGAGGCCTGGCTCGCCGCGGCATGGAGCCACCCCACGACCCGAGTGTTCGTGGTGTCCGGCGGCCAGGTCCTCATCGACGAGACGGAGGACGGCACCACCGAACTCGTGATGACCCCCTCCTTCGAAGCCCCCCTCACCGAGGCACACCGCTACTTCCTGGGCACCGACGACGACGGCGTCAGCTACTTCGCACTCCAGAAGGACGCGCTCCCCGGACGCATGGACCAGTCCGCCCGTCCCGCCGGACTGCGCGAGGCAGGCCTGCTCCTGTCACCCCGCGACACGGGACTCATGGTGCACGCAGTCGCCCTGGAGAACTGGCAGCGCCTGCACCGCTTCTGCTCCCGCTGCGGCGAACGCACCGTGATCGCCGCGGCCGGCCACATCCGCCGCTGCCCCGCCTGCGGCGCCGAGCACTACCCGCGCACCGACCCCGCCGTGATCATGGCCGTCACGGACGACGACGACCGCATCCTGCTCGGCCGCCAAGTGCACTGGCCCGAGGGCAGGTTCTCCACCCTCGCCGGCTTCGTCGAGCCCGGCGAGTCCATAGAGCAGTCGGTACGCCGCGAGGTCCTGGAGGAGGCCGGCGTCACCGTCGGCGAGGTCGAGTACATCGCCAGCCAGCCCTGGCCCTTCCCCTCCAGCCTCATGCTGGGCTTCATGGCCCGCGCCACCTCGGCGGACATCGACGTGGACGGCGACGAGATCCACGAAGCCCGCTGGTTCTCCCGCGAAGAGCTACGGGCCGCCTTCGAGTCCGGGGAGGTGCTCCCTCCCTACGGCATCTCGATTGCGGCCCGCCTCATCGAGCTCTGGTACGGAAAGCCCCTGCCGAAACCGGGCACGGCCCTTTAGGGCCTGTCCGGAATCAGACGCCGAGCGCCTGCTTCACCTGGGCAAGGCTGGGATTGGTCATCACGACCTCGGCGCCACCGCTGGAGGGAATTACCTGGACCGTCGGGACCGTCTGGTTTCCGCCGTTCGCTTTCTCGACGAACGCGGCGGACGCGGGGTCCTGCTCGATGTTGATCTCGGTGTACGCGATGCCCTCGCGGTCCAGCTGCTTCTTCAGCCGCTGGCAGTAACCGCACCACGTGGTGCTGTACATCGTCACAGTGCCCTGCATATCTCGCGCGCTCCTCTGATGGCTTGGGGATCAGGTCGTCCAGAGAGGGAACGTACGCGACGGGGGCGCCATTCCCGCCCGGGGTATGCCCGGCCACGTGACGCCTGCCGCATTAGTACGACTATCAGGGCCCGCCTGTGGACAACCAGCACAGCCGTCTTCGGTGACCTGGCAGCATGGCCGTGTGACAGCAGCAACGCACTCCACCCTCTTCCCGCAGGCACCGGACTCGGCCGACGCGGTGCTCGAAGGCCTCGACCCCGAGCAGCGCGAGGTCGCCACCGCCCTGCACGGGCCGGTGTGCGTACTGGCAGGAGCCGGCACGGGCAAAACCCGGGCGATCACCCACCGCATCGCCTACGGAGTACGCGCCGGAATTCTCCAACCCTCCAGTGTGCTGGCCGTCACCTTCACCAACCGTGCCGCCGGCGAGATGCGCGGCCGGCTCCGCCAACTCGGCGCCTCCGGAGTACAGGCACGCACCTTCCACTCCGCCGCCCTACGCCAACTCCACTACTTCTGGCCCAAGGCGGTCGGCGGCAGCCTGCCGCGGATCGTCGACCGGAAGATCCAGCTTGTCGCCGACGCCGCAGCCGCCTGCGGAGTCCGCCTCGACCGAGGTGAACTGCGCGATCTCACAGCCGAGATCGAATGGTCCAAGGTCACCCAGACCGTCCCCGCCGACTACGCGGCGACGGCCGCCAAGACCGGCCGGGAACCCCCCCGCCGCCCCGGTGAGATCGCCCAGCTCTACGCCGCCTACGAGGACGTCAAACGCGACCGCGGTGTCATCGACTTCGAAGACGTCCTGCTGCTGACCGTTGGCATCCTCCAGGACCGGCACGACATCGCCGACCAGGTCCGCGCCCAGTACCAGCACTTCGTGGTCGACGAGTACCAGGACGTCAGCCCCCTCCAGCAGCGCCTCCTGGAACTGTGGCTCGGCGAGCGCGACAACCTCTGCGTCGTCGGCGACGCCAGCCAGACGATCTACTCGTTCACCGGTGCAACCCCGGACCACCTCCTCGACTTCCGCACCCGCCACCCCAGCGCCACCGTCGTCAAGCTGGTCCGCGACTACCGATCCTCGCCCCAGGTCGTCCACCTCGCCAACGGCCTGCTCGCCCAGGCCCGGGGCCGCGCCGCCGAACACCGTCTCGAGCTGATCTCCCAGCGCGACCCGGGCCCCGAGCCGGTCTACACCGAGTACACCGACGAGCCCGCCGAGGCCGAGGGCGCCGCCCGACACATCCGCGACCTCATCGTCTCCGGAGTCCCAGCGAGCGAGATCGCCATCCTCTTTCGAACGAACGCCCAGTCAGAGACCTACGAACAGGCCCTCGCCGATGTCGGCGTGCCCTACCAACTGCGCGGCGCCGAGCGGTTCTTCGACCGCCCGGAGGTGAAGAGAGCCATCCACGGCTTGCGCGCGGCAGGCCGCTTCGGAGGCAATGACACCCTCCTGGACGACGCCGGGGACCTGCCTGGGCAGGTACGAGCCGTGCTGTCCAGCGAGGGCTGGACCAGCGAGCCGCCCGCAGGATCCGGCGCGGTCCGCGAGCGCTGGGAGTCACTGGCCGCCCTGGTTCACCTCGCACAGGACTTCGCCTCCGCCAAGCCCGACGCCACACTCGGCGACCTCGTCGCGGAACTCGACGAGCGGACCGCCGCCCAGCACGCCCCGACCGTCCAGGGAGTCACTCTCGCCTCCCTCCACTCCGCCAAGGGCCTGGAGTGGGACGTCGTCTTTCTCGTCGGTGTCGCCGAAGGCATGATGCCGATCTCGTACGCAAAGACCGAGGAACAGATCGAGGAGGAGCGCCGCCTTCTCTATGTCGGCGTCACCCGTGCCAGACAACACCTCTCCGTCTCCTGGGCGCTGTCCCGCTCGCCGGGAAGCCGCCCCAACCGCCGCCCCAGCCACTTCCTCGACGGGCTGCGCCCCGGCTCCTCGGCCGCCCCGACCCGAGGCGGCGGAGGCGGCCCCGGCGGCATCGAGCGCGGTGTCGTCGGTGGCGTCGAGGGCGTGGTGCGGCGGGTGGCCCGTCAGCCCGCCCGATGCCGGGTCTGCGGTCGCACCCTCACCGACGCCGGTGAGATGAAACTGATGCGCTGCGACGACTGCCCGTCCGACATGGACGAGGGGCTGTACGAGCGGCTGCGCGACTGGCGAGCGTCCCAGGCGCAGCGCAGCGGTCAACCGGACTTCTGCGTCTTCACGGACAAGACACTGATGGCCATCGCGGAAGCGGTACCGGCGACTCCGGCTGAACTGGCGCGCATCCCAGGGGTCCGCGCCCGCAAGCTCAACCGCTACGGAACCGAAGTTCTGGCCATCTGTGCAGGTCAGGAGCTTGAAGAGGGAGACGATGACGACTGACGCAAACTCGTCGAGAAAATAGTTTGCGCATGCCCCAGGAATCCCCATAGGTTCTTAAGCACGGAAGCGGCGGCCTTCTCCAAGGCCCTGGTTCCGTGCTGTACTTAATAGCCGTCGGACCGGTTCACCCCGGTCCCTTGAGACGCCGAGAGGAGGCGATTCCAGTGATCAGCATCAGCATCAGCACCAGCTCCATCAGCACTGTCAAAATGACCGATCGCTCGGTCGTCTCCACGTGCCTGCTCGGCGTCTCGAACCTGGGCACCGGTCTGTCCGGCATTCCTGCCGTCCGGCCGGCGTCCGCCGTGTCTCTCGCGGGTCTCCCCGTCAGTGAGCGCAATGAGCGACCGATGAAGGCACTGGAAGCAGTAGAGGCGCAGGCGCAGGCCTATGCCTTTGCGGCCGCCGGTGCCGGAGCCACCCAGCAGACGCACCACACGATGTGGGCCTTCCGTGGGCCTGAACCCTGGAGTGATCCAGCCTGATCGGCGATCAGGCCGGCGCCTTCAGGGCCGCGGAACCCCACCCGGGATCCGCGGCCCTTCTGTTTGTCCCCGACCAGGGACGACAGAGCGAAGGAGCCTCGGGAACAAGAAATGAACCCGGTACCAGCCGCCAACCGGCCAACCCGGCCGGCACGACCAGACGAGGAAGACGAACCGTGCAACTCGAAGCGCACGCCCCGTCCGTACCGCCTTCCGAAACGATCCCCCCGCCCGGCCCCACGGAGGACTCCACCTTGATCCCGCTCACTGCGCTCACCGCGCTCGACGACGCCATCGAGAACCTCGGCGTACCCGTCCCCTGCCGCTCCAACGACCCGGAGGTCTTCTTCGCCGAGTCTCCGGCAGATGTCGAGTACGCCAAGTCCCTCTGCCGCACCTGCCCGCTGATCGAGGCCTGCCTCGCCGGCGCCAAGGAGCGGCGTGAGCCCTGGGGTGTCTGGGGTGGCGAGCTCTTCGTCCAGGGTGTCGTTGTCGCCCGGAAGCGGCCGCGTGGCCGCCCGCGCAAGAACCCGGTCGCGGCATGACCACCACAGGAACGATCGATCGCCCCCTGACGCACGACCCCAAGGATCAGGCCCCGATGAAGCCGTCCAACAGCGAGCCCGCCGGCTCCGCGATTCCAGACTTCACCACCACCGGCGCGAACGACTCGCGTCAGAACAGGACCCGAGAGATGCAACTCATCCAAGAAGCCCTGGCTCGTGCGCATATGCACGAGCGGCAGCGCGCCGCCGAGGCCGAGCGCCGGGCGATCCGCCTGGCGACGGCCCGCCGGATGCAGCGCCGCGCCGAGCGCGCGTCGCTGCGCGCTCGCCGTGCCCTGGCCATGGCAGTCATGCAGTAAGGCCGCGTTGACGCGACAGCCGCAGCAGCCGCAACGGCTTCGGTGTCGGCAACGGCAACGTCAGTAGAGGCAAACCGCTGGGCGGCCCGCACTGGACCTGGCTCAAACAGCGCGGGCTGATCGGCGAACTCGCCCCGCTCCCGCCGCTCGAAGCGGCCCGGCTACGCCTCCGCCACAAGGGCACCCTCCGACGGACCAGCCGATGAGCGAGATGAACAGCAGGATGTAGATC
>NZ_JAAKZX010000343.1 GCF_011045025.1 Streptomyces ureilyticus
ACTGCGCACCGGCGTGCCGCAGGGGGTGCCGATGGCGATCGGAGCGATGTCGTGAGCGGGGGCGATGAGCGCGTGAGCGGGAGAAGACCCTCGTCCTGCTGCGGCAGCCGGGAAACCATCCGGAGGCCGTGCTTGCCTGCGGCGCCTGCCGCCAGGACGAGTCGAGCGAGACCGCGGACGCCGAGGAGGTCGAGAGCCGGCTGATGTCGGCGATGCACGCCGATGGCCGAGCGCGGCCAGATACCGCACGGCTTCCGTCACGGCCGTGGCGTCGTCCGTCCACACGGAGGTGAGGCTGCCGGTCAGCGACGGATGCCCGACGGCCACCACCGGCATCCCGAGCCGCTCCGCCGCCGGCACCCGCGGATCATCCGCGCGGAAGTCGACAAGGATCGACCCGCTCACCTGCTTCCCCCGCCACCACGCGTCCTGCAGCCCCACCTCCTCCTCCACGCTCCGGACGAGCCGCAGCAGCAGCGAACAGGAGTGTTCGGTCAGAACGCTCTCCACGCCGAGATGAACTCCATTTGAAGTGCTCTCCTTCCTTCGCAGGCTCGGGAAGGAGATTCCCTCCTACCTTGCGGCGGCGGGCTTGACGCGGCGAGCGCGCCTGACGACTGCCCTCCCGGCAGCCGGGATCGCCACGAGGCCGATCCGGTACAGGTGCAGGATGTTCCGGGCCGCGTTGTGGTCGGCGTTGCCCGACCACCCGCAGTCCGGGTTCTTGCAGACGAACACGGCCTGGGACTCCCGGCTTCCGGGCGTGGTGATACCGCAGGCTGAGCAGCGCCGGGAGGTGCCGGGGGCGGGGACCTTGACCAGGGTGCCGCCGTGCCGGGCGGTCTTGTACGTCAGCATGGTGACCGTGCGGCCCCACGCCTCGGCGGCGATGGAGCGGTTCAGCCCGGCTTTCTGCGCGACGTTCCTGCCCCGTTGGTCGACGGTGCCCCGGGCCGACGTGACCATGTTCGTGATGGTGAGTGCTTCGACCACCACCGTGCCGTAGGCGCGGGCAATGGTGGTGGTCGTCTGGTGCTGCCAGTCGGCGGCTCGTCGCTTGGCTTTCGCTCGGAGCTGGGCGATCTGGTCAAAGGTGTGCTGCAGGCGGCGCGAGGTGCGCTCGCCGGGTTCGCGGTGCTGTTTGCGCCGGGCGGCGCGCTGTTCCAGGCGCAGGAGCACGGCCTGTTCCTGCTCGGTCAGCCACTGGCCGTGCTCGTAGGTGGTGCCGTCGGAGAGGGCGAGTGGCACGGCAACACCCACGTCGATCCCGACCTCCGGTCCCTGGTGAGGCTCGGGCGTGGCCTCCTGTGCCGTCACGCGGAAGGCGATGTGCCAGCCGAGCGCGTCCTTGACGAGCCGGGCGCCGGTGATCCGGTTCCCGGCGTTGGCGTGCTTGCCCACGGGAGGTCTTTGGTCCAGCGAAACTTCACTCGGCCGATTTTGGGCAGGTTGACCATGCCCCAGTGGCGGTGCACCCGCGTGATGTTCAGATCCCGGCCCTGCGGGACGTCCACGCTGATGACCGACCGGAAGCGTGCCTTGAACTTCGGGGCATCCGCCCGGCCCTCCCAGCAGTTGCGCCATGCCTGGAGGTATGTCTTGAGGACCGCTTGGGCGGCCTGGGCGGGCAGCGCGGCGAGGAAATCGAGGTTCTGGCGGGCCCGGCGGATCGCGGCGTTCGCGTTGGCCAGGGTCCGCTGATCCATGGGCATCATCTGCCACCAGGCGTGCAGCAGGTTCCACAGGGTGCGCGCCGCGTGCGCCTGGGCGTTGGCCTTCGACACCTCGGCGGGCGACAGCGCAAGCCGGGCACGGTGCCCGAACTGCCGCGTGGCCAAGGTGCCTTGACTCATCAGACGTCTCCCATTCGACCGTTAGCCCGACACTCACAAAAACGAGCGAGGCCCTCAAAGGTCACCCAACTGGCCCCGGTGATGCGGCAGCCCGTCACTGGCCACCAGACGTGATGCCCCCTGCCGGTGCTGGCGGCACAAGGCCCGGCTCTCCGAGCCGGACTGAGGCGCCCGCCTCGGCTGCCTGGGTGAGGCCGGTGCGGTAGCGCTCGCGGGTGATCCGGGACGGGAAGACGTCGTCCGGGGCCCAGTTCATGGCGCGCACGAAGAGGCGTTCGCCGTTGACGACGAAGGTGAAGCCGGAGCCGTGCGCGTCGGAGCTTCCGTACCGCCGCTCGTGACGGTCGAAGCCCGCCTGGGATGCGTCGAGTTGTACCTCGACGTCGAGCGGACCAGGGTCGAGGCGGCGCTCTCCGTGACGGCCCAGGTCAGCGGCGTACACCTCGAAGTCCCGGACCCCGCACCGTGGTGGCCGCGCGGCTACGGCGAACAGCCGCTGTACGAAGTGGGGTTGGAGCTGCACTGCAAGACAGCCCTGCGCCCGGTCTCCCTGGACGAGTCGGCACGGCTGGACGGCGCGAACGCCTTCACCATCTACCGGAAGATCATCTTCCCGCTGCTGAAGCCCGCGATCGCGACGGTGGTGATCGTCAAGGGGATCACGGTCTACAACGACTTCTACATCCCGTTCCTGTACATGCCGTCCGAAGAGCTTGGCGTGATCTCGACGTCGCTGTTCCGCTTCAAGGGGCCGTTCGGAGCGCATTGGGAGAACATCTCGGCCGGTGCGGTCCTCGTCATTCTCCCGACGCTCGTCGTCTTCCTGTTCCTCCAGCGGTACATCTACAACGGGTTCACTCGGGGGGCGACGAAGTGAGCGCCGGCAGCAGCACCGGCGTCACCTGCTCGACCTGCCACGGCCGCGCCCCGTACCCGGCGAGCGCGGCCGCGACGGACTCGGCGTTCACTTCGGCAGGCGGCTCCCAGCACACACGGCGCACCGTGTCCGGGGTGATCAGGTTCTCCTGAGGCATGGTCAGGGTCTCCGCGAGCGCCGACACCGCCGCCCGCGCGGCGACCAGCCGGGCCGCGGCCACCGGGTCCTTCTCGGCCCAGGCACGCGGCGGCGGGGGACCGGTCACCGGCTGCCCCGGCTGCGGCAGTTCGTGGTCCGGCAGCGCCTTCGCGCGGTCCACGGCCGACTGCCACTGCTCCAGCTGACGCCGGCCCATACGATGCCCGAAGCCGTTCAGCGCGGCCAGCGCCTGCGCGTTGACCGGCAGGGAGAGGGCCGCCTCGATGATCGCCGCGTCGCCGAGCACCTTGCCCGGCGAGATGTCCCGGCGCCGCGCGACCTTGTCCCTGGCCTGCCACAACTCCCGTACGACCGCCATCTGCCGCCGCCGACGCACCTTGTGCATACCGGACGTACGCCGCCACGGATCCTTGCGCGGCTCGGGCGCCGGCGCCGAGGCGATCGCGTCGAACTCCTGCTGGGCCCACTCCAGCTTGCCCTGCCGGTCGAGCTCCTTCTCCAGCGCGTCCCTGAGGTCCACGAGCAGCTCCACGTCGAGCGCGGCATAACGAAGCCACGGCTCGGGCAGCGGACGCGTCGACCAGTCGACCGCGGAGTGCCCCTTCTCGAGTACGAAGCCCAGGACGCCCTCGACCATCGCGCCGAGCCCGACGCGCGGGAACCCGGCGAGCCGGCCGGCCAGCTCGGTGTCGAAGAGGCGGCTGGGGACCATACCTATTTCGCGCAGACACGGCAGATCCTGCGTGGCGGCGTGTAGTACCCACTCCACACCGGCCAGCGCCTCGCCGAGCCCTGACAGATCAGGACAGGCGACGGGGTCGATGAGCGCGCTGCCCGCACCCTCACGGCGCAACTGCACGAGGTAGGCCCGCTGGCCGTACCGGTAACCGGAAGCGCGCTCGGCGTCGACGGCGACGGGACCGCTGCCCGCGGCGAACGCGGCGATCACCTCGGCGAGCGACGCGTCGTCGGCGATCACGGGCGGAATCCCGTCCCGGGGCTCCAACAACGGAATGGGCGCCTCTGCTTCAGAGGATCCGCCGTCGTCCGGAGGGGCGCCTCCGGTGGTTCGCAGTGATGTGTCTGCTGCGGTCTCTTGGGCGTCGGTCACATGTCAAGGGTATCTGTACGGCCCACCGTCTGACCCGCACTGTCGCTCGACGCGGGCTCTGACCGGCCAGAATCGGTCTCGGCGTGGCGCAGGCCCGCGATGAGGAGCTCGACCAACCGGCGTGCGTCGTAGTCGGGGTCGCTGTCCGCGCCGATGCAGAGGTTCCCGACGCCGCGCATGAGTTCGTAGGCCTCGAGGTCGGAGCGGATCTGGCCGGCGTCGGCCGCGGCGTCGAGCAGGTGGGTGCAGACGGGGACGAGGCGGTCGAGGAAGTAGGCGTGCAGTGCCTCGAAGCCGGCGTTGTCGGACTGCAGTACGGCGGCGAGTCCGTGCTTGGTGACCAGGAAGTCGACGAACTGGTTGATCCACTGGCCCAGTGCGGCGTGCGGGGTCGCGCTGGTCGCGAGCAGTGCAGGACCGGCCTCGGCGCAGGCGTCGACCTGGTGCCGGTAGACGGCGATGATGAGATCCGCTCGCGTCGGGAAGTGCCGGTAGATCGTGCCGAGGCCGACGCCGGCCTTGGCCGCGATGTCGCGTACGGGTGCCTCCACCCCTGACGTGACGAAGACCGAGGCGGCCGCGTCGAGCAGAGCCTCCTTGTTGCGCTGGGCGTCCTTCCGTCTGGGCTGGGCTTTGGATTGGGCCGCGCGCCCCGAGCCCTCGTCGCTGTCCTTCACCGCGCCGCTCCCTCACTGCCGTGCTTGCCGAGCTAGACGTGCTTGCTAAGCGGAACGATGTTCCGTATTGTCATTCCGGAACGAGGTTCCGTTTGTTCGCGATGTTAGCAATGGAGGAACAGATCATGCAGTACCGCACCTTGGGCCGCACCGGTGTGCAGGTCAGCTCCCTCGCACTCGGCGCGATGAACTTCGGCAAGATCGGCCGCACCACTCAAGAGGAGGCCACTGCCCTCGTCGACGCCGCCATCGAGGGCGGCATCAACCTCATCGACACCGCCGACATGTACAGCGACGGTGAGTCGGAAGAGATGGTCGGCAAGGCCGTCGCCGGCCGCCGCGACGACCTCGTACTGGCCACGAAGGCGAGCATGCCGATGGGCGACGAGCGCAACCACCGGGGCAGCTCACGCCGCTGGCTGGTCACCGCGCTGGACAGCAGCCTGCGCCGCCTCGGCGTCGACCACGTCGATCTCTTCCAGATCCACCGGTGGGACCCGAGCACCTCCGACGAGGAGACAATGTCGGCCCTGACCGACCTGCAACGCGCGGGAAAGATCCGCTACTTCGGCTCCTCGACCTTCCCCGCCCACCGCATCGTGCAAGCCCAGTGGGCCGCCCGCGAGCATCGCCTGAGCCGTTACGTCACCGAGCAGCCCAGCTACTCGATCCTGCAGCGCGGCATCGAGACCCATGTCCTGCCCGTGACCGAGGAGTACGGGCTCGGAGTGCTGGTGTGGAGCCCGCTGGCCTCGGGCTGGCTGTCAGGCGCGATCCGCGAGGGCCAGGACATCACCACCAGCCGCTCCACGTTCATGCCGCAACGCTTCGACACCGCCGTCCCCGCCAACCGGGCCAGGCTCGACGCCGTCGAGCAGCTGGCCAAGGTCGCCGACGAGGCCGGGCTGACCCTGATCCAGCTCGCGCTCGGTTTCGTGACCGCGCACCCGGCCGTGACCAGCGCGCTCATCGGCCCCCGCACACTCGACCACCTGCACTCGCAGCTCGCCGCCGCCGACACGGTGCTCTCCGCCGACGTACTCGACGCGGTCGACGCGATCGTCGCCCCCGGCACCGACCTCGCCGCGCACGAGAAGTACGACACTCCGCCCGCGCTGCTCGACCCGTCACTGCGCCGCCGCTGATCGAAGCTCCAGGGGACGCCGTCGGGGACATGCGCAACGCCCGTCGACGGAACGTTCCGTCGACGGGCGTCTGAGAGGTGTGAAGCGGTTGGCTCAGTGGATGATGCCGGTGCGCAGGGCCACCGCCACCATGCCGGCGCGGTCGCCCGTGCCGAGCTTGCGGGCGATGCGGGCGAGGTGGCTCTTGACGGTCAGGGCGGACAGGCCCATCGAGACGCCGATGGCCTTGTTCGACTGGCCCTCCGCCACCAGCCGGAGCACCTCGACCTCGCGGCCGGACAGTTCGCGGTAGCCGCCCGGGTGGCTCGGGGCACCCGGGGGGCGGCGGTGCATACGGGCGGCGGCGGCCGAACCGATGGGAGCGACGC
>NZ_JAAKZX010000344.1 GCF_011045025.1 Streptomyces ureilyticus
GTGGGGGGTCGTGGGGAGGAGGGGTGGTGGTACCGCGCGTCAGAAGTCGGCGGTCCGGTCAGGAGTTCAGCGCGGGGATGACCTGCTGGCCGTACGCGTCGATCACGGCCTCCTGCGCGTCGTGCATGTCGTACACGGCGAACTGGTCGACGCCCAGCTCACACAGCGCGTTCAGCTTCTCGATGTGCTTCTCGACCGGGCCGATCAGACAGAACCGGTCGACGATCTCGTCCGGCACGAACTGGGTGTCCGGGTTGCCGCTGCGCCCGTGGTGCGAGTAGTCGTACCCCTCGCGTGCCTTGATGTAGTCGGTGAGCGTCTCCGGAACCACGGCGCCGTCGGATCCGTACTTGGACACCAGGTCCGCGACATGGTTGCCGACCATCCCGCCGAACCAGCGGCACTGCTCACGCGCGTGCGCGAGCGCCTCCGGCGAGTCGTCCTCGGTGACGTACGCCGGGGCGGCCACGCAGATCTTGACGTCGGACGGGTCACGACCGGCCGCGACGGCCGCGTCCTTGACCGCCTTCACCATGTACTCGGTCAGATACAGATCAGCCAGCTGGAGGATGAAGCCGTCGGCCTCCTCTCCGGTCATCTTCAGGGCCTTCGGACCGTACGCGGCCATCCAGACCGGGAGTTCGGCTCCGGGCTTGATCCACGGGAACCTGATGACGGTGCCGCCGCCGAGGTCGGCCTCCTCACCGCTGCCCAGCGCCCGGATCACCTTCATGGCCTCGCTGATACGGGCCAGGGTGTTGGGCTTGCGGCCCGCGACCCGCATCGCGGAGTCACCGCGGCCGATACCGCAGATCGTGCGGTTGCCGAACATGTCGTTGAGCGTGGCGAAGGTCGAGGCGGTGACCTCCCAGGTGCGGGTGCCCGGGTTGGTGACCATCGGGCCGACCTTCAGCTTCGACGTGTTCGACAGGATCTGGCTGTAGATCACGAACGGCTCCTGCCACAGCACGGCGGAGTCGAAGGTCCAGCCGTACGTGAAGCCGTTGCGCTCGGCCCGCTTCATCAGGCTGATGACGCGGGAGGCAGGGGGGTCGGTCTGCAGGACCAGTCCGAAGTCCATGGGCGCCGCTCCTAGTTGAGGTACTGACAGGTGGAGCGGGGGGTGTAGACGCCGTGACCGGCACGTCCGGTGAACTCCCGCTCGGTGATGACGAGTTCGCCCCGCGAGAGGACCGTCTCGACGCGGCCGGTGACGCTCTTGCCCTCGTACGCCGAGTAGTCGACGTTCATGTGATGCGTCTCGGCGGACATGACCTGCTCGGCCCCCGGGTCGTAGATGACGACGTCCGCGTCGGCGCCCGGCGCGATCGTCCCCTTCTTCGGGTACAGGCCGAACATCCGGGCCGGAGTGGCGCAGGCGATCTCGATCCAGCGGCGTCGGGTGATGTGCCCGTCGACGACGGCCTGGTGGAGCAGGTCCATACGGTTCTCGACGCCCGGCAGACCGTTGGGGATCTTGGAGAAGTCACCGCGGCCGAGCTCCTTCTGGCCGACGAAACAGAAGGGGCAGTGGTCGGTGGAGACGACCTGCAGATCGTTCGTCCTGAGGCCCCGCCACAGGTACTTCTGATGCTCCTTGGGGCGCAGCGGGGTGGAGCACACGTACTTGGAGCCCTCGAAGTCCGGCTCCGCGAGGTTGTCCGTGGACAGGAACAGATACTGCGGGCAGGTCTCGCCGAAGACGTTCAGGCCCTCGTCGCGCGCCCGTGCCAGCTCGGCGACTGCCTCCATCGCCGAGACATGCACGACGTACAACGGGGCGCCCGCGACCTGCGCGAGCTTGATGGCGCGGTGGGTGGCCTCGGCTTCGAGGAGCGCCTTCCGGACCTCGCCGTGGTACCTGGGATCGGTCTCTCCTCGCGCCAGCGCCTGCTCGACGAGGACGTCGATCGCGATGCCGTTCTCGGCGTGCATCATGATCAGCCCGCCGTTCTCGGCGGAGCGCTGCATGGCGCGCAGGATCTGGCCGTCGTCGCTGTAGAAGACGCCGGGGTAGGCCATGAACTGCTTGAAGGAGGTGACGCCCTCCTCCACCAGCAGGTCCATCTCCTTGAGGGTCTCCGGATTGACGTCGGAGACGATCATGTGGAAGCCGTAGTCGATGGCGCAGTTGCCGTCGGCCTTGGCGTTCCAGGCGTCCAGGCCCTCGCGCAGCGAGCGGCCCACGGTCTGCACGGCGAAGTCGACGATCGTCGTGGTGCCGCCCCAGGCCGCGGCCCGGGTACCGGTCTCGAAGGTGTCGGCGGCGAAGGTGCCGCCGAACGGCAGCTCCATGTGCGTATGGGCGTCGACGCCGCCCGGGATCACGTACTTCCCGGTGGCGTCGATGGTGCGCTCGGCGGTCCAGGCCTCGGCGGCCGTGGTGCCGGAGGCGGCGAGGGCGGCGATACGGCCGTCCTCGATCAGGACGTCGGCGTGGATCTCGTCGGACGCGGTGATGACGAGGCCACCGCGGATGACGGTACGACTGCTCATGGTCCCTCTCCTGCTACCTGCGGTGGTGGGTGCTGATGACGTACGGCTGCGCCCGGCGCCGTCCGGATCGACGGCGCCGGGACGACCGTCACCGATGCCCTACGCGGCGCTCCGCAGCGCCCGCTCGAGGATCGCGGCGCCCTCTTCGGCCTCCGCGACGGTGAGCGAGAGCGGTGGGGCGACGCGCAGGACGCTGGTGTTGTGGCCGCCGCCCTTGCCGATCAGCAGGCCTTCCTCGCGGGCCGCTTCGAGTACGGCGGCGGCCGCGTCCGGGTCGGCCTCGTCGGTGCCGGGCTTCACCAGCTCGACGCCGATCATCAGCCCGCGGCCACGGATCTCACGTACGCCCGGATGCTGCGCGGCGACGGCCCGCAGCCGCTCGATGAGCATGCCGCCGACGCGGCGGGCGTTGCCCTGGAGGTCGTGTTCGAGGAGGTACGTGAGGTTGGCGTTCCCGGCGGCCATCGTGACCGGAGAGCCGCCGAAGGTCGAAATGGAGTTGGAGTCGAGGCAGTTCATGACGTCGGCCCGGGCGACGACACCGCCGATCGACATACCGTTGCCGATGCCCTTGGCGAAGGTCAGCATGTCCGGCGGTCCCGAGGCGCCGTGGGCCTGCCAGCCCCAGAAGTGGTCGCCGGTCCGGCCCCAGCCGGTCTGCACCTCGTCGGCGATCCACAGGATGCCGCGCTCCTGGAGCACCTCACGGAAGGCCGCGTACAGTCCGTCCGGCGGTGCGGTGAAGCCGCCGACGCCCTGAATGGGCTCGGCGATCAGGGCCGCGGGCGCGCGGACATGGCCGAGCAGGTCCTCCAGGTCGGCGACGCAGGCCGCGATGAACTCGGCGTCGTCCAAATGCGCGTACGGGCCGCGGGTGCGGACGCCGCCGTGGACGTACAGCGTCTGGAGGGGCGAGAGGCTGGTCGGTGACCAGCCCTTGTTGCCGGTGATGCCGACCGCGCTGAACGAACGGCCGTGGTAGCTGTTGCGCATCGCCAGGATCTGGTTGCTCTGCCGATACGTGGTCGCGAGCAGCAGCGCGGTGTCGTTGGCCTCCGTGCCGGACGTCGTGAAGAAGACGCGGGCGTCCGGAATGCCGGACAACTGGGCGACGCGCTCGGCGAGTTCGACCATCGGCCGGTCGAGGTAGAGGGTCGAGGTGTGGACGATCCGCCCGGCCTGCTCGCTGACGGCCTTCGTCACCTCGGGGAGCGCGTGCGCGGTCATGGTGGTCAGAATCCCGCCGAAGAAGTCGAGGTACTTCTTCCCGGCGGCGTCCCAGACGTGGCGGCCCTCGCCATGGGTGATCTCGAGGGGATCGGCGTAGTAGAGGGCGAGCCAGTCAGGGAGGACTGCCTTGTGGCGGGCGAACAGGTCCAGGTCACTCATGGCTGCACCAGTCCCTCGTAGGCGTCGGGGCGGCGGTCCCGGTAGAAGGCCCATTGCTGCCGCACCTCTTCGATCAGGTCGAAGTCGAGGTCGCGTACGACAAGCTCCTCCGTCTTGTCGCTAGCGGTCTCGCCGACGAACTGCCCGCGGGGGTCGACGAAGTAACTCGTCCCGTAGAAGTCGTTTTCCCCGTACTCCTCCTGGCCGACGCGGTTGATCGCGGCGATGAAGTACTCGTTGGCGACGGCGGCGGCGGGCTGCTCCAGCTGCCAGAGGTAGGCGGACAGGCCACGGGAGGTGGCGGAGGGGTTGTAGACCAACTGGGCGCCATTGAGACCGAGTTGCCGCCAGCCCTCCGGGAAGTGGCGGTCGTAGCAGATGTAGACGCCGACCTTGCCGACGGCCGTGTCGAAGACGGGCCAGCCCATGTTGCCCGGTTTGAAGTAGTACTTCTCCCAGAAGCCCTTGACCTGCGGGATGTGGTGCTTGCGGTACTTGCCGAGGAAGGTGCCGTCGGCGTCGATCACGGCGGCGGTGTTGAAGTAGAAGCCGGACTGTTCGACCTCGAAGACCGGGACGACGATGACCATGCCGGTTTCGCGCGCGAGCTCTTGCATACGAGTCACGGTCGGGCCGTCCGGTACCGGCTCGGCCCACTTGTAGTGTTCCGGGTCCTGCACCTGGCAGAAGTACGGCGCGTTGAAGACTTCCTGGAATCCGATGACCTTCGCGCCCTGGCGGGCCGCTTCGCGGGCGTGTTCCTCGTGCTTGGCGACCATGGATGCGGTGTCGCCGGTCCAGGTGGCCTGGACCAGGGCGGCACGTACGACGTTGGCCATGAGCTTGCTCCTTCGACCGGTCGACCGGGCGTCAGCGGCTGCGCCCTGCGTCTCTACGCCCGTAGACGCTGGAGCCCCGAAAGTAAGCGGAGGCGCTGCGCTGGGCAAGACCATCGGCGTTAACCGGTGGAGTCGATCATGTTTCCCACTCCGGTGGGGGTTGCCTCCGGCGGTTGGGCGGGGCGGGTTCGGACCGAGCCCGCCACCCCCGGAGGCGCCGGACCGCCAGGGGTCAACCCGTGTAGCCGGCTACGCGCAGCGCGTGGACCAAGTCCCAGTGGCGCTCCTCCGAGACGGCCCTGGCCGCCGACAGCAGGAGCGGCGCGAGGCGCGCCGGGTCGGGGGCCGCGCTGCGGGCCGCTTCCTCGGGCGTACGGACGCGCACGTATGCGTCGAGGAGCGCGCGGACCTCACGATCGCGCCCCTCCGCGACAAGCGCCAGCACCGCGTCACCGACCTCCGACGCGGGCCGCGCAACCCCCTGCCGCAGCATCTGCCGACCGTCCGCCATACGCCCGGCCGCCGCCAACGCATCGGCCGCGGCGACCAGCCGGTCGGCCGGCAACGACACCGCCTCCCACAGCAGCGTGGCCCAGTCCGCCCCCAGGCCCGCGCGGTGCAGCTCGGCGGCGAGGAGGGGAAGCCGGGCCGCGGGCCAGTACGCGGCTTCGGCCAGCAGGGCGTGTGCCTCTCCGCTGTGGCCTTCACGCCGCAACCGGACGAGCCGCTCGACGGTCTCGACCGTGGCCCGCCGCGCCTCGTCGTCCAACGCCTCGCGCCGCCCGGCCGGCTGGCTTTGCGCCGACGGCCGAGGTTCCGCTTCCTCGGCGACCCCCGCGTAACGGACCCCGCGCGGGCTGCGGTCCGTGGCGGCGGGCGCGGCCATGTCCGGTACGGCGCTGGCACCGGGGTCCGCTTCCAGCCCGGCGAAGCGGGCGCTGCCTCGGGGCCGCCGTTTGGAGCGTTGCTTGGCCGCCTTGGGGGTGGGTTCGGAGGGCGCGGGGCGGACGTCCGCTGCGGAGGGCCGGTCGTCCGACGGCGTGGCGTGCTCGGGTGAAGGTGTGGATGAGGCGGATGTCGGGGTGTCCACGCCGACGTCGGGCTGCCAGGCGGCTCGCCGGGTGGTCGAGTCCCGCCAGATGTCGGGCCAGTCGTCCTCGATCGGCTCCCTGCGCTGTGCGCCCACGCGTGCCGTGGCCGCACGGTCCGAGCCGTACGTACCACCGCGCCTAGCGCAGGACTGCGAAGCCCTTGTCGGTCAGCAGCGCCGTGCACTGTTCCTCCAGCAGCGCGTTGGCGAAGACGCCGCCACTGCTGGCCGAGTTCATGCGGGAGATACCGACGGAGATCGAGGAGGCCGCGCGGATCGACGGCGTCGGCGAGTTCCGGATGCTGTGGCAGATCGTGCTGCCGCTGTGC
>NZ_JAAKZX010000345.1 GCF_011045025.1 Streptomyces ureilyticus
GCCGCTACGCGCTTGTCCTCGAGCGGGCCGAGGATGGCGTTCTGGATGAAGTTGGGGCCGCCCTGGCCGACGGTGTCGACGATGCGCTTGTTGGCCTCGGAGATCTGGTTGTCGAGCTGGGCGAGGTGACGACGGGGGCTCGGACGGCGCCGGAGGTACTCGCGGCGGAGGCGGCGTCGGCTGCGGAGGCGCCGGAGGTACGTCCGGCGCGGACGACGCCGGCCCGGGCGGCGACGGAGGTACGTCCGGCGGAGGCGGCGCGGCCGGTGGAGGCGACGAAGGCAGCGGTGTGGACTCCGGAGGCGGCGTGTCCTCCGGCGCCGGCCCGCCGCCCGACGGCTCTCCCGTGCCACCGACACCCGTCGGCTCTTCGGACCCACTCATACCGACTCACTCCCCCAACTGCCGCACGGACAGGACATCTTGCCCCTTTTACCGGCTCCCTATGCTCCCGCAGGTGCCTGGGGAGGGGTCCCGAACGTACGAAAGAAAAGCTGAACGGAAAGTGCCCGCACGATCACTCTCGTGCATGAACACCGCACCCAGGTCGACTGGCACCGCAACGCCTCCGAGCAGACCCGCGCCTACGCCGACTTGTTGCGACACTGAAGAGCAAGCGGCGGTACGCGAGCCGCCAACTTCACCACCCACTGGGGGACTTCACATGGCACTGTTCGGAAACGCCCACACCGTCGATCCGGCCAAGGCCCAGCACGAGTACGGGCGACTGCTCGGGATGGACGAGCAGGTGTACGCCGCGTACCTGCTGATCCGCGACACCATCCTCTTCACCGACCGCCGCCTCATCCTGATCGACAAGCAGGGCATCACCGGCAAGAAGACGGAGTACCACTCCGTCCCGTACCGCAGCATCACCCACTTCTCCGTCGAGACCGCCGGCCACTTCGACCTCGACGCCGAGCTGAAGATCTGGATCTCCGGCACCCCGGCGCCGATCGAGAAGACCTTCACCAAGGGCGTCGACATCTACGAAGTCCAGGCGATCCTCACGCAGTTCGTGGCGCGCTGAAGGCTGCGGGCACGTCCAGGAGGGCAACCTTCAGCGCTTCAGGCTGACGATCGCCGATCTGTTCGCGGAACTGCCGTCATGGGTCACTTCGACGGAGCCGACGCCGAGGACCTTGTCGGTCCCCGGGACCGCCGCGATGGCGTTCAGCCGGAGCGACTGCCGTGCGCCGGACCCGATCCAGTCCGCGCTCGGCAGCTCCGACAGCGAGATCCCTTCGCAGTTGCCGCCCGCGGTGAGGTACCGGCTCGCACTGAGGACGACCCCGTGCTCACCGTCGCGGACCCAGGGACCGCGATCGGAACACGCTCCCTTCGAGTTCGGCAACTTGGTCCAGCCGGTGCCGTTCCAGCGCAGCCGGAGGGCCTCCGGGGCGGGGTCGGGTTCGTCGTCCTCCGGGATGGAGGTGTGGTCGCCGTAGACCCGTATGTCGTCCTTCGCCAGCGCGACGACGTCGGTGAAGTAGGCCAGCTGCTCGGGCGCCGGGACCGAGTAGTGGTACTCCGGCGTCGGTACGGACCTCCAGGCGCGGCCGTCCCAGTGCAGGGTGGCGGGCTGGGCGCCCGGCAATCCCAGGCCCTCGTCGGGACCGTCCGGGTAGTGGTAGCCGACCGCCCACAGGTCGCCGGACGCGACACCGTCGAGTGCGGTGACGGCGACGGGCAGGTCCATGGCAGTCCAGCGCACGCCGTCCCAGTGGGACGCGCCGGCGTCGCCGTCGAGGACCCAGATGTCGTCCGCTGCGAAAGCCCGCACATCAGCCACCGGATGGCCGTCGGGCAGCCCGGGCAACGCCGTCCAGCGCGAGCCGTCCCAGCGGGCCATGCGCGGCGATTCCCCCTCCTCCGTCTCGTCCATGCTCGCCGTGAGCAGGATGCCGCTGGAGCCCACGGCGTCGAAGCGCACATGCTCAAAGAGGCCGCCCCCGAACGACGCCGGCAAGGGACGCCGCTGCCAACCCGTGCCGTCGTCGTGCAGCAGGAAGCTGTCGCCCGCCACCCAGACGTCGTCGTCGGCGGTCGCCATCACGTCGTACAGCTCGCCCGTCTCCTCGAAGACCTTGTCGTACGTCCAGGTCTTACCGGAGTCGATCACGGCCCGAAGGCCCACCACGGTGACGAACAGGACCAGGATCGCCGCGATCGCCAGGTTGACCTTGACCATGCGCATGTTCACGTACGAGGAGAGCGGTGCGGCGGCGGCAACAGTTCCGCTCTTTACGCTTTCTGCACCTGCGGTCGGCTGTCCCGCACGGCAGCCCCGAACTCACACCACACGATCTTCCCCGGGTCCCGCTCGGCCACGCCCCACTTGTCCGCCACCGTCGACACGAGCAGCAGGCCGCGCCCCGACTCCCCTTCGGACGGTACGACGCGCGGCTGCCCGTCGCCGCTGTCGTGGACCTCCACGCGGAGCATGCCGTCGCCGTACGGGAACAGGCAGAGCCGGAAGCCCCGGCCCGGTGGTACGCCATGGAGCAGCGCGTTGGTGGTGAGCTCGCTGACGCACAGCAGGACGTCGTCGTACGTCTCTTCCGGTACGCCCCAGTCCTTCAGCGCGGCCCTCGTGAACTCCCTTGCCGCCGGGATGGATTGGCGTTCGCGCCGGTAGAAGCGTTCGCGGGGAACGGGTGAGTTTTCGTTGTTCACGGGACGAGTGTCACGCTCTGTGCTCATGATGGAGCAGTGCGTGGGCTCGTACGGATTACTTGTACGGGCCTGTCGCCGTGAACGTACGTACCACGGTGGGGAGTTGGACCCGTATGAACTCCAGGAAGCGTTCGCGCAAGAACGCGTCGGCGATGAGGATGGTCGGCGCGCAGTTGGCTGTGCTGCGGCGGGCGGCCGGTTTCACCCAACGGACGCTTGCTGAGCGGGCGTTGGTGGACGAGGAGACGATCGCGTCGATCGAGCAGGGCAGACGGCCGCTGAAGGCGGACTTCGCGGAGCTGTTGGACAAGATCCTCGACAGCAAGGGGGTGTTGGTCGCAGCCGTGGACAACATGCCCGAGGTGGACCTCATCCCGCGCTTCGCCGAGGAGTTCGTCGACTACGAGCAGCAGGCGGTCGCGATCTCCTCCTACCAGAATCAGGTGCTGCCCGGTCAGTTGCAGACGCCGGCATACGCCCGGTCGGTCTTCCGCAGCCGCGTTCCCGTCTACGACGAGGAGGAGATCGAGCAGAAGGTCGCGGCCCGCATCGAGCGTCAGCAGATCCTGCACCGAAAGGTGCCGCCGACCACCAGCTTCGTGATCTGGGAGGCGGTACTCATGGACTTCCTGGGCGGCAAGGAGGTGTACGTGGAGCAGTTGCGGCGCCTGCGCGAATGCTCCGAACTGCCCGGCCTCGCCTTGCAGGTGATGCCGTTCGGACGCACCACCCACGCCAGCCTCGCCGGCCCGTTCGTCCTGCTGGAGACACCCGATCACCAGCGCCTTGCGTACGCCGAGACGCAGCGCGGCAGCCAGCTCGTCGGTGATCCGGACGAGGTGGCGATCCTCGCTCAGAAGTATGCGATGCTGCGGACACAGGCCCTCAACACCGAGGACACCAAGGACCTGTTGGACCGTCTGCTGGGAGAGCGATGACCACCGCACTGCACTGGTTCAAGTCGAGCTATAGCAGCGACGAGGGCGGCGACTGCATCGAAATCGCCTACTCATGGCGGAAGTCCAGCTACAGCGGCGATTTCCAGGACGCCTGCGTCGAGGTGGCCACCCACCCCTCAGCCATCCACATCCGCGACTCCAAGACCCCCGACGGCCCGCTCTTCACCGTCACCCCCGCCGCTTGGACGTCGTTCCTCACGCTCACGCGCGACTGACACCGACAACGCAAACGTCACCGAGATCGACGCGGCGGCCATCACCACCATCGCCACGCCCGCCGAGGTCAGTTGGGCCACCGCCCCCGCCAGCCCCGCGCTCACTCCCTGCATCGTGAGCATCCCGGCGGAGTGCAACCCGAGGGCGTGGCCGCTGAGTTCGGGCGGAGTCAGGGACATCAGCCGTTCCTGCTGGACCAGGCTCGCGCCGAAGCCGATGGACGCCACGGCCACGACGACCGCCGCCACCGGCACCCCCGGCCGCAGAGCGAACACCAGATAGGGCGCGGCCAGCAGCAGAAGCAGCGGGATGCCGAACCGTTGCCGTACGCGGGACGGAAGGAAGCGGCCGACCGTCACATCCCCCACGAACATCCCCAGCGCCGCGCACGCGAAGAGCAGGCCCGCGTGGTCGGGGGCGTACGGGACGTACAGCGACTCGCAGCCGACGATCAGGCCGTTCGGGATCCACAGGAGCAGGTAGACGTTCCGGCGGGGCGCGTACGACCACAGGCGGGCGTTCGTGCGCCAGGTCTCGGCCACCGAGGGGCGGCCAGACGCCCGGGGCACGCGGCGAGTCAAGCCGACGCGGGCCGTGATCGCTGCCGCAAGATACAGAGCGGCCGCGGTCAGCAGCGTGCCGCGCGGGGACAGGAGCGTGACGAGGACGCCGCCCGTCGCGTACCCGGTGATCTGCGTCAGGCCGTTCGCCATGTTGAAGACCGAACGGCCAAGCAGATAGCCGTCCTTGGGGAGGATCTCGTTGAGCAGACCCCAGCGGACTCCGCCGCCCAGCGAGGCCACCAGGCCCAGCAGCAGGATGAGGGCGAAGATCGCCCACAGGGGCACGGGCGTCGCCAGGATCGCCGTACCCGCCGCGAACGCCACGGCGATGCCCGTCATCGTCGCGCGGGGCGGCAGCCGGTCGGCCGCGGACAGGAGCGTGGTCGCGCCCAGGACCTGGGCCAGGGACGGCCCGAACATGCTCAGCGCCGAGAGCAGGGGCGAGTCGGTGGCGGCGTACACCAAGGTGCCCAGGGCCAGACCGCTCATCGTCTGCGCGGCGACCTGGACGAGGGAGGTCAGGAACAGCGGCGTGAACTCCGGCGTGCGGAAAAGGGATCGGTAGGAGCGCATGAGCGGAGTCTCGGAGCGTCCGTATCCCGGCCGTTAATGTTTCGCACTGAGGCGAAACCACGGCAACGGTGAGTGGCAGGCGGGGGAATCCGGCATGGGGTGGTGGCAGGTCAACGCCGACACCCTCGCCGGGAGCCGTTTCGTACTGTCCCCGCTCGCCGAGACCTTCGCCGGTCTCAAGATGCTGCACTCGGGGACGGCCGCGCATCCCGGCGAACGGTCCTGGCTCGATGCCCATCTCGCCGGGTACAGAAGGCGGTTGGCCGCCGATCCCGTGACCGCGGCCGTCGTCCGGGCCGGTCTGGGCAAGGCGTGGAACGCCGACTTCCTCACGCCGACCCCGACCGGAGAGCCGGAGGACTTCGAGGCGGAAGTCACGCGCGTACGGGAGACGTCGCCCGAAGCCGCCCGCTCCCACCTCGCCGTGGCCCTGGGCGGCGGCCCGCACGCCCTGCGCGGCGACCCGCTGCCGCGCATCCTCCGGGACCGCGACGACCTTGCGGCCCGTGCCGCCGACCTGCTCCAGTACGTATGGGCCGAAGCCGTACGCCCCTACTGGGCCCGGCGGCGACGCGTACTCGAAGCCGATGTCGTCGCCCGCACCGCCCAGTTGAGCCAGGGCGGCTGGGCCGCCGCGCTCGACGCCATGCGGCCGGGCATGCGCTGGCTCGGCCAGAACCGGCTCCAGGTCAACCTGCACGAATACCCGCCCCGCGAGATCTCCGGCGCCGAGCTTTTCTTCGTCCCGGTCACGCCCCAGCGGCAAGGCTGGGTCTCCTGGGAGGAGCCGCACCGGTACGCGGTCGTGTACCCGTGCTCGGGCGCGCTGGCCGGTGGCGAGCCGGTCGCCGCGCCCGAGAGCCTCAACAGGCTGCTCGGACCCGCACGGGCCGGCGTACTCGCTCTCCTCAACTCCCCTTTGAGTACGAGCCAGTTGGTGGCCGTCACGGGGCACGGACTCGGCTCCGTCGGCCGCCACCTGAAGATCCTGCTCGACGCCGGGCTCGTCCAGCGGCGGCGGGCGGGACGGTCGGTGCTCTACTCCAGGACGCCGGCAGGCGAGGTTCTCGTGAAAGCGGGTCTTCGAAGTTGAGCGTTGCGGTCATCCGCCGTCCCCCGTCCCCCGTCCCC
>NZ_JAAKZX010000346.1 GCF_011045025.1 Streptomyces ureilyticus
CGCATGAAGTCGCGTATCGCCTTGTCGGCCGTCGCCGCGTGTGTCGTGCTCGCCCCGCTCACCGGATGCGGCGGCGACGGAACGGGCCGTGAGCCGTCCCCCTCGGACGGTGGTGCGTCGGCCGCCCACGCGCTGGCCCTCCTCGCGCTCCCCGAGCAGCTACGCCGCTACCTCAGCCGCCTGCTCCCCGCCGAGCGCCAAGCGGCCCGCGCCCTGCGCCCCGTACTCGGCCGTCTCGCCGGCGTCCCGATGCCCGCGGACCGGCTGTACGACACGGCCGCCCGCTGGGACCTCGAACTCGCCGCCGTGGAGGCGGTGTTGGCGGACCGGGCGACGACCGTACGGCTGGTCGCCGAGCCCGGCCCGGCCGGCACCGACGCCGTACGCACCGCCACCACCGGCCTCGCCCTGCGCGGACTTCGCCCCGACGCCCTGATCACGAACCGCGTCCTGCCCGAAGCGTCCCCCGACACCTGGCTCGCGGGACTGGCGGCCCAGCAGCGCAAGGCCTTGGACGAGTGGCGGGGCACGTACGAGGTGTGTGAGGTGCCGCACCTCGGCCGCGATCCGCGCGGACCCGACGACCTCACCGCGCTGCCCGTGCCCGGCGCGGGCCAGGCCCCGCGTCCGGTCGAGTGGACGATGTCGGACCGCCTCTCCGTAGACGGCGTGATCGTCTGGCACATCCCGCTGCCCGGTGCGGTACGGGACGACCTCGAGCTCATCCGGCGCGGCGACGAACTCGTCGTCACCGTCGGCCCGTTCCACCGCATCGTCCCGCTCCCGTCGGCCCTCCGCCGCTGCACCGTGCACGGCGCCGCCCTGCGCGACGGCGAGCTGCGGATCCGCTTCGCACCGGACCCGGAGCTGTGGCCGCGGGGAACCTGACGGTGGCCCCGGGACGTTGGCCGAGTTGGCTGAGTACTTTGCCCGTACGCGATTCTTGGCCGCCGGAGACGGTGAACGGCACATCCCCGTTCGGGTAACGTCGAGAGACACAGAGCCAATGCTTGGAGTCCGCCATGAGCGATGAGCGCCCCACGTCCGACGCCGCGGAGGACGCCCTCGAGAAGGCGCACGGCAACGAGGTGCGAGCGACCGACGCCGACGCCTGGGCGACGGCGTGCGCGGAGGACCTGGCCGCGGAGAAGGCCCGCCGCCGCGCCGAGTACGGCCCGCCGCCGGGCTCGGCCGGCGAGGAGCTGCGCAAGTTCTTCGACACCGTCACCGACCGGTTGTCCGGACTGCAGTCGCCGCTGCTCGGTGCCGTGGCCGGCGGTGCCGCCCAGCAGATGGTGAACCAGGTCGTGCAGCAGGCCAAGGCCGCCGTAGAGCCCGTGATCGAGCGCAACCCCGACTTCTTCGACCACCTGGCCGCGGCCGGCAACGAACTGCTCGCCGCGTACCGCTCCGCCGTCGAGGCGCAGGAGAGCCGCTGGACCCAGGACCGGCCTCCGCACCGCCCTGACGAGGACTCCGGTCCCGGGGAACACATCGACCTGGACTGAATCCCCCTGAGCTCCTGACGTCAGTTTCCCGCCTGCCCAGCGGGCGGACGACGGGAAGCCGACGGCAGGGCCTCGGGTACGGTTGGCCGTAGCGGGGCTCGACCGAAACTGAGGGATTCATGGGACTCACCATCGGCGTCGACATCGGCGGCACGAAGATCGCGGCCGGCGTGGTCGACGAGGAAGGCAACATCCTCTCGACCCACAAGGTGCCGACTCCGGGCACGCCCGAGGCCATCGTGGACGCCATCGCCTCCGCCGTCGAAGGCGCCCGTGCCGGACACGAGATCGTCGGCGTGGGCATCGGTGCCGCAGGGTACGTCAACCGGCAGCGTTCCACGGTCTATTTCGCGCCGAACATCGACTGGCGCCAGGAGCCGCTGAAGGAGAAGGTCCAGGCACGCGTCAAGCTGCCGGTCGTCGTGGAGAACGACGCGAACGCGGCGGCCTGGGGCGAGTACAAGTTCGGCGCGGGCAAGGGCCATCGCAACGTCATCTGCATCACGCTCGGCACCGGCCTGGGCGGCGGCATCATCATCGGCAACAAGCTCCGCCGCGGTCACTTCGGCGTCGCCGCCGAGTTCGGCCACATCCGGATGGTCCCCGACGGCATCCTCTGCGGCTGCGGCAGCCAGGGCTGCTGGGAGCAGTACGCCTCCGGCCGCGCCCTCGTCCGATACGCGAAGCAGCGGGCCAACGCCACCCCCGAGAACGCCGACATCCTCCTCTCGCTGGGCGACGGAACCCCCGAGGGAATCGAGGGCAAGCACATCTCGATGGCGGCGAGACAAGGCGACCCGGTAGCCGTGGACTCCTACCGCGAACTCGCCCGCTGGGCAGGCGCAGGCCTGGCGGACCTGGCCTCCCTCTTCGACCCCTCGGCCTTCATCGTGGGCGGCGGCCTCTCGGACGAGGGCGAACTGGTCCTGGACCCCATCCGCAAGTCCTACAAGCGCTGGCTGGTCGGCGGGAACTGGCGCCCGGTAGCAGACGTCATCGCCGCCCAACTCGGCAACAAGGCCGGTTTGGTGGGCGCGGCAGACCTGGCGAGGGAGCCGGACCCGATCATGTAGCGCCACGGTAGGGGCGCGGGGCTGTAAGTCGCACACGCAACCTCGCGCCCCGAGCTATGAGGCGCCCCAACCCGCGGTCCAACCGTAAATTGACCGCATGCCAACGCCGCCGCTTCCAACTTCCCACACCGAACCCGACGGTTCAGCCGTCATCCGAGTCCTCAGCTACAACATCCGCTCCATGCGCGACGACACCGAGGCGCTGGCCCGAGTCATCCGCGCCTGCGCCCCCGACCTCGTACTCGTCCAAGAAGCCCCCCGCTTCTTCCGCTGGCGGAAAAAACTGGCCCGCCTCGCGGCAGCGTCGGGCCAGGTGATCCTCTCCGGCGGGGCCACCGCATCCGGCCCCGCCCTCCTCTCCTCGCTCCGGGCAACAATCGAGCGCACCGAGGACGTACTCTTGCCCCTCACCCCCGGCCTGCACCGACGCGGCTTCGCCACCGCGGTCGTACGGTTCGGAGGCGCCCGCCTCGGCGTGCTGAGCTGCCACCTCTCGCTGCAGAAGGACGAACGCTACGAGCAGGGCGGCATGCTCCTCGACCGCCTGGCCGCGCTCGAAGCGCCGTACGCGATCGCAGGCGGCGACCTCAACGAACGCCCCGGCGGCCGTACGTTCAAGCGCCTCGCCACCGAGCTCCAGGACTGCTGGACGGTCGCTCCCTGGGGCGGCGAGTACACCTCCACGCCCGTCGACCCGCATCAGCGGATTGACGCCCTCTTCGCCACCGAGGGCATCGAAGTCCTGGGCTGCGGCGTGCCCTTGGGGCAACCGGGCATCACGGAAACAGACTTGAGGGCGGCCACGGACCATCTGCCCGTACTGGCCGCCCTCAGGGTTCCCGCCCACTAGGAGCGCGGGATCACAGAACTGCGGGTCACACCACCGCGCCGCGCCCCGGATCATCGTCCTCGTCCTCGTCACCCGGGTGCATCCGCAGGACCAGCGTGCCGAAGCCGCCCACGAAGCCGCCGATGCCGAGCGTGGTCAGCCACCAGGTCATGTGCCAGCCGAGCAGCACGGCGAGCAGCAGCAGAAGCGGGCCGCCGAGCACGGCGAGCCAGGCGAACTTGGCCGTGGTGTCCGCGGCGGGCAGCGGCGGCGGCTCGGGCGGTACGAAGTGGCCCTCGTCGTCCGCGTCGAAGTCCTCCTCGGAAGGCTCCGGCGCCTGGTAGTCGCGCGGGCCCCCGACACCGGGCGGGAAGGCGACGGAGCTGCCGAGCGGCTTGTCGCCGGCGGGCTTGTCGCCGCCCTTCCTGAGGTCCGCCTTCTTACCGGCTGTCGTCTGATCGTCCGCCGTGCCACCGTCGGAGCCCTCGGACGCCTCGGAGCCCTTGGGCCTCTCCTTGGTGTCGGTGCCCCCGGGCCGCTCGGAGTCGGCGTCGTCCGGGCCGTTCGGACCCTTCGCGTCGTTCGTCCCGGACTCCAGGAGTGCCAGGTCCTCGACCGACTTGAAGGGCTTGGCGCCGGGCGGGTCCGGCGGTTCATCGCCGTACCCGGCGACGATCGCAGCCCAGGCCGCGGCCTCGTCGAACGACGGGCCCTGCTCCTCGCCGGGCGGCGCGTCCTTCTCCTCGGGCTCGCGGTCCGCGTCGTGCTCAGCCACCAGTGGCCGTCCCTTCCTGCTGACCCACCTGACCTGCCTGACCTGACTGGTCCATCCGAACCGCGTCGGGCTGCTTGCCGGCTTCCGGCGCCAGCCGCTCGACGAAGGCGAAGCTCTCCTCGAAAATACGGTCCGCGTCGTGGTCCAACGTCGCGACGTGGTAGCTCTGTTCCAGCACGATCTCCTGTACGTCCGTGGACGACACCCGGCTCAGCACCCGCGCCGAGTCGGCCGGCGGCACCACATGGTCCTGGACGCTGTGCAGAAGCAGCAGCGGCTGCGTGACCTGCGGCAGCTCGCCGTCGACCAGCCGGAAGAAGTTCCGCAGCGAGTGCGCCGCGTGCAGCGGGACCTTGTCGTAGCCGATCTCGACACCGCCCTCCTTGGCGATGTCGCTGGCGATCCCCTTCGTCGTACGGACGACGTGCCGGGCCAGCGGAAGGGCGTACGCGGACAGCCCGTGCACCTTGTTCGCCGGGTTGACGACGACGATGCCGCTCACCGCGTCCCCGTGCTTCGCGGCCAGCCGCAGGGCCAGCGCGCCGCCCATGGACAGGCCGCAGACGAAGACCCGGGAGCAGCGCTCACGCAGGGCGCGCAGCTCGCGGTCCACCTCCGCGTACCAGTCCTGCCAGCCGGTGAGCTGCATGTCCTCCCAGCGTGTGCCGTGTCCGGGCAGCAGGGGCAGCGAGACGGTCAGACCACGCTCGGCGAGATACTCCGCCCAGGGGCGCAGCGACTGCGGGGAACCCGTGAAGCCATGGCAGAGGAGCACACCGACCTCTCCGCCCTCGTGGCGGTACGGCTCGGCTCCAGGAAGGACCGGCACCTTCGGTCTCCTGTTCGTCTGAAGGGGCGTACAAAGGGACGTACCAAGGAATGTCTCAAGCGTGTTCAGGGGTGTTCAGGGGTGTTCATCCGACAGGGGCGACAAGACGATCACCCCGAGACTTCGAGGTGTACTTCACCGTACGCGACGGCACTGACACCGACCAGGGCCGTCGGGTCCTTTGACAGTGCTCCGGGTTAGGGTCTGATCCACGGACACAGGAGGCAGTCGGGTGATCTATGGCGCGATGAAGGTTGCCGTCGGAGGGCCCCTGAAGCTCGCTTTCAGGCCCTGGGTGGAAGGCATCGAGTACGTACCCGCCGAGGGTCCCGCGATACTGGCGAGCAATCACCTGTCGTTCTCCGACTCCTTCTTCCTGCCCGCCGTCCTCGACCGCAAGGTCACCTTCATCGCGAAGGCCGAGTACTTCACGACGCCCGGCGTCAAGGGGCGTATGACAGCCGCCTTCTTCAAGGGCGTCGGCCAGCTTCCGGTGGACCGTTCCGGAGCCCGTGGCGCGGGACAGGCGGCCATCCAGAGCGGCCTCGATGTTCTCGAGCGGGGCGAGTTGTTCGGCATCTATCCCGAGGGCACGCGCTCGCCCGACGGCCGCCTCTACCGGGGCAAGCCCGGCGGCCTCGCGCGCGTGGCGCTCGCCAGCGGGGCGCCGGTCATCCCGGTCGCCATGATCGACACCGAGAAGATCCAGCCGCCCGGCAAGGTCGTCCCGAAGCTGATGCGCCCGGGGATCCGCATCGGCAAGCCGCTGGACTTCAGCCGGTACCAGGGCATGGAGCACGACCGGTTCGTACTGCGGGCCCTGACCGACGAGGTCATGTACGAAATCATGACGCTCTCCGGCCAGGAGTACGTCGACATCTACGCGACCGCCGCCAAACGGCAGCTCGCGGACGCGGCGAAGGCGGAGAAACAGGCGCAGAAGCAGGCCGGGCAGGCCCGTAAGGAAAAGGAAGCCGAGGAGGCGACCGAGCGGGAAGCGGGCGGACAGGAAGCGGACAAGGCGGCCGGGACGGAACGGTCCGGCTCCTAGGCGCGTCCGTCTGGGGTGGGTTGTCGTCAAGGTCAAGGGGGGGC
>NZ_JAAKZX010000347.1 GCF_011045025.1 Streptomyces ureilyticus
CCCCCTCACAAGCCCGCACCACGCACCCCAACACCCGCAACGCCGCCCGCCTCCGCGCATCACAAGCCGCCGCCAGACGAGGATGCGTATGCCGTGGATGCCCGTCGTAGAAGATCACCCGCAACGCCTCCTCCCGACAACGCAGCGACAGATACACCTCGGCCCCCGACGTGAACCGGCAAGCGCACGCGGTCAGTTCACCCACCACCTGCACCGCCGCATCCGTCACGTCCTCCAGCCGATGCAACTGGAGGACCGCCCTGGTCGTCGCCCGAGCGATGCGAGGGCTGGTCAGATCGGCGGGAAGCGTGAGGCTGTACGCGAGGGTTTCGGGTGACGGTGACGGGGTTGCCACCGACACGTCGTCGAGGACGGAGCAGACGGAAACAGCTGTTGCGGACATACGGAACTCCCTTGAGAACTCGGCAAATTGACGGACCTCGACGTCTTGACCCAAACCTGGGCAGGCTCGCGCGATGCGCTTCCGACAACGTCGGGCCGTAAGCGACTCGTCACCGACTGTAGACCATCAGAGGAGTACGTGTACTACTCCTCAGGGAAGTTCCCGGTGGACCGATCACGCGCCCCGGCGGCAGACTGACCCAGTCAACGGCCGAACAGGAGAGGGCACATGCCGCCCAGGAGCACACCGACGGAGCGCCAGCGGCGGCTCGGCGCGGAGTTGCGCAGGATGCGCATCGCGGCCGGGATGACGACGGAGCACGCCGCCGGCCTGTTGAACGTCCCCCGCACGAACGTCCCCAACATGGAGTCGGGCCGCTCCGGCATCAGCCCCGAACGCGTACGCACCCTCGCGAGCAACTACGGCTGCACGGACCGGGATCTCATCGAAGCCCTCGCCGTCATGGCCGCCGCGCGCGACAAGGGATGGTGGGAGGCCTACCGGGGCCAACTCCGGGACGCCTTCCTGGACATCGCCGAACTGGAGTGGCACGCCAAGCGGCTGCGCATCGCCGTCACCGTGCACCTGCCAGGTCTGCTCCAGACCGAGGAACACGCCCGAGCCGTCTTCGAAGCCGTGATCCCGCCCCTGCCCACGGCTGACGTCGAGACCCGCGTCGCCCACCGGATCGACCGGCAGCAGGTGCTCGACCGGCCGGAGCCCCCAACCCTCGACGTGATCCTCCACGAGGCCGCCCTCCGTATGGAGTTCGGCGGACCGGCGGTGGCACGGAGGCAACTGGAGCACCTGCTACGCATGTCCGAGCGCGACACCGTGACCGTACGGGTCATCCCGTTCAAGGCAGGCGGCTTCCCCGGCGCCGGGCAGTCCGTCATCTACGCCGAAGCGACCGTCCCTCGCCTCGACACGGTGGAACTCGACAGCACCCACGGCCCGGAGTTCATCGACACGGAGGCACAACTCGCCAAGTACCGGGCTCAACTCGACGCCATGCAGTCCGCTGCCCTCACCCCGAAAACCTCACGCGACTTCATCCGCACCCTCGCCGACGACCTCTAGGAGCACCCGTGCCGGACATCACCTGGGAAGAGCCGTACTGCGGCGAAGGCGCCAACTGCTTCCGAATAGGCACAGACCCCCAAGGCAACGCCTACATAGCCCTGGCCGGCCAAGAAGACCACTACCTAACCGACACCCGCGAAGCCCTCCGCACCCTCATCCTCGACATCAAGGCCGGAAAGGCCGACCACCTGCTGTGAGCCCCAACTCACTCCGGTAGCGGCCGAACGCCGCCATCGCGATCACAGCGAGCGACGGACGCTTGCCGGGAAAGGCTCAGTGGCCCTCGCGGCGCTCCGGTGGGCGCAAACACCGAGAGCGGAGCCAGCCGCGAGCCCCTGACGTGCAGCTTTCTCTATGCCCAGGTTCTTTTCCTAGCAGTGGCGTTACGTTCTGCGTGTGAGCACTCAAGCCGTTCCCCCCATTCCGGAGCGGGCAGGCAAGCGGTCCGTCTCCCTGCCGCAGTCGTTGGTGAAAGAGGTCGAGGATCGCACCGGGAAGACCGGTTTCTCAGCCGTTGCCTCCGAGGCTCTGGAGCAGTGGCTGGCCATGGCCAAGCTCCGCGAGGTCATCGAGGCCGACGAGCGCGAGTTCGGTCCGGTAGGCGATGAGGCTCTGCGACCTGCAGAGGCCGAGTGGTAAGTAAGCGCCTCAAGGCCAAGGGCAAGAGCGGTGACACTCTCATACTGGACGCGCAGGGACTGTCCCTGCACGTCGACGGTGCCGAGGACGGGCACGAATGCCTAGTGGACGCAATCGTCGTCGCCACCGCTGCCCTCTGCCTGCCTCCGGTCCGCCTGGTGACCTCCGACAGCTCGCACATACCGAAGCTGTGCGCCGCGGCTCTGGATCTTCCGCGGGAGCCCACGATCGGCCTGATAACCGTCTGATCGACGGCCAGGAGTGAGCCGGTCCAGAAAGCCAGTTACTGGGAGCGCTGGATTCCGCTCAAGGGATACGCGCGGCTGCCAGAAACGTTGAGTAGCCGATGACTGCCGGAGTCTTCACGTTGAGGGCGCCTGGATCGCTGGTCAGCTCTTCCTCGTAAGCGAGGAGAGATCCGGTGGAGGGGTCGAATACCAGCGTCCGCTTGTTTGGGAGACCGCCGAAGTCGCTTGTCAGGGAGAAGGCCTGCCCCTCCCTGCCTGCTCGGTCCCGCACCACGCCTGCGTAGACGATTCCATCCAGGTTCTTGAGGACACGCAGCAGGCCGGCCCGCTGGGCAGGGGAGAACACATGATCCATGAACCGCTCGGGCACGACCTCGAACGCGAGGCCAGGGGTCAATGAAGTCTGCCCCGTGGCCAGCCATTTCTGCATGCCCCCGGAGTGGAGGGCGGCTCACCGGCTGATTTCGTGGACGGTGCGCTGCCGGACGATTTCTCGGGGGTCTCGCCGACTGCGCCAGCAGCCTCCCAGGTCTTCCGCTGCTCGGTGTTCTGGAATTGCGGTGGCAGCGTCTTCACGGTCCAACGGCTGGAGCCATCCGGCTTCTGCCACGTCACTCGGTACTCCGGGAGCACCGCAGAGGTGACCTGCAGGCCATCGATGCGAGTGGCCAGTGACCAACTCTCCTGGACGAAGCGCTCGACCGACCAGGTGGCGGGCCGGTCGTCCGGGAGGCTCGCGATACGAAGAGCGATCTCTTCGAGGACCTGATCGGCCGGCCTGTCGGCAGGCTGGTACGACAGCGGCCGTGGTGTAACAGCGTAGGCAGGCTGGGCTGTTGAGCCGAACGGATCGGCCACGACCAACCCGATGGCCACAGAGGCGGCCACAGAGACCCCGGCAAGCACCCAGCGCCTCGACCGGCGGTCACGAGTACGGGTTGCGAGTGCCGGGCGTGGTGTACCAACGATCGCTTCCAGTCGGGCCTGCGCCTGACTGGGGGTCTCGTCGGCACCCGCCAGTCTGGCCGGATCCAGCGCGCGCAGCGCTTCCTGCATGTCACGCATCTGCTCCCCCGATGCTCGTCCGAGTGCTTCGCTGCGCGGACGGATCCTCACCTCTCTGTTCGGCGGTCCGCAGGTCCACCAATCGCCGGCGCAATCGGGATCGCGCCCGGTGGAGGCGCACGTGGAAGGTTGAGGGGGAGCAGCCAAGAACGACTGCGGCCTCACGAGATGGCAACGCCTCCCATACGGAAAGGCGCAGGATCTCCTGATCGGAGTCGCTGAGTGCCTCGAAGGCCAGAGCCAGAGCCATGCGCTCACTCTGCGACTCGGCATGATCATGGGCGTGCTGCCACGGCTGGGATGCCAGTAGCTCAACCAAGCTGCCGCGACGCCGGTCGGCACGATGGGCGTTGGCGAGAGTCCGCCGGGCTGTGCCGTACAACCACGGCAGGGCTTTGGCATGCGGTATCTCATCGAGTCGGCGCCACGCTGTGAGGAACACCTCTGACAGGACGTCGGCAACCTCGTCTGGCACCACCCGGCGACGTATGCAGCGCTCCACGGCAGCGCGATGCCGGGTGTACAACTCGGTGAAGCTCTGCTCGTCTGCGTTGGTGTCCACATCCCCTCCACCCGTGTCTGTGTCCGGTAGCGGACGCTTCTTACACACGGGACGGCAGATGATTCCGGAAAAGCCGACCACCTACTGTGAGCAGGGTCGGGGCTGGCGCGGTGGCTTACGCCCCGTTTCCAGTCCCCGACCCTGCTCAACTCAGAGAGGTGTACGGATCAGCCGAGCTTGGCCGCCTGCGCGTCAATGACGGCGGTCGGCAGCTCGAACGCCTCGCCCCGGGTGATCGCCGCGATGTTGAAGGACGAGAACCCTGCGAGCGTGGTGCCCTGCCGGAAGACGACGACCTTGGTGTCGGCGGCGGCGCCCTGCTTCGTCCCCACGGTCCAGGCGACGGCGTCCTCGCCTGCGGAGAGCTTCTCCTCGCTGACCTTGGTGACCTGCTGCTTCTCCCCGTCGATCGTCATGGCGAAGCCCCCGGCGCACTTCTTGCCGGCCTCCCGCAGTGTGGCGAGGGTCTGCTCGGCGCCGTCGGCGTCGTAGGACCAGAGGGAGGTCATCGTCTTGGTGATGTCGAGCGAGTCGAGCATCGCCTCCTCGGCCTCCTTCTCCGTCATGTCCGCGAGTTCCTCGGTCAAGGGCATGTCCTTCTTGGCCCCCTCGGGCTCCTCGACGACGAGCCGCTGGGCGCTCGCCGCCGGCTCGCCCGCAGGCAGGGCGGACAACACCTGAGCGACGGGCTTGCACTCGGCTTTTTCGACGGAGGAGAGGGCGTCGGGTTCGAAGACGTCGTCCTTCCCCGGCTCCGTGATCTCGTGGCCCTCGACGTCGCCCTTGGCGACCACGAGCTTCTCCAGCTCGTCGGCGGCGAGCGCCTTCGCTACCGGCTTCTCGGACTTGGCGCCGCCCTTCGCCTCCTTGTCCTCACCGCCCTGCTCGCTGCCACCGCAGGCGGTGACCAGAAGCGCTAAGGAGACCGCGGAAGCGGTCAGGACGGTACGACGAATGGCAGTGACTCGCATGGTGCATCTCCTGATCAACGCCCTGCGCCTGGGTGCGGCGCAGAGTTCACGCGAGCAAGACCCGCGTGGCCGGGCCAGGGTTGTACTCAGGAGTCCTGCCATCAGTGGTTCGTCGTCGGCGATTCGTCGTCGGTGGTTCGTGAGTCGAGCGCAGTCCGGCGATCACTTCCGCGCCGCACGCCGGATGGCGCATGCTCCGGGCCGACCACAACCCTCTGACGCGCGCCCAACCGACCCTCAGGCGGCCCCCTCCGGCAGCACCCCAGGCCGAAACCGCTCCACCCCCACCACATGCCGCACCCGCGTCGGCTCGATCAGCAGCATCACCCGCTGCTCCCCGGGCAGCAGCCACGGATACCGGTCCTCGCCGATGTACTTCCGCGCCAGCCGGTCCATGGCCCGCTCAGCCGTCTCACCCTCGACGAAATGTGCGACCCGGCCCCGGATCTCCACGCGGTCGTAAGGGTTCTCGGCGTCATGGTGAGACAGCGAAACGTTCGGATTGCGCCGCAGGTTGTCGACCTTTACGCGGCCGATCGACGTGTTGACCATGACGTACGCATCCTCGATGTCCGCCCACATGGGCGAAACCTGCGGTGTGCCGTCCGGGCCGACCGTCGCCAGGTGCCAGAAGTTCGGCGCCAGGAGCCGCTCGCGAATGTGGCCGTCGATGCTGCTCATACCGGTGCCGCCCTTCCACGCCTGCGCTGCCCGCGAGCACGGGCACGTACGGCGCCATCCTCCTGGCCGGAAGCGAGCCCTCGCCAGATGATCTTCAGCCAGCTCGGACACGTATCGGACGAGATCGGACGGACTTCCGAAACCGTAGAATCCGACAATCCGTAATCCTGGCCGAACAGACCGTAGTCACCGCAGCCTCGCACCCCTACCTTGTGCACGTGCACCAGTCGCCACCCCCCGAGCCCACGAGACTCGAATAAAAAAAAAAAAAAAAAAAAAAAAAAAAAAAAAAAAAAAAAAAAACTAGATACACGATAGATAGTATATACAAAACCCATACCACTATCATTACTTATAAATATTGTTCCATTGAAGCACTAACCCTCCTAATCACAGA
>NZ_JAAKZX010000348.1 GCF_011045025.1 Streptomyces ureilyticus
CGCCCGCCCTCCCGTTCGTCCGTCCGTCCGTCAGGAGTGCGTGACCTTGATGCCGGAGATGCGGACCTCGCCGTAGTTCCCCTTGGAACACGGGTCGGAGTTGTCGCAGTTGGCCTGGGTGTAGGCGCCGGCCTTGAAGTAGTTGGTGTCGCCGTCGTGCTCGATCGTGGTCTCCAGCTCGCCGTTGTAGTACACGTCGATCTCCCCGTCCTGCGCCACGAACTTGGCCTCGAACTCGGTGCCCAGTTTGTAGTTCTCGGTGACGAGGTGGTGGCGGCTGTCGTCGCCGTCGGTGATGTAGAGCTTCTTGCCGTCGAGACGGAAGACCGTGACGTCGTCGTCCCCGCCGTGCACCTGCGCGCCGACCACCTGCGGCTTCTCCTTGGGCAGCGCCATGAACGCCTCGTTGACCACGAGCGTGTGCTTGCCCTCCGTGGTGGACCACTCGGCCTCGTCCGCGCCGTTGTCGGTCATCTCCCGCAACTCGGCGCGCGGGTAACTGGAGCCTCCGGTCGTCACACCGTTGACGGCGGCCCGGAACAGGACCGCGTCACAGCCGTCCTCGACCCGGAACCAGGGCTTGGCGGAGAAGGTCGCCAGCTTGGGCTGGGTGATCTCGGTGGGGTCCTCGTCCTCGCCGGTGGGCAGGGTCAGCTTCCAGTTCGTCAGGTCGAGGACGTCCGCCGGGTACGCGCACCGGGCGCCGGCCGGCGCGTACGAGGGCGAAGTGGCGGCCTGCGCGGACAGCGTGAACGCGGCGGTCGAGACGGCCGCGGTGATGCCCGCCAGTACGAGCGTCCGGGTGCTGGGCATAGAGGGTTCCTCACGGTCGGGGACTTCGGTACGGCCGCCGCGCACCCTAAGCCGTCGCGCTCGGGACCGGTCCCCGAACCCATGCCCTTCAGACCGTCAACTCGCTCCCCGTGCGAGGGCCCTCTCGTCGTCGTGCCTGTGCCGGCAGTGGCCTGCTTCGGTCGCCGTACGCGCGAACCGGTCCGTACTTCGCAGGGACGACACGGACTCGCTGGAGCGGCCGAAGCTGCGGGTCCGTCGTGGGCTGGTCGCTCCCCACTCTCGGCGGAGCCGCAGATGCCACAGCCCCGCTCCCCTGAGGGGCGCTGCCGGAACCGCCCGCCGCCGTGCCCGGGCCGCCCGCACCGTTCGCTTCTATCGTGGAAGCACACTGAACGGTCGGCGTCGAGGCGGGCAGCTCATGAGGGAACCGCAGATCGATTACGCGGCCGTCTTCCGGGCGCTTCCCGGCATGGTGGCGCTGCTTACCCCCGACCTTGTGTACGCGGACGCCAACGACGACTTCCTGCGACTGGCCGGGCGCACCCGTGAGCAGTTGCTGGGCCGCTACATCTTCGACGTCTTCCCGGAGAACCCGAACGACTCGGCCGCGGCCGGCATGCGGGAGACCCGGGAGTCGATGCTGCGGGCCGTGGAAACCGGCGAGCGCGACACGATGGCGCTGCTCCGCTACGACATCGAGGACCCCCAGCGCCCCGGCCACTGGCAGGTGCACTACTGGAGCCCGGTCAACGCACCCGTCCTCGGCCCCGACGGGAACGTAGCGCTGATCGTGCACCGGGTGGAGGAGGTCACCGAACTCATCCGCGCCCGCGGCGGCCCGGGCGGCGACCGACAGGCCCGTGTGCTGGAGGCCGAGCTCTACACCCGCTCCCGTGAACTGCAGCAGGTCAACGAACGCCTCCGTAGCGCGCACGCCCGCGAACGCGAGGTCGCACTGGCCCTGCAGGCGGCGTTGCTGCCCACTCCCCGCCCGCTCGGGAACCACCGAGTGGCCGTGCGCTACCGGCCCGCCATCGGGGCCCTGAACGTGTGCGGCGACTGGTACGACCTGGTCGAACTGCCCGGCAACCGCATTTCGGTCGCCGTGGGTGACGTCGTCGGCCACGGGCTCGCGGCCGCCTGTGTGATGGGACAGCTGCGCAGTGCACTCAGCGCGGCTGCCCTGGTCGCCGAAGGCCCGGCGCAGGCACTGGAGGTCCTCGGCCTGTACGCCCGCTTCATCGACGGAGCCGAGTCGACCACCGCGGTGAAGGCATTCATCGACTGGAACAGCCACACCATCACCTACAGCAGTGCCGGTCACCTTCCGCCGGCCCTGCTCCACCCCGACGGCACCGTGACCTTTCTCGACGGGGCCACCGACCCGCCGCTCGGCGTCAGCCCCGAACATGTCCGCCGCCCCCAGGCCGACCTGTCCTTCGCCGAAGGCGCCATCCTGGTCCTGTACACGGACGGCCTGGTCGAACGCCGCACCGAGGACATCGACACCGGCCTGGCCCGCCTCGCCGACTCCCTGGCCCGCCACCGCAAGTCCGACCCCGAGCCCTTGGCCGACGCCCTCCTGGCGGACCTGCACCCGTCGACGGGCAGCACGGACGACACGGCGCTGGTCGTGATCCGCCTGTAGCCTCCGGCGGTTGGGCGGGACGCCTCGTATGCCCTGTTGGCGACGGGCTGACGCACCGGCCCGCCCGCGGCCCCGCACCCACCACGCACCCAAGGGGCGCGGGGCTGTATCAATATGCGGCTCCGCCGCGGGGCGCGACCCGCCACACTGAACCCGCAGCCGCCCCACCGCCGGAGGCACCCGGCATCCGACAACGAACCCAGAAGAAGGCGAACCATGGACCCAGCCGCGAGCATCACCCTCCGCCAGCTGGTCATGGCGCTGGGCGACTCGCTGCTCGAGGTCCAGGCCGCCCCCGCCGGCCTGGACGTAGAGATCCACGGAGTCACCCTGCTCGACCCCGAGGACCCCCCGACCGCCCACCCCGGCGACCTGGTCCTGGCGATCGGCTCCCGAGGAAGGGCCGCCTTCCCCGCCCTGCGCGCCGCAGGCCGGGACCGCGCCACCGCCGTCGTGGTCAAGCTGGACGCGCCCGCCCAGGCCGCGGGCCTCAGCGAAACCGCCACCGAGGCCGGCGTCGCCCTGCTCTCTCTACGCGGCGAGGCCCGCTGGGAGCAGGTCAGCGCACTGGCCCGCGCCGCCCTGGACGACGCACCGCCGGACGACCCGGGCGCGGCGGCCGAGGAGGGCGACCTGTTCTCGCTCGCCCAGACCACAGCCATCCTCACCAGCGGCATCGTCAGCATCGAGGACGCCGCGAACCGCGTACTGGCGTACTCCCGCACCACCGACTCCGACGAGGCCGACGATCTGCGGCGGCGTTCCATCCTCGGCTGGCAGGGACCGGAGGCGTACCTCGCGAAGCTGCGCGAGTGGGGCGTGTTCCAGCACCTGCACTCCAGCGACGAGGTGATCGCCATCGACAGCCACCCCGAGCTGGGCATCCGCCGCCGGCTCGCGGTGGCCATCCGCTCCGGTGACCGGCAGCTGGGCACCATCTGGGTGCAGGAGAGCTCGACGCCGCTGTCCGAACGCTCGCGCCAGGCGCTGCTGGGCGCCGCCCGCGTCGCCGCGCTGCATCTCGTACGCCGCCGCCGGGAGCTCTCGGACGACGTGACGCTCGTCCGGACCCTGCTCGCCGGACTCATGGACGGCAGCACCGGACCGCAGCCGCTGGCCACCCACCTGGGTTTCGACACCGCACGCCCGGCCGCCGTGCTGGGCTTCTCGCACGGGACCGCGGAGGCGTACGAGGCCGGGGACGCCGTCGCCGCACCGGAGCTGGCCCACACCGAGGTCACCAACCTGGTCTCCGTGCACATCGCCGCCCGGCACCGCAGTTCCCTGGTCACCCAGGTCGACTCCCGTATCTACGTGCTCCTGCCGCAACTGCCCCGCAGCATCGACACGGACACCCTGCGCGGCTGGGCCCTGGAGATCACCGACGCGGCGCGCCGCCACCTGGGGCTGCCGTTGCGCGGCTCGGTCGGCTGCCTGGTGCCGGGCCTCGGGGCCGTACCCGAGTCGCGCCGGGAGGCGGATCGCATCCTCGACGCCATGGTGAGCGCCGGGGTGTCCGCCGCGGTCGCCGCGCTGCCCGACATCCAGGCGGAAGTGCTGGTCAGCGAGATGCTGACGCTGCTCGCCGCGCACCCCGAGATACGGGATCCACGGCTGACCGCCCTGGTCGCGCACGACAGCCGGCACCAGGGGCGCCTCTCCGAGACGCTTCTGACGTACCTGAACTTCTTCGGTGACATACGGGCCGCCGCCGCGCAGCTCCACGTGCACCCCAACACCCTGCGCTACCGCCTGCGCCGGGCCGAGGAACTCACCGGTCTGGATCTCAGCCGCCCCGATCAGCGGTTGCTGGCGATGCTCCAGCTGAGGCTGCCGCCCTCGGACTGAGTCCGGTTCCGCATTGGCCGGACGTACAGCCATCGAGGACGAGTTTGTTCAGCCTTCACAAACCCGTACCCCTATGGCCCCTCATACGCTGGCGCAAATCCATTTCCGCAAGTGATGGCGCTCGTCCCCTGCCATCGAGGCGACCCAAGCGGACTTGCCGAGGTCCGGTGCAGTACCGCATCCCCAGCGGAGCGACCCCGCACGGCACTCCTCCCAACCACCAATGGATGTCGACATGACTACACGTCCCCCTGAACCCCTGGCCCCTGACACCGCTCCACCCGCCAGCGGCCAGCCTCCGGAGCAGGACGGTCTGAAGGCCGGTCTCAAGAACCGCCACCTGTCCATGATCGCCATCGGCGGTGTGATCGGCGCCGGGCTCTTCGTGGGCTCCGCCTCCGGTATCGCCGCCGCCGGACCCGGCATTCTCCTGTCGTACGCACTGGTCGGCGCCCTCGTCGTCCTGGTGATGCGCATGCTCGGCGAGATGGCCGCGGCCAACCCGTCCTCCGGCTCCTTCTCCGCCTACGCGGACCGGGCACTCGGCCGCTGGGCCGGGTTCTCGATCGGCTGGCTGTACTGGTTCTTCTGGGTCGTCGTGCTCGCGGTAGAAGCGACCGCGGGTGCGGTGATCCTGGAGAGCTGGGTGCCAGCCGTACCGCAGTGGGCCTGGGCGCTGATCGTGATGGTGGTGCTCACCGCCACGAACCTGGCCTCGGTCGGCTCCTTCGGCGAGTTCGAGTTCTGGTTCGCGGGCATCAAGGTCGTCGCCATCTCGGGCTTCATCGTGCTCGGCGGGCTGGCCATCTTCGGCATACTGCCCGGCTCCGACGCCGACACGGGATTCAGCAACCTCACCGCGCACGGCGGCTTCCTCCCGGAAGGGCCCGGCGCGATCCTCACCGGCATCCTGCTGGTCGTCTTCTCCTTCATGGGCAGCGAGATCGTCACCCTCGCCGCCGCCGAATCCCCGGACGCGCAGCGGCAGGTCGCCAAGGCGACCCGTAGCGTGATCTGGCGGGTCGGTGTCTTCTACGTCGGCTCGATCCTCGTCGTGGTCGCCCTGCTGCCGTGGAACGACCCCTCGATCGCCAAGAAGGGCTCGTACGTCGCCGCCCTCGACGCGATCGGCATCCCGCACGCCGGTCAGATCATGAACTTCATCGTGCTGACCGCGGTGTTGTCCTGTCTCAACTCCGGCCTCTACACGGCCTCCCGGATGGCCTTCTCCCTCGGCCAGCGCGGTGACGCTCCGCGGTCCTTCGTCAAGACGAACACGCGAGGCGTTCCGCAGGCCGCGATCCTGGCCTCCGTGGTCTTCGGCTTCGTGGCGGTCGGCTTCAACTATCTGTGGCCGGACACCGTGTTCCAGTTCCTGCTGAACTCCTCTGGTGCGGTCGCGCTCTTCGTCTGGCTGGTCATCTGCTTCTCGCAGCTGAAGATGCGGGGGATCATCCTGCGGGAGAGCCCCGAGAAGCTTGTTGTACGGATGTGGCTGTTCCCGTATCTGACGTGGGCGACGATCGGGATGATCTCGTTCGTGCTGCTGTACATGCTCACGGATGAGAAGGAGGGGGGCGGGCGCAGTCAGGTGCTGCTGTCGGTGCTTGTGGCTGCGATCGTGATCGCGATCTCGTTTGTGCGGGAGCGTTCCCGGCGGGACGCGGACAGCTTGGCTTCGCGGTAGCGCTGCCCGGCTGGGGCGGGCGTGGGGTTTCTTTCCCCAGGCCCGCCCCTTCCCGTAACTGGGGGCTGCGCCCCCAGACC
>NZ_JAAKZX010000349.1 GCF_011045025.1 Streptomyces ureilyticus
CCCCACCGCACCCGCCTCCGGAATCCAGGCAGCGGACGCCTGGACACCTTGCCCCTCCACCGCCCAAACGGTGACCTGCTCAGCCGGGTGGGCCGGCTGCTATCTCGTGCGCAGGATGCGCCACGCGTCGTTCGCTTGCTGCGTATACGGAACGCCGCCTACAACAAAGGAATTCACCCCTGAGTCGTCCTCACGGAAGAATGCACCCGGACTTATGTCGTCCGTAGCTTCCAGGCCTGAGGAATGGAAGATTCCGCCCGTGTAAACGTCCTCGATGAACTTTGCCTGGGCTTCCACGCTTGGCAGAGCGAACCAGGAATCTCCGGCGCCCATGCGCGGCTGCCAACTGTACGGATTGTAGCTTGGGCTGAAGACGATACTGTCAAGTTGATGAAGGGCCGAGTTTCCCACATACCGGAATCCACTGAACTGGAATTGCCATGTGTGCACGCACTCGTGGACCAACTTCGGATCGCTGTACATAGGCAGGTAGATCGTGAATCCCATGGTGAAGGGACGTCCGGAGATTCCGAGGACGCCGGCTGGCCCCACTACAAGCTCGATGACGTCGTAGGCCAGCGAGTCTCGGAAGATCGGCCAGAGGAGCTTCCGCTCGTCCTCCGTCAACCGGCGCTTCGCCGGCTGAATCCGGAGCACGGTCTGTACGAGGTCAACGATCCTGAGGGCGACGAAGATTACCGCTCCGATGGCCGAGTAGAAGCCGTCTTTGGCCAGTGTCCAAAGATCCTTCAGCGCCTGGAAGAGTATGTCGCTGTTGCCGAAGAGAAGGGCGACCACGCCAACGACGACGGTGACCACCGCGCACACCGTCCGGTACACCCAGCGCACCACAATGGTGGTGATCCACAGTGACACCTTGACCAGGACGACGACGATCCAACAGAAGAGCTTGTTGAGACATAACGTCCACCAGTTGCAAGGCTCGTCCCGGCACCTCTGTTCCTGCCCGTCTACCCAATGATCGACGGGTTGCAGGACTGTCTCTTCGACACGCTCCGCCTGCTCCTGGCATGACACGGCCATGATGCCTACCCTTCCTCCCGGGCCTGCAGGGCTTCCTCAATATTGCGGACGACCGCATCAAAGCGGCGGTGCGCCCACCAAAGGCCGAGGCACTTGCCAGCTACACCGCCCACAACCCCAGCCGCGATCGTCGGCAGCAAGGCCAGCCCCAGCAGGTAAAGGCAGCCCGCCAGAGCCACTCCGATAGCGCCGACGCCACACCCGCACGCGTTGGCGTACCGCACGAGGTCGCTGTAGAGAGGCATCACCTCCTCTCGCGGCAAAATGTCCAGTCCGCTGAATCTCCGGCCTCGTAGCTCGAACGAGTCCGGCACGACAGTGCTCGAAGTGTCTCGCATCGATCACCCGTTCCGAGGTAGACCGTCACGCTGACCGGCTCCACACGAAGCGCTCCCTACTGCGCACATGTACCGCGGTCTGGTCGTCGAACTGCAGACGGGCAAGAGCCACCGAGCCATCGGCGGCGACGGCGAAGTCGAAGAGTCGCCAGATGCGTTCAGTCGGATTGCCCAGCGCTTGCGAGGCGTAGAACTGAGCCAGCGCCACGCCGTCGACAAGGAAGGTCACCCTCGCATCTGAAGTAGTGAACGGCTGTTCACCGCGGAAATTGCCCACCCAGTTGCGATAGTTAACAGATAGCCTCGTCTGTTCAGGCCGACGGCTGGGACGCTGCTGGGCTCACTGCGACAGCCTGATGAGCGAGGTGTCCGTGATCGCGAGCCCTTCTGATCCGGCGACCGCGAACAGCACAGTCTGGCCAACCACGACGGACAGCTCGGCGGGCTCCACCTTGCTGCCTTCCACCGTGACGATGGAGCCCTGTTTGAGCTCCTCGCGCCACCTCTCGCAGGCCTTGCGGTCCCGGCTATCGACATCACACACCCGGACCACGCCGCAGGCCGTGCCCCCGTTGGCATCCTGCCACGCGTACTCACCAGCGGCGCCGAACACATGGCCGTAGAAGGCCGCGTCGCGCAGCGCGGCACTGGAGAAGGAGCCGTCGGACTCGTCCAGGCCCCACACGCCGTACGGCGGGGTGTCGGCCGCCGCGGCATGCCAGATCACCACATCGCCGGCAGCGATCTCCAACTGCGGGGTGGCAACGGTGAATCCGCCCCGCACTTGCCGCACCTCGACATCGTGCTGGCGCTGGGCGGAGTTGTCGCCCGGCCGCTGCACGGTGATGGAGAAGGGCAGTTCATCCGTTTCCACACAGGCGGCCAGCGGGCCGCCCACGGTGTAGCGAGTCCGTCCTGGCTTGGAGAAACGCTGTCCGAAGCAGTCCAGACTGGTGAGAGCACGGCTGTCCAACGCAGACATAGCGGTCCTTCCTCACGAGGAGATGTCGATGGCGAGGACGAGTTCGTCCTCACCGCCGGAGTCGTCGAGTGTGGCAACCACCGAGTCGAGACGTACGAACACGGCCGAGTCCTGGCCGGAGGCCGGCAGGATCTCGAACAGCCGCGGCGACTTGTACAGCGGAATGCGGAGCCCCGCCACCAGCGGGTTGAGCAACGCCCCTAGCACACCGAGCAGATTGGCCACGGTGAGAGAAGCTAAGATCACGGCGCTGGCGAGGGCGAGCAACGGTCCGATGGCGGGGACCAGGAGCAACGCGGCGGTCACGGCCCCTCCGATCACACCGAGCAGGGCCGTGGCCGCAGGGCCGAGGACCAGTTGGGGCACGCCCACGATGACAGCCTCCACCTTCCATTCGTCCCCGGCGAGCGTGACCGAAGGCCGTACGTCCGCGGTGAAGTCGACGGTGCTGGAATGCGACACCGGCACCTCGATGGTGGGGAAGCTCAGACAGACGCGAGGGGTGCAGACACGGCCGATGAACGGCAGCGTCACGCACACCTGGGGCAGACAGAAGTCGAGGAAGCCGAGGTCGAGGGTGAGTTTCAGCTCGGCGTGATAGCTGAGCCGCACTCCGGCGATCCGGATCACATCGGCCGGCGGCGGAATGATGTCGATGGTGCCTTGTGAGAAGGACGCACTCAGCTCCCATTCGATGGAGAACGGCCCGAACGTGCTGTTCCGCGAGGCGGCCAGCGGTGCGAGCGACGAAATCTCCTTGGACATGATGACGTTGGCCGCGGTCTCGTCGACGGCGGTGAGAATGTCGGGCATGCTTCCTCCGAAGAAGGCCACCGCTAGACGGCCGCGCCATACAGCTTGAGTTGGTCGTCCTCGGTTTCTGGTCCGCGCAGCAGGTTCAGTGAGAACGCGCCGGCGCGCAGCGATTCGAACGGCAGAGCCACCGAACTGAGGACGGCCCGCAGCAGGGTGAGCACGAGACACTCGACCAATGACTCGAGCGGGTCGGGCGTGATATCCACGATTTCCACGGCCAGCAGGTCGAGCGAGACAGTTCCCTTTCCCGGGCCGGTCACCTGAACCACGGGCTGTCCCGTCGCCGCCACGCCAAGCCGCACGCCGACCGGCTTCCCGGACCCTTCCCGGTCTGCGGACCGCGAGCACAACAGGGTGAGGTCCACCTCGGTCTGCAGCGAGAACTGCCCGGCCACGAGGTTCAGGGGCGGCGGCAACGGCTGCGTCTGCGGGAAGAAGTCGACCCGCGGAATGGAAAAGCGCACGGCGTAGTCGATCCCGCCCGGCACCCCGGGAAAGGCGATCGTCGGCAACGTGGTCCAACTGCTGGCGGAGGCCGGTACGGCTGCGACACTCGGCGAGGTGCGATAGTTCAATTGCCGCGGCCGGGCTGTGAATACTGCGCTCAGAATCGTATTCAAACCCTGCTCGTTCAGTCCCGCGAAAATATTCTCTGCTTCGGTCAGGCTCATTTCTACCCCCTGGAACCCGCGGGCCGGAGAAGATTCCGTCGGTGTGCGGGTTCGCTGTTTGGCAGCATCCTCTCGCGCTGGAGTGAACGCCAGGCTTTCCCGCTTATGTTCACAATCGGCGGTGATCCCTCCCAATGGCGTCTCGCATGGGTGGTGCGCCAGACATCTCAAGAGGGCACAGGGAAAATGAATTTCGGGCAGAAATTTCGATGACGTAGGCTTCGTAAAGGACCACGGTGCCTGTGTCGGTGTCACGAACATGTGCAGCCAGCGCAGCCCCCCGGTGGGTACGCACGATGATGTCGCCACCGAACACGATGTGGTTGACCGGACGGATGGCCGGCAGCGCCGTGCCGGGTGAACACGACCCGGCCCAGCTGGATACTGTCCATCAGCCTCAGTGCCTCGTCCGCATCCAACTCCACCATTCTGCACGGCCCGGCTTCAGCGCCCGCGTCCTGCCAGCTGGTCTGGAGGAGGTGCCGGACGGATTCATCGCTCACATCGGCCCCCTGCGGGTCGGATCTCGGCGCATTAGCCCGGCCCGGTCGCTGAGTGTGCCGGTCGTTTGCCCCACAAGGAACAGCCGCCGCGCACACCGGAATACGGGCAAGGCGGCGGACGAGACCGCCTCTTATGTGTCTGCCGCAGAAGGTCGCCGCCTGGCTCGCCGACGCTCGCGAGGTGACCTGGACGTGGCCCACTGCTCCACTGCGCTTGTGCTGCTGCACGGAGTGCCCGTCGGCATGCAACTCGCGGATCACTACATCGCAGCCGGTGGAACGCTCAGCGACGACCCTGCTGACCATCTGTACTGGCGTGTGCTGGATGCCAATATTGGGTTTGACCTGGGCTTTCTTTCTTGCGGGTCGCTCTGAGCCGATCACGGCACCGGCCGCTCACCCGACATTGCCGTAGGCAGGGTGCGGATTCGCAATTGGCCGTCTATGCCGCCCGTGGCGAAGAGCCTGCTGTCCGGTGAGAACGCTGATGCCGTCACGTGGCCGCTGTGGCCGATGTGCGGGCTGGGTAGCTTGGTCCAGGTAGTTGTTTCCCAGATGTTGAAGCTGAAGTCCGGTTCCTCCGGATCCTCGGATATCCGGTCACCGCTGATGGCTACGAGGGTGCGCCCGTCTCTGGAGAACGCCATCTCTGTGACCATGTCACCCGAGCACGCCAGAGGCTCGTGGATCATCTGGCGTGTCCGTACGTCCCAGAGCTGGACGTCGTCGCTGCCAGCGGCGAGCACGTCGCCGCTCGGTGCGAGAGCCAGGGCAGTGACGTCCGATGCATGGCCGCGCAAGGGTGCGTCAATCCTTGTCTGCTCCTGTGCCTCCCAGAGCTGGGCGATGCCTCCAACGTGACCGGTGATCAGCAGGCCGTCGGTGGAAAGGACTGGTGCGCTGCTGAGGTTGTTGGCGAAGTGCTTCTCCGCCTTGCGTGGCTGGCGGGGGTCGGTGATGTCCCACCGGCGGATCGTGCGCCCCTTGATGTAGAGGGAGTTGCCATCGGGGGCGAAGAGGAGACTATCGACGACGCCGGCGCTGTCGAGGGATTCTGTGATGAGGGTCCGGCTGTCCACGTCCCACAGCCGGGCGGTTCCGTCCTCGCTTCCTGTTGCCAAGAGCCGGCCGTCGGGAGAGAAGGCCACGCTCAGCACCCGCTCGGTGTGTCCGAAGAGTGCCGGCCCTGCCCTGCGCTGTTCGACGGTGTCCCACAGCTGCACCGCTTTCGCGCCGTGTCCGGTAGCCAGGAGAAGGCCATCCGGAGAGAACGTCATGGCCCAAACCCCGCCCAGGTCGACGGCAGTCGGCGGCAGCTGTACGTGCTGACCCCGCCGTAGAGCGGCCAGGACGACCTGCTCAGACAGAGCAGCATGATGCTCAGTCAGCCGGAGGGCCGGGGTACGGCTGTTCTGTGCATGTGAGGTTCCCCCGCTGTGCGGGAGGGGCTGACTAAGGCTTGTCCCGTAAATGATCTACGACGTGTTGGTTGACCTGCCAGTTCTTCGTCAACCGGCGAGGGTGAGGTTGTGGAGGCGGGCGATGCCGAGCATGGCGTGGTGGACGCCGTCGCCTTTGAGGCGGCAGTCGCGGAGGATCTTCCAGGTCTTCATGCGGGCGAAGGTGT
>NZ_JAAKZX010000034.1 GCF_011045025.1 Streptomyces ureilyticus
CCCCCACCCTCCTCTCCGCCATGCGACGCGACCTGGGGCTGACCAAGTCCCAGGCCAAGGCGCGACTGGCCGACGAGAAGGCGGCGGCAGTCGTCGAAACGAAGGCGCGACGGATCGCCGGAGCGGCATACGGAGGCTCCTGGTTCGACGCGGAGAGCGGCAAGTTGACCGTCGCCGTGACGGCCGCCGCCCCCGACGCCACCGTCGACGCCGTACGAGAGAGCGGCGCGAACGTCCGTACCGTCACCGTCAAGCACAGCGCCCGACAGCTCGACGCGGTCAAGGCGCGTATCGACAGGCTGCCCGCGCCGGACGGCGTCAGCGGCTGGCATGTCGATCCCAGGACCAGCGCGGTCGTCGTGGGCGTCATCGGCGCGCAGCGCGCCGACAACGATGTCCAGGAGTTCGTCGAGCGGGCCCGCGCCGCAGGTCCCGTCACCGTCGAAGAGACCGCCGAGGCGCCAGAGACCTTCGCCGCCGGCACGGTCGGCGGCGACCCCTACTACACCGGCAACGTCCGTTGCTCCATAGGCTTTTCGGTACACGGCGGCTTCGTCACCGCCGGACACTGCGGCCAGGCCGGAGCCGCTGTCAGCGGCTGGGACCGGTCGCACATCGGCAACTTCCAGGGGTCGTCGTTCCCGGAGAACGACTACGCCTGGGTCAACGTCGGCAGCGGCTGGTGGACGGTGCCCGTCGTGCTCGGCTGGGGCACCGTCCCCGACCAGCTCGTCCGCGGCTCCGCCGAGGCACCCGTCGGCGCCTCCATCTGCCGGTCGGGGTCGACCACGCACTGGCACTGCGGCACCGTGCTCGGCAAGAACGAAACCGTCAACTACAGCCAGGGCGCGGTCCACCAGATGACCAGGACCAGCGTCTGCGCCGAACCGGGCGACTCCGGCGGCTCGTACATCAGCGGCGACCAGGCCCAGGGGGTCACCTCCGGCGGTTCGGGCAACTGCACCAGCGGCGGCACGACCTGGTACCAGCCGGTGAACGAGATCCTCAACCGTTACGGCCTCACCCTGCACACGGCATGATCGCGCGCACGCCCTGATCCAGCGCACCACGGTCAACGGGCTCCGTCACCGAGCCGGTGACGGAGCCCGGAATCGGACGGAACGCCCGATTCCGGAGCCAAGCGGGCCGGTCCCATAAGATGGGCATTCACCAGCCGGTGCTGCGGTGAAGGCCGCGCCAGGACGCTGACCGCTCGGGTGGGGAGACGTATGGCACAGGGCACCGAAGCAAGCCGGACCGTCATCCTGACCGTGGACGACGACCCGGGGGTCTCGCGTGCCGTGGCCCGCGACTTGCGGCGGCGTTACGGCGAGGGGTACCGGATCGTGCGCGCGGAGTCCGCGCAGAGCGCTCTGGAGGCGCTGCGCGAGCTGAAGCTGCGCGGCGATCTGGTGGCCGTGATCGTGGCGGACTATCGCATGCCGCAGATGAACGGGATCGAGTTCCTGGAGCAGGCGCTGGACGTGTACCCGGCCGCGCGCCGGGTGCTGCTGACCGCATACGCGGACACGAACGCGGCCATCGACGCGATCAACGTCGTCGACCTCGACCACTATCTCCTCAAGCCCTGGGATCCGCCGGAGGAGAAGCTCTATCCCGTACTGGACGATCTGCTGGACGCATGGCGGGCCGCCGATCACCGGCCGGTGCCGATCACGAAGGTCGTCGGGCACCGCTGGTCGGCGCGTTCGTCGGGGGTACGGGAGTTCCTGGCGCGGAACCAGGTGCCGTACCGCTGGTACTCGTGCGACGAGCCGGAGGGCCGGCGGCTGCTGGCCGCCGCCGGGCAGGACGAGCAGCGGCTGCCCCTGGTCGTCACCGCGGACGGCACCGCGCTCGTCGAGCCGGAGGATCCGGAGCTGGCCGACCGGGTGGGTCTGGCCACGACGCCGACGGCGGACTTCTACGACCTCGTCGTCATCGGCGGCGGTCCTGCGGGGCTCGGCGCGGCCGTGTACGGCGCCTCGGAGGGGCTGCGGACCGTGCTCGTGGAGCGGACGGCCACCGGCGGACAGGCGGGACAGAGCTCCCGTATCGAGAACTATCTCGGCTTCCCGGACGGCGTGTCCGGCTCCCAGCTCACCGACCGGGCCCGGCGTCAGGCGACGAAGTTCGGGGCCGAGATCCTGACCGCGCGCGACGTCACCGGTCTTGAGGTCAACGGTGCGGCGCGCACCGTGCGGTTCTCCGACGGCTCCGCGGTCGCCGCGCACTGCGTGATCCTGGCGACGGGCGTGACGTACCGGCAGCTGGCGGCGCCCGGAGTGGAAGACCTGACCGGATGCGGAGTTTTCTACGGCTCGGCACTGACCGAGGCCGCCGCCTGCCAGGGACACGATGTGTACATCGTGGGCGGCGCCAACTCCGCCGGGCAGGCCGCCATGCACCTGGCCAAGGGCGCCAAGTCGGTCACCCTGCTGGTCCGCGGCGCCTCCCTGTCCGACTCGATGTCGCACTACTTGATCCAGCAGATCACGGACGCGCCCAACATCTCGGTGCGTACGGGCACGGTCGTCGAGGCGGCGCACGGCTCGGGCCATCTGGAACAGCTCACCCTGCGCGACGTCGAGAGCGGGCACACCGAACTCGTCGACGCGCAATGGATGTTCGTGTTCATCGGCGCGGCCCCGCTCACCGACTGGCTGGACGGCACGGTGCTCAGGGACGACCGCGGGTTCATCGTCGCCGGGCCCGACCTGACCGCCGACGGGCGGCCACCGGCGGGCTGGGAGCTGGACCGGCCGCCGTACCACCTGGAGACCAATGTGCCCGGGGTGTTCGTGGCGGGCGACGCGCGCGCCGAGTCCGCCAAGCGTGTCGCCTCCGCCGTCGGAGAGGGAGCCATGGCCGTGATGCTCGTCCACCGGTATCTGGAGCAGTCGTGAGCGGGCAGCCGATGCCATGCGACGCGGCGGAACTCGGCACGCTGTTCCTGTTCGAGAAGCTGGACGCCGATCAGCTGGCGCGGCTGTGCCGCGAGGGCCGGGTGGAGCGGTTCGAGCCCGGCTATGTGTACCGGGAGGGTGAGCCGGCCACTTGCTTCTTCGTACTCCTCGAAGGCACGCTGGTGATGTCCCGGCGGGTCGGCGCCGACGACGTGGAGATCAACCGCACGTCCCAGCGCGGGGTGTACGCGGGCGCCATGCAGGCCTATCTGGCCATGCCGGATCAGTCGCGCTACAAGGGCTCTCTGCGGGTCACCGAACCCTCGCGGTTCTTCGTCCTGCCCGCCGAGACGTTCGCGGCGATCCTGGCGGACTGGTTCCCCATGGCCGTACATCTGCTGGAAGGGCTGTTCTTCGGCAGCCAGAACACGCAGCGGACGATCAACCAGCGCGAGCGGCTGCTGGCGCTCGGCTCGCTGTCCGCGGGGCTGACGCATGAGCTCAACAATCCGGCGGCGGCCGCGGTGCGGGCCACCTCGACGCTGCGGGACCGGGTCGCGCACATGCGCCACAAACTAGGGGTCATCGCCTCGGGTCCGTACCACCGTGAGGCGTTGAAAACGCTGATCGACATCCAGGAGAGCACGGCCGAACGGGTCGCCAAGGCACCCGCCCTGAGCCCCCTCGAAGCCTCCGACCGCGAGGACGCGCTCACCGACTGGCTCGACGATCACGGCATCGACGGCGGCTGGCAGATCGCCCCGACGTTCGTGCAGGCCGGGCTCGACACCGACTGGCTGGAGCGGGTCGCGGCAGCCGTCGACCCGGAGATGCTGCAAGGGGCCGTGGGCTGGCTCAACTACACCATCGAGACCGAGCTCCTCATGAACGAGATCGAGGACTCCACGACCCGTGTCTCGAACCTCGTGAACGCGGCCAAGCAGTACTCCCAGCTCGACCGGGCGCCCTACCAGATCTGCGATGTGCACGAACTCCTCGACAGCACGCTGCTGATGCTGTCCGGGAAGATCGGCTCGCGGATCACGGTGGACAAGGAGTACGACCGTACGCTGCCGAAGATTCCCACGTACCCCGGCGAGCTCAACCAGGTATGGACGAACATCGTCGACAACGCGGTCTCCGCGATGAACGGCGTCGGTGGCGAAGGCACGTTGACCGTGCGGACGGCCCTGGAGCGGGAGCAGTTGCTCGTCGAGTTCCGCGATACGGGACCGGGGGTGCCGGAGGAGATCCGCGGCCGTATCTTCGATCCGTTCTTCACGACGAAGGCCGTGGGCGAGGGCACCGGTCTCGGTCTGGACATCTCCTGGCGCATCGTGGTGAACAAGCACCACGGGCACCTGGAGGTGCACTCCGTGCCCGGCGACACCCGTTTCCGGGTCTTTCTTCCGCTCACGGCCGCGGATCCCGAGGCCCCTGCCGTGGATTCCGGGGCCTCTGCCGCGGATTTCGAGACCCCTCAGGAGGCGTCATGACCACTGCGGCCGGAATCGACCCCGCCGCTGTGCCGAGCGGCACCGGATGCGTCGAGTGCGGTGAGGTCGGCGGCTGGTGGGTCCATCTGCGGCGGTGCGCCCAGTGCGGCCACATCGGCTGCTGCGACAGCTCCCCCGCGCAGCACGCCACGGCCCACTTCCGTACCACGGGCCATCCCGTCGTGCGCAGCTTCGAACCTGGTGAGGCCTGGTTCTGGAACTACGCGACCTCCGAGCTGTACGAGTCCGGCCCCGCCCTCGCTCCCCCGGTCAGCCGCCCGCCGGACCAGCCCTCGCCCGGGCCCGTCGGCCGGGTTCCGGCGAACTGGGCGGACACGCTGCGCTGATTGAGAGAAGGCCGCAGGGATGATCGATCCGCCACCTCCGCAACAGACACCGTCGTACCCGGGATCGGCCGGGTCCGCCCGTTACCTGCCCATCGCCGAGCACGGGCTGATCGGCGATCTGCGCACCGTCGCGCTGGTGGGCACCGACGGCACGATCGACTGGTACTGCTGTCCGTCGTTCGACGCTCCGAGTGTCTTCGGCTCGATTCTCGACGCGGACCGCGGCGGGTCCTTCGAGCTGGCCGCCGCCGTACCGGCGACGACGAAGCAGTTCTACTTCCCGGACACCAACGTGCTCATCACCCGCTTCCTCACCGAGGACGGGGTCGGCGAGGTACATGACTTCATGCCGGTCGCCGACGAGACGACCGCGGCGGCCGAGGCCGACCGGCACCGGCTGATCCGGCGGGTGGTCTGCGTACGGGGATCCATCCCGTTCCGCGCCCGGATCGCGCCCAGGTTCGGCTACGGAGCTCAGCCGCACACCCTGCGGCAGCTCGACGACGGGGCGCTGTTCGAGTCCGAAGACCTCTCGCTCGCGCTGACCGCCACCGTTCCGGTCGAGTGCGACGACCTCGACGTGACCGCGGAGTTCAAGCTCAGCCAGGGCGAGAGCGCGGTCTTCGCGCTCGACCGGGTCAACGGCGGCATCGAGGCGCGCGGCTGCCCGCACTTCGAGGCGGAGGAGCAGTTCGCCGCCACGGTGGCGTTCTGGCGGCGCTGGCTGTCCGCCTCTCAGTACCGCGGCCGGTGGCGGGAGATGGTGCACCGTTCCGCGCTGACCCTCAAGCTGCTCACGTACGCCCCGACCGGCGCGATGGTGGCCGCCCCGACGACCAGCCTGCCCGAGCAGATCGGCGGCGAACGCAACTGGGACTACCGCTATCTATGGGTCCGGGACGCCGCCTTCTGCGTCTACGCACTGCTGCGGCTCGGCTTCACCAGCGAAGCCAAGGCGTTCATGGACTTCCTGTCCGAGCGCGTCGACCGGGACTGCGACGGGCCCTCGGGCCCCCTGCAGATCATGTACGGCATCGACGGACGCACCGAGCTGCCCGAGCGCGAACTGCACCACCTGGAGGGACACCGAGGCTCCGCACCCGTACGTGTCGGCAACGGCGCGGCCGGCCAGCTGCAGCTCGACATCTACGGAGCCCTCATCGACTCGATCTACCTCTACGACAAGTGGGGCGAGCCCATCTCCAGCGACCACTGGGACGCGGTCTGCGCCCTGGTCGACTGGGTCTGCGAGCACTGGGACCAGCCCGACGAGGGCGTCTGGGAGACACGCGGCGGACGCAAGAACTTCCTGTACTCCCGCCTGATGTGCTGGGTGGCCATCGAGCGCGCCATGCGCATCGCCAGGCGCCGCGGCCTGCCCGCCGATCTGTCCCACTGGGGGCGGGTCCGCGACACGATCTACCGGCGGATCATGAAGAACGGCTGGTCCACGACCCGGCAGGCGTTCGTCCAGCACGAGGACGACCATGTGCTCGACGCCTCGGTCCTGATGATGCCGTTGGCGAAGTTCCTCTCCCCCAGCGACCCGAAGTGGCTCTCCACGCTGGACGCGCTCAGCGCCGACCTGGTGTCCGACTCGCTCGTCTACCGCTACGACCCCTTGGCCAGCCCGGACGGTCTGCGCGGCGAGGAGGGCACCTTCTCCATCTGCTCCTTCTGGTACGTCGAGGCACTGACCCGGGCCGGCCGGCTCGACGAGGCCCGGCTGACCTTCGAGAAGATGCTCACCTACGCCAACCATCTCGGCCTGTACGCGGAGGAGATCAGCCACACCGGCGAGCAGCAGGGCAACTTCCCGCAGGCCTTCACCCACCTCGCCCTGATCAGCGCCGCGTTCAACCTCGACCGGGCGCTGGGCTGAATATTCGCCGGGCCGTGTCAGAGGCGCGTGCCAGGATGGTTCCGTGCCGACCACCGCATTCACCACGCCGTTCATCGGCCGCGAGGACGAACTCGCCCGTCTGACCCGGGTATTGGAGCGTGCCCGGGCCGGTGAGGCGCATGCCGTGCTGGTGGCCGGGGACGCCGGTGTGGGCAAGACGCGCGTGCTGGCCGAGGCCGCCGGGCACGCCGCGGAGAGCGGCATGACCGTTCTCACGGGGCACTGTGTCGATCTCGGTGACGTCGGCCTGCCGTATCTGCCGTTCACCGAGGTCGTCGGCGTGCTCGCCGCCGACGACCGGTTCTCTGCCGCCCTGGCGAAGCATCCCGTGGTCGGCCGACTGCTCGGCGACGGCGGCGGTGCCGTACGGGACGCGGGCAGCCGGCCGCAGCTGTTCGAGGACATGGCCGCTCTGCTGGCCGACCTCTCTGAGGTCAGTTCCCTGCTGCTGGTCCTTGAGGACCTGCACTGGGCCGACCAGTCCTCCCGCGACCTGCTGCGCTTCCTGCTCAGCCGGGGCATTCTTCAGCGGGCTGCGGGCGGCTCCCCCACCCACCGCCTGGCACTCTTCGCGTCGTACCGGGCCGACGATCTGCACCGCCGCCACCCGCTGCGCCCGCTGCTGGCCGAACTGGTGCGGCTGCCCGCCGTCGACCGCCTCGAACTGCGGCCGATGCCCGATCCCGAGGTGGCCCGGCTGGTACGCGCCCAGCGGGCCGCTCCGCTGCCGGACGCCACCGTCCGCCGTATCGTCGAGCGCGCCGAGGGCAACGCCTTCTACGCGGAGGAACTGCTCGCCGCCACCGCCGACACCCTGCCCGGCCCCGGCGGGTCCACTCCGGCATCCGCCGTGCCCAGTGGCCTCGCCGACGTCCTCCTCATCCGCTTCGAGCAGTTGTCCGGCACCGCCCAGCAGGTACTGCGCACGGCGGCCGTCGCCGGGCGCCGCGTCGAGCACGAGCTGCTGCGCGACGCCGTCGGCCTGCCCGAGCAGGAATTGGAGTCGGCGCTGCGCGAGGCCGTCGGCCGACAGCTCCTCGTCCCCGGCGAGGACGACACGTACTCCTTCCGGCACGCCCTCATCCGCGAAGCCGTCTACGCCGATCTGCTGCCGGGCGAACGGGTGCGGCTGCACCGACAGTTCGCCCGGCTGCTGGCCGCGCGGGGCCACAAGGCCGAGAGCGCGGCGGAGCGCGCCCACCACTCCCGCGAGAGCCACGACCTGGCCGACGCCCTCGCGGCCTCACTCGAGGCTGCCGACCACGCCGGGCGGATCGGCGCCCCCGCGGAGGAACTCCGCCACCTCGAGGCCGCCCTCGATCTGTGGCCGGCGGTGCCCCGCTCCGCACTGCCGGAGGGCGCCGGCGACACGGTGGCGCTCACCCTGCGTGCCTCGGCCGCGGCAGCGCACGCCGGCGAGACCCACCGGGCGGTCGCGCTCACCCGTTCCGCGCTCGCCCGGGTCGGCTCAGACACGGACGCCGAACTCGCCGTCCGCGTCCGGTACACCCTCGCGGGCAATCTGATACGGGCCGACAGCCTGAAAGCGGCGTTCAGGTACAGCAGCGAGGCACTCGACCTGATCTCCGCGGAGCCGGAGTCGCCGACCTGGGTGTGGGCCGCGGCCACCCATGTCAAGGCGGCGCATCAAGTGGGCGAGTACGAGGTCGGCCGCCAGGTCGCGCGCCAGGCCCTGCGCGTCGCCGAGGAACTCGGCGTGGCCGACGCGCAGGCCGATCTGCTGATCTCCCTGACGAGTCTCGAAACACACAATCGCCGCACTCCGCAAGGGCGTTCCCGGCTACGGGAGGCGCGGGAGCTGGCCCGTCGGGCCGGCAACGTGCCCGTCGAAATGCGCGCGCTGTTCAATCTCGCCATCGGTTCGTACGAATCCGGCGACCCGGACGAGTGCCTCGCCTGGCTCTCCGACGGACTGGAGCGCGCGGAGCGCACCGGGCTCCACTACTCGCCGTACGCACTGGAGATGCTCTACCTGCGCACCGTGGTGCTCTACACCCTGGGCCGCTGGGACGAATGCGTCCAATCGGCGGCCACAGAAGCCGAACGGCTGCCGACGGCGAGCGGTTTCGCGATCGGCCCCGCGCTGTACGTTGCTCTGGCCCGCGGCGACCGGACGGCCGCCGAGCGGGCCCGCGCCCTCCTCGACGGACCGTTCGACTGGATGGCCACCCTCGTCGCGGGCATTGTGCTCACCGACACCGCGGCCCAGCGAGGTGAGCCGGAAGCGGCCGTCGAGCGGGTGCGTACGACGCTCGAAGCGCTGACCGACGAATCCGGCGCGGAGCGGCCCGATGTCGCCGTCCGGCTCGCAGCCCTCGCCCTGTCCGCCGTCGCGGACGCGGCCGTTGAGCTGCGGCTGACCGGCGACGAAGCGGCCGCTCTCCGCTGGACGGACACGGCCACGGAACTGGTGGAGCTGGCCCGGGCCACGGCTACCAAGGGAGAGGACGGTGAACGGCAGGGCCCGGAGGGTCTGGCCTGGCTGGCCCGCGCGGAGGCGGAATGGGCACGGGCCACCAGCGGGCCGGATGTCGAAGCCTGGGAGAAGGCCGTCGCCGCGTTCGGCTACGGAGATGTCTACGAGCGGGCCCGTTGCCAACTCCGCATCGCGGAGGCGCTGTTGGCGGCGGATCGCCGTGAAGAGGCCGCCGAGCAGGCGCGCGCCACGCGGGACACGGCCGACCGGCTCGGCGCCGTTCCGCTGCGCGACAGTGTGGACGCACTCATCCGGCGGGGCCGCCTCGCGGAGACCCCACCCACGGCAGCCGGGGCCCCTGCGCTGACCGCCCGCGAGAACGACGTCCTGCGGCTCCTCGCCCACGGCCGCACCAACCGCCAGATCGGCGAGGAGCTGTTCATCACCGGCAAGACGGCGAGCGTCCATGTCTCCAACATCCTCGCCAAGTTGGGCGCCGCCAGCCGCACCGAGGCCGTGGCCCTCGCCTACCGCGAAGGTCTGATCGAGCCGGGGACGACCACGTCAGGCTGAACACTCGGACCGTCGGTGGCGCGAACGGGCCGCCGTCCCATCCCAGTTCATGCCCCGTGACGCAGCATCCGCATCTGCTCTTCCAGCGGGGCCAGACCGACATCCCGGCGACGTTCGTCGAGGGTGTCCGGGCAGCGGGTCGGGTACGGGCGGAACGTCGCCGGGTCGATGCGCGTGCCGTAGTACTGCGGCTGGCCCAGCTCGACGGCGCAGTGGTCGGCGATGTAGGCGTGGTGCAGCGCGGGGCAGCGGCCGTCCGCCGTGGCCTGGGCGATCAGGTCGCGGCAGCTGAGCTGGAAGTCGAGATCCGGGGCGTGCAGCAGGATCATCAGGGCCGCCGTCGACGCCTGAGCGCCCACCAGGTCGGCGGTCGGCCAGCCGTGCCGGCGGACGATCGCCTTGAGCGCCTCGGCGTTGTCCTTGCGGCAGTCGAGGATGCTGCGGCGCAGGCCGGGCGTGCGATTGCGCTGTGCCTGCCGCATGAGCCGCTGTTCCTCCTCCGCCCTGCGGACGAGTTCGCAGGCGAGGGCGGAGGCCAGCGCGGGAAGCACTGCCGTGCCCGAGCCCTGAGGTGCGTCGTGCGCCAGGCCGGTTTGCTCCTCGTGTGGCGCGTCCTGGGTCAAGTGCCTTGAAGCACCGATGCCGTTCATGAGGGCTCCCGAAGCGTCAGCGTGAACCACACGCTCTTGCCCGTGGTACCGAGGGCGGGCCGTGCGACACCCCAGTCGTCGGACAGCGCGGCCACGAGGGCGAGTCCGCGCCCGGACTCCTCGGCCGCACCCACCGCACACAGCCGCGGCAGGACCGGCGAACGGTCGGCGGTGGAGGCACGCGACGGCTGGGCGGGGACCACGGTGCGCAGAGGGCCGGCAGGCTCGCCGACCGCGACCGGGGCGACCTCCTCGGGCCGTGCCCGGCGGGCCGGCTCACCGACCGGGAGCGCTACAGACGCGGACGAGCAGCCACCCTCCAAAACGGCGGCGGCCAGCACCTTTTCGGCCCCCGCGGGGCCCTTGGCCGGACTCCTTGATTGTCCGTCGGTCACGGTGGCCATCCCGGTCTCGCATCACGGTGCGCGGCATCCCCGTACCTGCCGGGCGATCAACTCCCGTACTGCCGAGCACGGTTGACCGCCGTCGCCGCTGACTGTGCGACAGGTCACTCCGTCACTATGACGGCATCCACGCACAACTCGCAACACGCGTTCTGATAATTTCAGAACTATCCGCAACTCCCTGTCTCTGTCAGTGCCGACGTGGCACACTGCTGGCTGTGACGGCCGTTCCGGGAGGGTGGACGTGAGCGACAACCGCTCTGGCGGCAACGCGCCGACAGTCCTGCGGATGGTTCTCGGCAAGCGGCTTCGGCAGCTGCGGGAGCAGGCCGGGGTCTCGTTCGAGGACGCGGCACGGGCCATCGAGGTGACCCCTCTGACGGTCCGGCGGATAGAGAAGGCCGAGGTCGGCCTACGCATCCCGTACGTAAAGGAGTTGCTGCGCACCTACGGGGTTCCGGCGGCGGAGATCGACGACTTCCTCAACCTGGCCAGGGAGGCCAACCAGCCCGGCTGGTGGTACAAGTACCGCGACGTACTGCCCGAGTGGTTCAGCGCCTACGTGAGCCTGGAGAGCGAAGCCAGCGTCATCCGCCTCTACGAACCCCACTACGTCCCGGGCCTGTTGCAGACGCACGACTACGCCACCGCACTGATGCGGGTGGGGTTCCCCAACGAGTCGAAGGAGGACATAGAGCGCCGGGTCACCCTGCGCCTCAAGCGTCAGGACCTGCTCGCCAAGCCGGAGTCACCCGCCATCTGGGCCATCCTGGAGGAGTCGGTGCTGCGCCGCCCGGTGGGCGGACGCCAGGTGATGCGGGCTCAGATCGACCGGCTGGAGGAGGCGCTGGACCTGCCGAAGGTCCGGATCCAGATCATCGGCCTCGACACGGGAGCACATCCCGGCGCATACGGCCCGTTCCACTACTTCCGTTTCGGTTTCTCCGAGCTTCCCGACGTCGTCTACACCGAAAGCCTCGCCGGCGCGGTCTATGTCGATCAGCCCGCCGACGTCGTCACGTATCTCGAAGTTATGGACCGGATGTCCGTGCAGGCGGAACCGGTCGCTCGAACCAGGGACATCCTGGGTAAATTGCGCAAGGAGTTGGACGAATGAACGCCAAGGGCCCCATCTACAGCGGCATGCCGGCCACCGACCTGGGCACCGAGGGCTGGCACAAGCCCTGGAGCGGCACGAACGGCGGGAGCTGCGTCGAAGCCAAGCGGCTGCCCGACGGCAGCGTCGCCGTCCGCCAGTCCACCGACCCGGAAGGTCCCGCACTGATCTACACCCGGGACGAGATGCTGACGTTCCTGGAGGGCGCGAAGTCCGGCGAGGCGGACTTCCTGGTCGCCTGAGGCCACCCGGGAAACCCGCACGCGGACTCCCCTCGTGCGGGTCGCCCGGCCACACTGAGGAAGTCGGTCGTCCGGAGGGAGTGGTATGCACACGCTCCATCAGGCCGTCACCCAGTGTCGAACGCTGGTCGTCGACGGCCCTGAGGGCATCGGCAGGAGCCGTCTGCTCACCGAACTCGCCCGCCACGGATTCCTCATCAGACATGCAGGGGTACAGCCGCACCAGGTGGACCCCTGCCGCCCGTACCGTGAACTCCTCGCCGCACCGGGCCTGTTGGCGGTCGACGGCAGCATCATCCACGAACTCGTCTACGGGCCGCTGCGCCGGGGACACTCCCGGGTGACCTGGATCCAGGCCCTGGATTTCGCCGAGGCGATCGCCGAACGAGACGGCGCCCTCGTCCATCTGACGGCAGCTCAAAAGCAGACGGCGCCTCAGAACCAGCAGGACACGGAAGGCGCCCAGGCGGTCAGCGCGTACGAACGGGCATTCCGCACCCTCGCCCAGCACGTCGCCGTCGTCACCGTGGATGTCGGCGGCCTCGGCCCTCCGATCCGTGCGCCTGACTCGTCCCCTTTTCAACTGGGGCGATGCGCAGGGAAGTTGACGGTAAGTTGAGCACAGACCCGTGACGCACGGCAGGAGAATTCTGATGGCAGAAGCCCAGTCCCACCCCGACCAGGACGCCCTGTCCAAGATCGACACCACGGTGCCGCACTCGGCCCGCATCTGGAACTACTGGATGGGCGGCAAGGACAACTACGAGATCGACCGGGTGGCGGGCGACGCCTACCGCGAGACCGCGCCGAACATCGAGACCATGGCCCGCGCCTCCCGTGACTATCTGATCCGCACGGTGACCCTCGTGGCCGGCGAGCTCGGCATCCGCCAGTTCCTGGACATCGGCACGGGACTGCCCTCGTACGACAACACCCACCAGGTCGCGCAGCGTGTGGCACCCGAGTCCCGCATCGTCTACGTGGACAACGACCCGCTGGTGCTCCGCCACGCCCAGGCCCTGCTGACCAGCACCCCCGAGGGCGCCACCAACTACATCGACGCGGATCTGCGCGAGCCCGAGAAGATCATCGCGCAGGCGGGCGAGATCCTGGACTTCACCAAGCCCGTCGCGCTGATGCTCATGGGCATCCTCGGCCACATCCAGAAGTACGAGGAGGCCAAGTCGATCGTCAGCCGCCTCCAGGCCGCCCTCCCCTCGGGCAGCTACTTCGTGCACTACGACAGCACCGACACCGACGCCGCCCTCAAGGAGGCCCAGGAGGGCTACGACGACACGGGCGCCATCCCGTACGTGCTGCGCAGCCCGGAGCAGGTCTCCGCGTACTACGAGGGTCTCGAACTGCTGGAGCCCGGCATCGTGTCCTGCCCCCTGTGGCGCCCGGAGCCCGGGACGTCGCCCGAGCCCACGGACGTCTACGGGGGCGTCGCCCGCAAGCCGTGATGCGGCACGCTGATTGATCATCAGCCCCCGGCCGGCTGGATGTTCTGGTTGAGCCGGAACAGGTTCCCCGGATCACGGTCGGCCTTCACGCGGGCCAGTCGGGCGTAGTTGTCGCGGTAGCTCGCACGTACGCGCTCCTGACCCTCGTCCATCATCATGTTCACGTACGCGCCGCCCGCCGAGAACGGGTGCAGGGCGTCGAAGTAGTCGACCGTCCAGTGCTTGATGGCCTCGGCATTGGCCGGGTCGGAGTCCACGCCCGCGTAGACGGACGCCCAGCGTGCGTCGCGGTAGCTCCAGGCGGTGTCCGTCGGTGCGAGGTCGTGGACGGCGCCGTCGATCGGGTACAGGTGCATCGTCGACTTCCAGGTCGGCAGTTCGGCGCCGAACTTGGCGTGCGGGCCGATCGCGTCGCCGGGGATGTCGTTGACGAAGTCCGCGCGCCAGTACCACTGGTCGCCGGGCGGGTAGAGGCCGTCGAACGCGGACTGGATCGCGGGGTGCGGCATCGGCGCGGGGGCGTGCAGCAGGGGCGTGGGCAGTGCGTCGAGCAACGGTGCCATGACCCGTGCCGCCGCGTCCGTGTCCTCGCCGGCGTAGTACCAGACGACGCCGGCGATCTTGCGCAGGTGCAGTTCCTCGGGGAACGGCGGGGCCGGCGGGACGGAGCCGAAGAGGAAGAAGGCGTTGAGGTCGCGGGGCGCGTGCGGGATGAAGTCCCGGTAGGCGGTGAGGACTTCGGCGCCGAGTTCCACGGGCCAGAAGGTGGGCCCGGCGACGACCGTGCTCACCTCATGCAGGCGGAACAGGAACGAGGTGACGACGCCGAAGTTTCCGCCGCCGCCGCGGATCGCCCAGTACAGGTCGGTGTTCTCGTCCGCGCTCGCGCGCACGTGCGCGCCGTCGGCCAGGACGAGTTCGGCCTCCAGGAGATTGTCGATGGTCAGCCCGCACTTACGGCTGAGATGACCGAGGCCGCCGCCCAGGGTGAGACCGCCGACGCCGGTCGTGGAGATGATGCCGCTCGGCGTGGCCAGACCGTGCTCGTGGGTGGCGCGGTCCACTTCACCCCAGACGCAGCCTCCGCCGACGCGGACGGTACGGGCCCGTGGGTCGACCTCGATGTCCTTGAGCGGGGACAGATCGACGACCACACCGTCGTCGCAGGTCCCCAGGCCCGCGCCGTGGTGCCCGCCGCCGCGCACCGCGAGCGGCAGTCCGTGGTCACGGGCGAAGCCGACGGCATGGGAGACGTCCTTGGCGTCACCGCAGCGCGCCACGAGGGCGGGCCGCCGGTCGATCATCGCGTTGTAGACGGCGCGGGCCTCGTCGTAGCCGGAGTCGTCCGGCCCTACCAACTGGCCTGTGAATCCGGTGAGTTCCTGACGAGCTGCTTGTGCCGGAGTCATGGACATGCGTGTCCCCCGTTCCGGGTCAGGGGCCCTTCGACGGGCCCGATCCGCATGTTCTAGTCCGGCGCCCGGGACGCGGATATCCGTGACCGTCACCCAGCTCGGCGACGGCGGCTACCTAGGTCTCGGCGCTGGGGAGCAGGCCCAGCTCTGTGGCCTGGACGGAGACCTCGCGTCGGGTGCGGGCGCCCAGTTTGTCCAGTACGGCGGAGACATGGTTGTCGACGGTACGGACCGACAGCACGAGCCGCTCTGCGATCTCGGAGTTGGTGAGCCCCTGGGCGAGCAACCGCATGACCTGGAGCTGGCGCTCGGTGAGACCGGCGGGATTGTCGCGGGTCGCGGCGAGCGGACCGCGCGGGATGTGCCGTACGCCGAGCCGGCGCAGCTCACCGCGGAGCAGCCGGGCGAGCGGCCGCGCACCCAGCGCGTCCAGGGCGGACAGCGCGGCCAGCTTGCCCTCCGGTTCCGGGCTCTCGGCGAGCGCGGCGGCGTGTTCGTACGGGCAGCCGGCCGCCCGCCAGGCCCGCGCCGCCTCCCGCCACCGGCCGGCGCTCTGGAGGGCGTACGGATGGTCCGAGCCGTCCGGCGGGATGGGATGTCCGGCCTTGGTGAGCCAGTATCCGAGCTCTGCCCGGTACGGTGCGGCGGCCAGTGTGCGCGCCTGCTCGAAGGCTTCAGCGGCGGCGTCCACGACCGCAGGCCGGTCTCCACGCAGCCAGGCGGCCTCGGCCCTGGCCGCCGCGACCGGTCCGATGCGCTGGAGCTCACGCGTGTGTACGGCGATCTCCCATGCCTGGTCCAGCAGTTCGCCGGCGCCGCTCCCGCCGCGCCGGATGCGAACCCGCGCGAGAACGGTCAGTGCGGGGCAGCGGGCGGGTACGAACTCGTGGGCGCCGAGTTCGGCGTGCTGCTCGGCGTCGTCCCAGGCTCCGGCGGCGAACCGGCGCAGCGCCAGCTCGACGTGGAAGTAGCTGAGGAAGCCGAGGTGTTCGGCCCGGTCAGCCAGTTCCATGGCCGGGGCAAGGAAGCGGTCGGCCTCGGCGTACTGCAGGTTTTCCAGGAGGGACCAGATGAGGTTGGCGTACGAGCGGCAGGCGTGGTCGATCTCGCCGGCGGACAGGGCCACCTTCAGGCTCTCCTCCACCTGGGCGCGGCCGAGGGGGTCACCGGACCGCCAGCGTGCGGAGCCCACGTTGTTGAGGGCGTGCGCGAGGATCGCCGGGTCGTCGGTGCGGTGGGCCAGGGCGATGGCGCGTTCGCCGAAGTCGATGGCCTCGGCGTGGCGCTCGGAGAGCATGTGCAGCTGCGAGGTGTTGCTGAGGGCCAGGGCGAGCAGCCGGTCGTCGCCCGCCCCCTCGCCCACGACGATGGCCTCCCGCGCGGCGCGCTGCGCCTCATCGGCGTCGCCCGCCCACCAGTGGATCCGGGACAGCCAACGCAGGTCGGCGCCGAGCGCCCGGGTGTCACCGAGGGACCGGCGCAGGTCGACCGCGTCCCGCTCCGCGCTGACGGCCGCCTTGGAGTCCGCGATGGTGTAACTCTCGACGGCGTACCGCTCGAGCAGGGCGGCCAGTTCGGCCGCGCCGAAACGGTCGCGGTGCCGCAGGACGAGCCGCAGATGGGCCGCTGCTTCGCGGTGCGCTCCCGCCTCGGCGGCGTCGCGTGCCGCGTCGGGCCCGTACCGCACGACGGCTTCCTGATCGCCGGCTTCCGCCGCGTGGTGGACGACGCGGGCGGGGTCGGAGCCGGGGGCGGCGACGAGTGCGGCGAGCACGGCCCGGTTGAGTTCGATACGGCGTGCGGCGGGCAGCGAGTCGGCGATGGCGCGGCGGATCAACTCGTGGCGGAAGACCGTCCGTTCGGGGGTGTTGGTCAGCATTCCGCGCCGCTCGGCCGCCGCCAGCTCGGCCGCGCCGTCCGTGAGCAGCGCGTCGACCAGCGGGCGTTCGAGAGCGGAGGGCACCACGGCGAGCTGCTCCAGGGCGTCCCGGGTGCGGTCGTCGAGGCCGCGCAGCCGGGCCAGTACGGCGTCGACCACGGTCGGCGGCACGCCACCCGTGCCGCCGGCGGCCAGCACCTCGGCGACGAAGAACGGGTTGCCCGACGTCACCGCGTACACCTGAGCCGGGTCCAGCCGGCTGGCCGCGCTGAGCCGGCGTACGGCCTGGACGGAGAGCCGGGGCAGCGGGAGGCGGTGCACGCGCTCGGCTCGGGACACCTGGCCGAGGAGGTGGCGGACGGGGTGGGCGCGGTCCAGTTCGTCGTCCCGGTACGTCAGCACCAGGACGGCCGGGAGCCGCTCCACCCGGTGCACAAGGAACCGCAGCACATCGAGCGAGGCCTCGTCCGCCCAGTGCACGTCCTCGACGACGAGGACCGCCGGGTGCGGGGCGGCGGTCAGCTCCGCGCGCAAGGCGTCGTACACCCGGGCCCGGTCGCCGCCCTGAGTGAGCGCCCGCGCCAGCTCCGTACCGACGCTTCCGACGAGGTCGCGGAACGGTCCGAGTGGCCGCCGGGTCGCGAGGTCGTCGCACTCCCCCACCAGGACGCGAGCCCCGGCGGGCAGCACGCTCGGCATGGCCTTCACCAGGCTCGACTTGCCGATACCGGCCTCTCCGAAGACGAGCGCCACCGAACCGGCTCCGTCCGCCGCGTCCCGCGCGGCGGCGGCCAGTCGCTCCAGCTCGTGGTCTCTCTCGAGGACCCCCCGATCCACGGTGCGATTCTGGCACGTATACGGGCGTTCGGGACCGCACGCGTACGTATCTCCTGGCCCGCTCACGCGGGGGCGGCCGTACGAAGCGCCGTGCGGGGACGCTTCGTACGGCCGCTGTCACCGTGGGAGGACTACCTGGGAGTGGGGCCTACCTGTAGGTGATGTCCGAGTTGCTGTACTTGCAGTTCGTGCTGTCGGGGCCCGTTCCGACGGCGGAGTTGTTGTTGTACTTCTGGCAGGGGATGACCTTGCGGCTGCCGTCGTTGAGGATCGTGATGCCGCGCAGCGTCGCCACGTCATTGCGGTTGACGTTGATGCCGACCAGGCGGGCGGTGGATCCGGTGCCGGTCACCTCGATGTTGCTGAGGTTGACCTTGCGCGTGTGCTGCGTGGAGCAGTCTCCGCACGAGCGGTACAGCGTCTTGAACTCCTGCACGGCGAAGTTGGAGATGTTCACCGTGCCGGGCCCGTTGTGCTGGAAGACCTTGTCGGCGGCCTTCTTGGCGCCACCGCCGATCACGTTATACGTGGAGCCGCCACGGAACGTCGCGGCGTCCTCGCCGACGTCCGCCCACCACACGTTCTGCAGCGTGCAGTTGCCCTTGCAGTGGATGCCGTCGGCGCCGGGCGCGCCGATGATGACGTTCTTCAGCGTCGCGCCGGGCTCGAGCTCGAAGATCGGGTCCTGGCCCTCTTCCTGGCCGTCGCCGGCCAGGTCCCCGGTGCCGTAGAACTGCTTCATGCCGTAGTCCTTGGTGCCGGACACGGAGATGGTGGAGGAGGTGCCCTGGCTGCCGTTGGGGGTCGGCCAGGTGGCGGCGCTCGCCGGGGAGGCACCGGTGGTCATGATCATGCCAACAGCTAAGCCGAGTGCGGCCAGTGCGCCGGTCGCCGCGCGCCCGTGGGCACGCGATCGTGTCGCAGAAGTCATGTCCCGATTCCTTCTGTCGTGGTGAGGGGTTGAGTGTGGTGCGAGTGCGTGTTGCGGTGCCGGGCTGCCGTGGCGTGAGCCTCAGAGCTTCCCGGCGCCCGCCCCGGACGTCACCGAGGCGACGACGGACGACGCGGGCTCGGCGGTGTAGCCGTAGGGCGGACTGGTGAAGCTGCCGACCCGCGAGATCTCGGTGGCGGCTCCACCGAGGTCGTTGCCGCGCAGGTTGGCGTATCCGTCGACGTCGCTGCTGCGGTTCGTGGTGACCGCGATCTTCGTCGAGCGGAAGACGTTGTTCTCGACGAGCATCTGGGCGCCCATGCGCGAGTGGCAGGCGGTGTCGGCGCCGGACACGTAATTGTTGTAAAAGTGGCCGGTGCCGAAGCGCAGGCTGGGGATGCGCGAGTAGACGTTGCTGAAGTGGTTGTGGTGGTACGTCACCTTCAAGTGGCCGGTGTCTTCGGAGGCGTTGTTGTCGCTGTGGCCGACGAGTGAGCCCTTGAAGTGGTCCTTGAAGGTTTTCCAGGACACCGTCACGTGGTCGGAGCCGTGGTTGATGTCCAGCAGACCGTCGTAGTAGTCCTTGTCGTGATCGCGGTCCGCCGAGAAGGAGTTGTGGTCGATCCACACCTTCGTCGACTCCTGGACGGTGATCCCGTCCGAGGGCTTGAGCGGCTTGCTGATGTCGAGGTTCCGGACGACGACGTTGGTCGCCTCCTTGATCCGCAGCCCGCCGCCGGTGAACCCGGACGACGAACCGACGCCCAGCACCGTGGTGTTGGAGCCGATGTCGACCTGACCGCTCAGCGAGATCAGGCCGTTGACCCGGACCACCTTCGCCGACGCGCCCGTGACGGCCGTCTTGAAGGCGGCCAGATTCGACACGGTCACCGCGGTCACGTTGCCGCCGCCGGTGGTGCCGGCGCCGAAGCCGATGGGGGCGGTCTCGGCGGCGCCGGCCGGCTGGGGAAGGACGAGCACGGTGACGGTCGCCAGGGTGGCCGCGGCTGCCGCGGCCAGGGTGGATCTGTGCACTCGGGTACGTGGGGGACGAGTACGCATGCGGGTGCGTCCCTTCAGGAGAACCTGAGGATCATGTATGTGGCTGTAGTTCACTGATCTGATCGCTGCACGCAGACAGAGGCACACCCGATGCGCGGGGCATAGGGCTTTGATGTGTGCGGTTCCGCAGGTGGTACGGACCATGGCCCAGCTATCTCATATACGAGATACCTGATACCAGGTCACTGTTCTGAACGGACCGTAGAGGGTAAGCGCTTTCTGGTCAACGGTTCACGCAGAATGAGTTTCCAGACGCCTGGGAGCGCTTCCACACGTGTCGAGGTACGGGCTACGAAGCGGTGCGGGACTCAAGGTCGCGGCGGGTGTCGTTGCCGTAGACGCCGGTCTCGTCGCCCCGGATGCCGTACCAGAGCTGGAAGCGTGCGACGGCCTCGGTGAGCGTGGCGTCGTACTCGCCGCTGGTCGCGCCGTCCTGGTACACGTTCGGGATCTTCCGCAGCCGTTCCTGGAGTTCGGTCACTTCGGGGCCGGTGGCGCCCTGGCGAAGTACGCCGGGGCCGTCCGGATCGGCCGCCGCGGGCGGAGCGGCCGCCGCGGGCGGAGCGGCGGGCGCGGAGGCGGAAGGGGCCGGGGGCTGCTTGGTCTGCGATTCGGTGCTGCCCCTGTCCCAGGTGAGCAGCAGCGCGGCGGAGAAGCCCGCCAGGGCGATCGCCACGGCGGCGACGGCGAGCGCCGCACGACGCAGCCATGGCGTACGTCCGTCCCCCGCCCGAGGTTTGCGACGCGGGCCTGGGCGCTCCTCGTTCATGACAGGCGGCAGTTCCTGGGTGTCGTCCTCGGTCGTCCAGGCAAGCGCGTTGGGTCCGGGCGTCCAGGCGGGCTGGGTGGCCTCGGTCGCCGACTGCGGCGAGGTGGACTCGGCGGCCGGAGGGAACGGCGGGCTGTCAGCCGCCAAAGGAGGCGGGGCGGTCTCAGCCGCCGGAAGGAACGGAGCAGCCTCGGCCGCCGAAGGAGGCGGGCCGGCTTCGGTCACCGGAGGGAGCGGGGCCGTCTCGGCCGCCGATAAGGCGGTGGCTTCCTCCCGCTCCACGCGTCGCTCGCGCTCCACCGCGTCGACCAGCCGCACGAGTTCCGACAGGGCGCCTGTTCGGCGGCGGGGCAGGACGTTGGTGGGCTCGAGCGCCGGGCGGCTCGGCTGCGGTTCGGGGTCGTATGGTGTCGACACGCTGCTCTCCTACCGGTCGTACTGGGGATTGATACGCGTCATCGCGCCCGGAGGTTCAACGCCCGTGCCAGTCCATGGAGGGAGGCCGGTGAGAGCGCAGCCGAGCCGCGTCGGCGGGAACATGTCGACATGACGACGATGCGTGCATGGGTGGTGGCCGAGCCGGGGCCGATCGAGCGGGAGCCCTTGCGGTTCGTCGAGACGCCGGTTCCCGTGCCGGGGCCCGATGAGCTGCTCGTCCAGGTGGGCGCCTGTGGGGTCTGCCGTACGGATCTCCATGTCAGCGAGGGCGATCTGCCGGTGCATCGGCCGCGGGTGACGCCCGGGCACGAGGTGGTGGGGCGGGTGGCGGGCATGGGTGACGCGGTGACCGGATACGCGGCCGGGGACCGGGTCGGAGTGGCCTGGCTGCGCCGTACCGACGGCAGTTGCGGGTACTGCGCACGCGGGAACGAGAACCTGTGCCCGGACTCGGTCTACACCGGCTGGGACGCCGACGGCGGCTACGCGGAGTACACGACAGTGCCGGCCGCCTTCGCCTACCGGCTGCCCGGTGACCTCGACGACGTCGCCCTGGCCCCACTGATGTGCGCGGGCATCATCGGCTACCGCGCACTGCGCCGCGCCGCGCTGCCCGACGGCGGGCGCCTCGGCCTGTACGGCTTCGGCGGCAGCGCCCACCTGTGCGCGCAGCTGGCGATCGCCCAGGGTGCCACCGTCCACGTACGGACTCGCGATGTGGCGGCCCAGCGTCTCGCGCTCACCCTGGGCGCGGCCTCGGCGGCCGGTACGTACGATCCGCTGCCCGAGCCGCTGGACAGCGCGATCCTGTTCGCCCCGGTCGGCTCCCTCGTCCCCGTGGCACTACGGGCCCTCGACCGCGGCGGCGTCCTGTCCATCGCGGGAATCCATCTCAGCGAGGTCCCGCCACTCGACTACGAGCGGGAGCTCTTTTACGAGAAGGAGGTACGCAGCGTCACCGCCAACACCCGTGCGGACGGCAGGGAGTTCCTGACGCTGGCGGCGCGCTTCGGCATACGGGCCACCACCCGCACGTACCCGCTGTCGCAGGCTCAACTGGCGCTGCAGGACCTGAAGTCGGGCCGCTTCGACGGGGCGGCTGTGCTGGTCGACGACAGCACAGGGCAATACGCCTAGAGCGCGCCGAAGTCGGGGAGGGTGAGCGAGCCGTCCTCGGCGAGGTGGAATCCCGGGTTGTGCGCGATCTCCCAGGCGTGGCCGTCCGGGTCGGTGAAGGCGCCGGAGTAGAAGCCGATGGTGTTGGTGACGGCGGGCTTGGTGATGGTGGCCCCGGCCCGTTCGGCGGCGGTGAGGAGAGCGTCGACCTCGGCGTCGGAGCGTACGTTGTGTGCCAGGGCGATCCCGCCGAAGCCGGTTGCGGTTCCGTCCGTCAGCCCGCAGTCGGCCGCGAGCTTCTCGCGGCCCCACAGGACGAGGGCCAGGCCGCCCGCCTGGAAGAAGACGGTCTCTTCGACCTCCTGCCCCCGCCAGCCCAGGGCTTCGTAGAAGGTCCGGGAGCGCGTCACATCGGAGACTCCCAGCGTGACCAGACTGATGCGCTGTTCCATGCCAGGACATTAAAGGCCGTCGGGAGGGACGACAACACGACGGGACGGCAAGACGACAGGGGCGACAGCGCGACAGTCGGTCTCAGTCGGTCGGCGCCAGGGAGATCCGTATCCCCACCGTCCCCGTCTTCCCGCGCCGCAGTCGGCTGCCGAGCAGGACGAGTCGACCGGTGATGCCGTATTTGCGGGCGATGAGCGCGCGGTAGCGATCGGTGACGTCCTGGTCGCAGATCTCGGCGGTGGCGGGGATCTGTTCGCCGGTGGGGTTGCCGCGCGCGTCGCAGGGGCCCACGAGGACGTCGGCTCGGTTGCGGATCCGCTTGACCTTCCAGGCGTCCGCGGCCGACCAGGCACCGAGCGCCTCGCCGTCCCGCACGACCCATACGGGCGTCGCTACCGCCGTCCCGTTCTTCCGATAGCTGGTGATCAGCAGATACTTGGCGTCACCGAGCCGCTCGAACGCTGTGTTCTCCACGCCGGGAGTCTAGACCGCCGGTATGTACGGGCGGTGCGCTGCGCCGGCTCCTTCCGCCGTACGCTCCCCACGGCCCGTACACGCCGTGTCAGACTCCGGCGGGAGGGGGAGCCTTGGCTGACAACACTCTGTGGGTGGCGGCGTTGACCGCGGGTACCGCCGTGCTCGCGAGCTGGGTGACCAGCCGCGGTACCGCGCGGGCCGCGCGCATCCAGGCCGACGCGGCTGCCGCGACGGTGCAGGCGGACCGGCTGCGGGCGGCGCGGCGGGCGGCGTACGTCGACGTCATCGAGCAGGCGCAGCGCATGGGCGACCTCTACTGGAAGGTGACCGACGCGCACGGGATCACGGACGCCGGGGAGCGCCTTGGCGCGCTCGAGGAGCTGCGGCTACGGCTCCGTGGCGAGTACGCCGTGCTGCGGCAGCGTGTGTGGGTGGTGGAGCTGGAAGGCCCGGCGGAGGTGGCGTCGGCCGCGGACCGGCTCCGGGAGTCGACCAGCGAGAACTGGCGGGCACTTGGCGCGATGATCGCCGGTGAGGCGGGCGCGGCCCAGCGGTTCGACGACTGCTTCCCGCCCTTCTGGGAGTCGGTCGTGGCCTTCGTCGAGGTCGCTCGCCGCGCCCTCCACGAGACGCGTACGGACTGATTCCTCTCCGGCCTCCGGGTACTCGCTCAGCGACACACAAAAGCCTCTGATGAGGGGCTCTTCGCGTCAGCCTCTGATCTCTACTGGATACCCCCCTGGGTATTTCTGCTACGGTGGGATCTCCAGATACCCCCCGGGGTACATTCATTCTGTGAGGAGTCGCAGTCGTGTTCTTCGTCGACACCCTGGAATTCGAGGGGCTGGGCAACCGCAGTTACCTGGCCGGAGGCACACGGGCCGCCGTGGTGGTCGATCCGCCCCGCGACATCGATCAGGTCATCGCCGCTGCCGCCGGGCGCGGAGTGCGGATCGCCTTTGTGGCGGAGACCCACGTGCACAACGACTACGTCAGCGGCGGTCTGGAGCTGGCCCGGATCAGCGGAGCCCGTTACCTGGTGCCGGACGGGGCGTCGGTGTCGTTCGCCCGCACTCCTGTCGCCGATGGCGACACGGTCGCCGTGGACGAGGACCTGGTGCTGCGCGCCGTGGCCACGCCCGGCCACACCCCGCACCACACCTCGTACGTACTGGAGGAGGACGGCCGGCCGGTGGCGGCGTTCACCGGCGGCTCGCTGCTGATCGGCGCGGTCGGCCGGCCGGATCTGGTCGAGCCGCGGCTGACCGAGCGGTTGGCCCGCGCCCAGCACGCCTCGGCGCATCGGCTGGCGGACGAACTGGACGACGAGGTCGCGGTGCTGCCCACCCATGGCTTCGGCAGCTTCTGCTCCAGTGGGCAGGCCGAGGGGGACTCGACCACGATCGGCGCGGAGCGCAAGAACAACGACGCGCTGACGCAGGACGTGGACACCTTCGTCGCTCAGCTGCTCGCCGGACTGGACGACATACCCGCGTATTACGTGCATATGGGCCCCGCGAACGCGGCTGGACCGGCACCGGTGGACCTCACCCCACCGCGGCCCGCGGACGCCGAGGAGATCGCCTCCCGGCTGGCGGCCGGGGAGTGGGTGGTGGACCTGCGCAGCCGCGTCGCGTTCGCCGAGGGCCATGTCGCCGGATCGTTCAACTTCGAGGGCGAGGGCAAACTCGCCACCTATCTGGCCTGGTTGATCCCCTGGGGCAAGCCCGTCACGCTGCTCGCCGACACCGCCGGGCGGATCGCCGACGCGCAGCGCGAGCTGGCCAGAGTGGGCATCGACCGCCCTGCCGCCGCCGCGAACGGCGATCCTTCCGCGTGGATACGGGACGGGGAGCGGCTCGCTACCTTCCGGCGCGCCCGCTTCGCCGAACTCGCCGGCGTACGGGACGACGTGGTGGTCCTGGATGTGCGGCGTGATTCGGAACGGGCGCGCGGTTTCATCGAGGGTTCGGTGCATATCCCGATCCATCAACTGCCCGGCCGTGTGAGCGAGGTGCCGCACGGTGTGGTGTGGGTGCACTGCGCGGGTGGGATGCGTGCGGCGATCGCCGCGTCTCTGCTCGACGCCGCCGGGCGGGAGGTGGTCGCTGTCGACGACGGGTTCGAGGCCGCCCGCGATGCGGGACTCGTCGTCGTCCGTCCGGCGGCCGGTGACACCTCTGACGCGCGCCCTGCCTCCGCTTCCGCCTCCGCATGAAGGTGATCGATGCATGGGCGGGCGCAGGTCTGCCCGTCACCGGCTCCGGCGGCGGTGTCACGGCGTGAGCACACTCATCGTGGCGCTGGTCGCCGGAGGGGCGGTCGGTCTGGCGCTCGGTGCGCTCGGCGGGGGTGGCAGCATCCTGGCCGTACCCGCGTTGATCTACCTGCTCGGCTTCTCACCGGCTGCCGCCACAACCGCCGGGCTCCTCATCGTCACCGCCACCTCCGCCACCGCCCTGTACGCGCATGCCCGGGCCGGCCATGTCCGGTGGAGGGCGGGCGCGTTGTTCGCGGCGGCCGGGCTGCTGCCGGCCGCCGCGGCGGGGGCAACGGCGGCACGTCTGCCGCAGCCGCTGCTGACCGCCGCGTTCGCCGGCATCGCAGCCGTCGCGAGCTTGCGGATGCTGCGGCCGTCCGGCGGCACGGTCGTACAGGACGTGGCAGGCGTACGGGCCGGCAGGGCGGTCGGAGTTGGCGCGGGTCTGGGTGCGCTGACCGGGCTGCTCGGGGTCGGCGGGGGCTTCCTCGCGGTGCCGGCGCTCGTCACCGTGCTGGCCTTCGAGATGCAGGCCGCCGTCGGTACCAGCCTGCTGGTCATCACGACCAACTCCCTGGCCTCCCTGAGCCTGCGCGGCGCCTCCGCCTCGGCGCTGGACTGGGCGGTGGTCGCGCCATTCACCGCGGGGGCGGTGCTGGGTGCCTGGGACGGCAAGCGCCTGGCGGGGAAGGTGTCCGGTCCGTTGTTGCAGCGCGCCTTCGCGGTGGTGCTGCTGGCAGTGGCCGCGTTCATGCTCGCGGACGCCGTGGCATGAACGGACGTCGCTGTTTCGGTCGGCGCCCTGACCGGTACGTACCCGGCCCGGGGATCAGGCGAGCGAGAGGAAGAGCTTCTCCAGACGCGCCCGCATCTGCTCGCGGTCACCGTCGGCGGCCAGGTCCGAGGCGGCCAGGCAGTGCTGCAGACCGGTGGCGATGATCGCGAAGCCCGCCTTGTCCAGGGCCCGGGAAACCGCCGCGAGTTGGGTGATCACCTCCTCGCAGTCCCGGCCCTCCTCGATCATCCTGACCACACCGGCGATCTGGCCCTGCGCCCTGCGCAGTCGGTTGACCACCGTCTTCAGTTCATCGGCCGCCATCGCCAGTTCCACAGCCAGTCCTTCGCACTTCGACACACAAAATTCACATACCCCTACGGGTATCCTACCCGCAGGCCGACCCCTCGAAAGAAGAGGTACCTCCACGTGACCGCGACCACCGTCCTCGCCCCCGAACAGGCCCACGCCCGCCTGCACGAGCTGACCGTCATCGACGTCCGCACCCCCGGCGAGTACGCCTCCGGGCATCTGCCCGGCGCCCACAACATCCCCCTCGACCACCTCGACGAGGCGCTGTCCGCCCTCAGGAGCGTCGCCGATCGCGGTGACCTCCTCGTCGTGTGCGCCTCCGGCGCCCGCTCCAGCCGGGCCTGCGAACGGCTCGCCGAGCACGGCATCACCGCCGCCACCCTCACCGGCGGCACCAGCGCCTGGACCCAGCTCGGCCACGACATCCACCGGCCCGCGGGCGCCCGCGCCGTCTGGGCCATGGAGCGTCAGGTCCGCCTGGCCGCCGGTTCACTCGTCCTGGCCGGGCTGGCGGCCGGACGGCAGTGGCCGCGCGCCCGCCTCCTGTCCGCGGGCATCGCGGGCGGCCTGGTCTTCTCCGCAGTCACGGACACCTGCGGTATGGCGCGCGTCCTCGCCAAACTCCCCCACAACCGCCCGCGCGCGACCGACCTCGACGCGACGCTCGCCGCGCTCACCGAGTGAGGCGTCCCTGAGGCGGACCCCTGTCGGTTACGCACCGCGGCGGCGGGTACCCGCACGGCTCGAGTAGTACGCCGCCCCCCTCCGAGGTGACTCATGGACTCCGGCGTCGCGACGCCCGTCATGGCGCGCGGGAGTGGGCCCGTCGTCCCCGAGCCGCGCGGGCCGCTGTCCTCCGCCGTGCTGTCAGCACTCCTGCGGCAGCCACCGGGCGGCCCGCAGTCTCTGCACGAGGTCCCGCATTCAGATCCGTACGGCGAAGACCTCCAACTCGCGCTCTACGCCTGCTACGAACTGCACTACCGCGGTTTCTCGGGCGTCGACGCGGGCTGGGAGTGGGATCCGGAGCTGCTGCGGCTGCGGGCCGCCATGGAGTGCGTCTTCCATGAGGCGCTGCGTGCGGACGTGGTCGGCGGCGGCAGCCCCGACGACCTCGATCGCGAGTTGGACGACCTCCTCGCGGAGCCCCGGGAACCGCGCGGTGTCTCCCAGTACCTGAAGCGGGACGGCAGCTGGGAGCAGCTGCGCGAATACTTCGCCCATCGCTCCGTCTACCAGCTGAAGGAAGCCGATCCGCAGGCCTGGGTCATCCCGCGCCTGGAGGGCCCCGCCAAGGCGGCCCTCGTCGCGGTCGAGTACGACGAGTTCGGCGGCGGCCGGGCCGAACGCGTGCACGCCCGGCTGTTCGCGGACCTGATGGCCGAGGCCGGCCTCGATGCGACGTACGGCCGCTACGTGGACGCCGTCCCGGCCGTCACGCTCGCCACGGTGAACCTGATGTCGTACCTGGGCCTGCACCGCTCCCAACGTGCCGCGCTGGTCGGCCACTTCGCGGCGGCGGAGATCACCACCGCGCCCACCGCGCGCCGCATGGTCGACGCGATCGACCGCCTGGGCGCGGGCCCGGCCTGCCGGTTCTTCTACAGCGAGCACGTCGAGGCCGACGCCGTGCACGAACAGGTCCTGCGCCGCGATGTCATCGGCGGCCTGCTCGACGCCGAGCCCGGTCTCCTCGGGGACGTGGTCTTCGGTATCCAGGCGACCGGGCTGCTCGACCAGCACATGGAGCGGCACTTGCTGGACTGCTGGCGCGAGGGCAGGACATCGCTGCGGGGGCGTGGGCTGTGACGGCCCGTTTTCGAAGGCGGCCTTGTCGAAGGCGGTCCTGTCGAAGGCATCCAGTCGATGGCCGCCATGCCCAAGACGATGGCGTCACGGGCGGCGGCGTCGGTGGCTCGTGTCGCACCACGGGTACGTGCCGCTGCGCCGGCAGGCGCACAGCGCCACCACGAAACGGTCGGAGACGAGGCGGCGGCCGTCGTCGAGTTCGACCTCGACCGGGCCCTCGATGAGGATGGGGCCGTCCGGTACGACGACAACGCGTCGCGGGCCTCGCGGACCCTCAGAGTCGGCGTGATTGATCGGCACGGATCACCACCAGCTCCTCCGTGTCCTGTCCAGGGTCGATCAGCCCGTGGGCGCGGAGTTCGGCCGCGCGGGAGCGCAGCACGGGGCCGAACGGGACCGTGGCGCGGTCGACCACTGCGGCCTTGAGCCCGTCGTCACGCAGGCGGGCGAGCGTCTCGTCCGTGCCGCACAGAGCCGAGTGCACCATCAGCAGCATTCCGCCCGGCGCGAGGCATGGCGGGGCGGCGGCGCAGATGCGGTCCACCAGTGCCCTGCCGTCGGGCCCGGCGTCCCAGGCCAGGGCCGCCCCGCGCGATGCCGGGCTCCCGGGCGCGGGCACGTACGGCGGGTTGGCCAGGATCACGTCGAACGACTCTCCCGTGACGGGCCGCGTCAGATCGCCCCTGACCACACGCACCGGAGCCCGCCGGACCGTCGCGTTGAACCGGGCCGCCAGCACCGCCCACGGCGAGAGGTCCACCGCCGTCACCCGCCCCGCGCCCGCCTGTGCCGCGGCCAGGGCCAGCGCGCCGGTACCGGTGCCGATGTCCAGCACGCGGGCACCGGGTCGCATCGCAGCCGGCCGCAGGGCCCTGGCCAGCAGCCAGGTGTCGCCCTGCGGCGCGTAGACGCCGGGAGGTCGCAGCAGAAACACGGGGCACGGGTACCTCAGCCCGGCCCCCGGAAACCGTCACCGCTGCTCGCCGGCCTCCCCCGCGGTCCGTACTCGCTCGACGCACCACTCCTTGGCGGTTCGCGCGACCTGTTCCAGCGCGCCCGGTTCCTCGAAGAGATGGGTGGCGCCCGGCACCACATGCAGGGAGTGCGGAGCCCGCAGCCGCCCGGCCGCCTCCTCGTTGAGGCCGAGCACCTGGCGGTCCCGGCCGCCGACGATGAGCAGCACAGGTGCCCGTACGCGTTCCAGGGCGTCGCTCGCCAGATCGGGCCGTCCGCCTCGCGACACGACGGTCAGTACGCGCCCCGGCCGCTCGGCTGCCGCCACCAGGGCTGCCGCCGCGCCCGTACTGGCGCCGAACAGGGCGATCGGAAGCCCTCTCGCCTCGGGCTGTCCGTCCAGCCAGTCGATCGCTGCCACCAGGCGTCGCCCCAGCAGCGGGATGTCGAAGCGGTACTCGGCCGTCAGGGCGTCCTGAACGTCCTCGCGTTCGCTGAGCAGATCCATGAGCAGGGTGCCGAGTCCGGCCGTACGCAGTTCGGCGGCCACCATCCGGTTGCGCGGGCTGTGCCGTGAGCTGCCGCTGCCGTGCGCGAACAGCACCACCGCCCTGGCCTGCGCGGGAAGTACGAAGTCACCGGCCAGCGTCACCTCGTCGGCCGGTACCGCAACCAACTGGGAGATCATCGGGACCATCTTCTTCCTGTACTCCGCGACGCTTACTCCGCCCCCTACTCCACGGCCATGTCCCCCGGCTCGCGATAACGCAGCAGCACGCCCACCCCGTCGGTCAGCGGGACCCGGTCCGGGTCCAGCACGATCAGCTCGGCTCCGGTGCGGGCGGCGGCGTGCAGCAAGGCGGCGTCGGCCGGCTGGTCACGTACGGACTTCACCCCGAACGTCTCCAACTCCTCGGCCGACAAGGCGACTTGGTGCGGTTCCGCGCCCAGCCACAGCCGCTCCGGGAGCCGTGGGGAGCGGGTGAGCAGGAGGGCCCGGGCCCGGCCGCGTTGCAGGGCGGTGACGGCGGCGGGGACGCCCTCGGACTTCTGGCGGTGCCTGGCGCGCTGGGCGAGGAAGGTGTCCAGCTGGAGGCGGTCCGGTCCGCTCAGCCGGCCGTCCAGCGTGCGGGCCACTTCCCTCTCCATCAGGGGTCGGCCCGGGGTGGTGGTGTCGGCCGCTGTGCCGGGGGAGCTCTCGACAACAGTCGCGCGGTTCTGGAGGTGGATGGGCATGCGGTTGACCAGGACGCCCGAGAGCCAGGGGTCGCCCTCGTCCCGGCGAAGCACGACGACCTCGGCCCCGTGCCGCGCGGCGAGTTCGTCCACTTCCTCGGCGATACGGGACGCCGTGCGCGGCCACTCCTCGACCGGCACCACGCGGTCGAGCCGTGGTCCCGGCGCGACCCTGCTGACCGGCCACCGCCCGCTTTCGGCGACGACGGAGACGTACTCGCTCGTCTCGTCCTTCTCGTCCTTCTCGTCTGAGACGCCTCGGGTGAGGGCGACGGCCACGTACGGGATGTCCGGTGCGCGCTGCATCGCCAGCGGCAGGGTGTCGGGCAGGTCGTCGAAGCGGGCCGTGTCGCGTACGGGCGGGTCGGGCAGGTCCGCCACCAGGACGAGGCGACCGTGCGCGGCGAACAGGGCCTGCCCGTACCGGCCGGGCAGGTCACGGCCGGTGCCCACTGCCGCGTCCAGAACGGAGACGGTGGCCGCGTCCGTCCCCTGGTCGCGCAGCGAGTCCCGCAGATGGCGCCAGCGCAGATCGATCGCCTTGTCGGGTTCGTCGATGTCCCGGGAGGTGTCGAGGTGGACGCTCGCCCACGGTCCGGGGCGGGAGAAGAGCGGGTCCAGGAACGAGAGCTTCACGGTGGCTCCCTGAGCGGTGGTGCGGTTCGGCGGCACCTGGGACGGCGGGCGCGGAACCGGGTCACGTACGCGTCCTTGCGTGTACCCGCTCGGGCTCGGCGCCATGCGCGGGCGGCTGCTGGGTACTCGACGGGCCCGTACCCCGTACGTACGGCACGGGCCCGTACCCCGTACGTAGGACATGGCCGGCGATCCGGCAGCCGATTCCAGGAGGAGGATTCATGGGCGTGCAGAGCCTCTCTGGAACACTGTGTGTGCCTGAGGGTTTCAGGCTTTTCGGGCGCGGCGTGGCCGTCTGCGCTTGCCGTCGTGAGGTCCGAACCTCGGGGTGAGGGGGTGGACCTCGGTGGCGTGCGCGTGGTGGAAGCCGGTCCCCCCGGCGGCGCTGCTGCGCCGCCGACAGGTTCCGCGGGAGAGCCGCGCCCTCCACGCCGGATCAGGCTCCGGGCGGGGTGCGGCGGGGACTCCATGACCTGGCACCCGCCCCGGGAAGGGGGCCGCCGCCTGGGTGTCATGCCCCGCCGGACGCTGGACCACCCCGGTAGGGGTGGTGGCGGGGACCGTACGCACCTCGGGCGTACGGCGGGAAGTCTTCGTCCGGCGGGCCGGGGAGGGTCGGGCCGGTGTGGGGCGGGATTTGCCCGAGGTGGCCTTCGGCCCGGCCGGCCGGGGTGGTGCGGCTGCCTGGCGGCGGGCGCGGCGCAGTCGGCGGGTGACCTTCTTCGGGCGGCGCACCACAGCGACGGTGCCGTCGACGGTGGTGCGGATGGTGCGGGTGCCGGTGGCGCGCTCGGTCGTGGTGTGAGATTGGGCGAGCAGGCCGCGGGAGACGATCCGGCGGGCGGCCGCGTGATCCCGGTTCAGCGACAGGCCGCAGCCGGGGCAGTACGCCCAGGCCCAGCCGCGCTGATCGAGCCGGTCGGGCGCCGGGTGGTGGCCCAGCGGACCGAGGCAGCCGGGGCAGCCGGGGCAGCCGGCGGAGGTGCCCCGGGCCGGGACGGTGACCACCGCGATGCCCGCCTTGGCGGCTAGGTGCCTCATCGCCTCGGCGACGGTGCCGCGGACCTGCCCGGACAACCGCGCGTTGCCATTACGTTTGCCGCGGGCCTCCAGGGTGGCCAGGTCCTCCAGGTAGATGACGGTGGCGCCGAGCGCGACCGTCTGGTCGACGGCCCAGCGGGCCGCCGACCAGGCCAGCGCCTGGTTCAGACGGCGGATGCGGGCACACCCGCGCATGCTCGACCTGCAGCACCGCGGCCTTGTCCAGCAGGTCGGCCCAGGCCAGGTGCGGGGCACCGAGGCCGTCCGCGAGCGCGCGGTAGTGCTCGCGTCGGGTGGCGAGGTGTTCGCGGTGGCCGCGCAGCCGGTGCAGCTTCGCGCTGATCGCGGTGGCGTCGAAGATCAGGGGGCGGCCGTCGGTGACCACCCGCGCCTGACCGGCCTGTCCGGTCAGGCGGCCGACCGTGCCGGTGAGCAGGGTGTTCACCCCCCAGTCGAAGCCCACCGCCACGGTGTGCCCGGTGGGCGGGGCTGCGGCCATGGGCTGGGAGTGCGGCAGGTCGACGGCGATCCGGCCGCCGGGGGTGGGGCGCAGGGTCGGGGTGTGCAGCACCGCGTCCGGGCCGACGGTGGCGGGCAGGCGCAGGTCGATCACGTGCCAGGCCCACTCCCGCCCCGAGCCGGGGGCCACGCACAGCGGAAGTTTCACCCGCAGCCGGACCAGCCCCGCATCCACCCGCTCCAGGGTGACCTGCTGGCGGTCCATCGCAGCAAGCAGCACCTGCCCGGCGATCTCGGGGGGTTCCTCCAGCTCGCACAACCCGGCGGGCAGTTTCCCGTGCTCGGCCAGGTGGGTGCGTACCTGCCGGGTGCGGTTACGGATCTCCGCCCTGCTGACGCCGGCGGGCAGCAGGGCCCGTAGCGCCTCCCACTCCGCCCCGGTGCGGCGACGGGGGTCGTCGGGCCAGGTGACCAAGATGGCCGCCACCAGGGTGCGCCGGTGCAGGGCCAGGTGCAGGGTGCGCGCCGCGTACTCCTGTGCCGCCCGGCGCACCCGGTCCGAGACGTACACCCCTTCGGCGGGCGTGGCAGCCGCCGCCCAGTCCAGGCGGCGCATGGCCATCCATCCCTTGGACGGCAACGGCTCGCCCTGCCCGTCGACACCGGCGGCCAGCGCATCCAGCGAGTCCTCGTCCCACCGGGACGCCACCAGCGCCCGGGTCAGCTCGCGGCTCAATTCGGCGAGAAAACCCACCCGTTCATACAGCACGGCCTGGCCGAACCGCTCGCCGCTGCCCTCGACCACGCCACCGAAGCCGGTACACGTCGCCGTTGCCATCAACCGGCCCACGCCCGCCACCCCCTGCCGCACCGCCTCGAACAGCCCCGGACCGGGCACATCCCCGCATCCGATCGGCCTAACGATCGACCACCGCACAAAGACACGGCAGCCGGGCAACTCCGCGCGATTCGTACAGGAAAACGCAGCAAAACCGCCAACAGTTGAAGATCCTGCTCGATCCCGTCATCAGCAGGGCACCTGCGCCGCGGATCGACCCGGCCGCGCTGGAGGCCGCGTTGCGCGAGCGGGTCGACGGCGAGGTGCGGTTCGACGCGGGCAGCCGGGCCGCGTACACGACGGACGCCTCGAACTTCCGGCAGACGCCGATCGGTGTCGTCGTGCCGCGTACGCCCGAGGCGGGAGCCGAAGCGGTGGCGGCGGCCCGGGAAACACGGTGCTCCGGTGCTGTCGCGGGGCTGCGGGTGGGCAGCGAGTCGACGCTGGCCACCATGCTGCGCCGAGCTGGAACTCGTGCCGGTGGCAAAGGAGCAGACGCTGGTCGTGCCCGAATTCCCGAGTATCGACAAGGCTGCCGACGCCGCGCCGGAGATCCTGCCTCACCTCACCGGCCGATGGCGCTGGAGGGCGTCGATTCACGGCTGATCCGCAACGAGCAGCTCAAGCACCTCAACCCGAAGGCCATCGCCCAACTGCCCGCAGGGCGTGCCTTCTTGAGGGTGCAGTTCGGCGGGGAGTCGACGAGTCCGACGCGCGGGCGCAGGGGAAGGGAACCCCCACACCAGCCGCACCGCCCTCAGACGGCGGCGTGCACCAAGGCGTCCAGCTCCGCTGCGGAGAGTCCGGCGGCGAAGGCCGTGGCACCGGGCTGGTGCCGGCGACCGCCGCGGCCCAGGTAGCCGGCGTCAACCGGGTCGAAGCCGAGATCGCGGATCAGGCCCGCCACCACCGCCTTGGCCTCCTCGTCGTCCCCGGACAGAGGGATGGCCAGACGTGCGGGGTCACCCTTGGGACGGCCACGGTCGCGCAGGTTCTCCCAGTGGATGGCATTGAAGGCCTTGACGAGATCGGCACCGGTAAGAGCCCGTAGCTTCTCGCTGGATGTCGTCCGGTCCTCGTCCAGCTCGGGGTCGCGGCCGTCCCGCTCAGGGAAGTAGTTGCAGGCGTCGACGACCACCTTGTCGCGCAGGTCCGCGACGGGCAGCTCGTTGATCCGCCCGAAGGGGATCGCGACGACAACCAGTTGCCCGTACTGCGCGGCCTCCTGAGCCGTGACGGCCGTGATCGGACCGCTGATCTGCGAGACCAGGTCCTTCAGGGTCTCAGGGCTGCGCGAGTTGGCGATGGCGACCTCATGACCGATGCCGGCCAGCTTCCTGGCGAGTGTGGAGCCGACGCGACCGGCTCCTATGATCCCGATGCGCATGGTGTTTCCCCTGCCGGTCGGTGGTGTCTGCGGGCAGGCGCTGGAACCTCCCGCGATCTGCAGACGGAGTTTCCGGATAAGCGCCGCCGAAACGACCGCCGACAAGCGACGGGCGACAGCGACGGACGACAGCGACGGACGGTCATACGAGGCTCATGCCGCCGTCCCTGCCCCCCCCCGCACCCATTTGCGCCACCCAAAGTGACGCATCCATCACCTTGCGTGTGAATGGTCAGCACCAGCCCCTTGCGGGCGCACCGCACCCCTCACGCCCGAGACGAAACGGATGCACCATGCACGTGAAGCGCTGGGCTCCCGCGGTCCTCACCCTCCTCGCCCTGTCCGGGGTCTCCGCCGCGCCCGCCATCGCCGACGAGCGGCCCGGGCTGTCCTGGCCCGACCACGAATTCCTGCGGGCGGCACATCAGGGCCACCTCGCCGAGATCGCCGCCGGCCAGGACGCCCGGCAGGGCGCCACCACCGACTGCGTGAAGGAGACGGCCGCAACCCTGGTGGCCGACCACAACCGACTGGGCCGGCGCGACTGGGCCCTGGCCGGCAGGCTGGGCGTCCCCCTGCCCGGCATGCCTACGGACGCCCAGCGGCAGGAACTCGCCGCGGTCAAGGCGGGCGTCGGCAGCGCCGAGTACGACGAGGCCTGGCTCAGCTCCCGGCGGGCCGCACACCAGAGGGCCCTGGAACTCATCGACCGGCAGCTCGACTGGGGCTCGAACCCCGAGGTCAAGGCCGCGGCGAGGGCCGCCCGGCCGGTGGTGGCCGGGCATCTGCGGATGCTGCGGGCGGCAGACACCTGCCGTACGGAGCCGAGTCCCGCGGCCGTACAGGCGGAGGCCGGCGGTCAGGGGACCACCCGCGACGACCGGGAGGCCATTCTGGGTGTCGCCGCGCTGGGCAGCGGTGGCGTGCTCTTGATCATCGGCTGGCGCATGGCGGTCGCGCACCGGCGTTCCACGGATGAGCGCTGAGACGATCGCCGAGAGGGGAGTGCCACTGATGGGGAGTGCCTCTGATACGGACAGGCCCGCATCGCCGCCCGCCGCCGCCGGCCCCTCTGCCATCCTGGCCCGGTGCAGAAGCCGAGCCCTGTCAGCCCCGACGCCCCCACCCCGATACGCACTCCCCTCCTCACCCAGCAATGGCTCGACCTCGCCTTCGTGCACTGGGCCGTCGAACCGGCCGTCGTGGCCGGGCTGTTGCCGAGGGGAACCGTTCCCGACACGCATGACGGGGTGACGTACGTCGGGCTCGTCGCCTTCCGGATGCACCGGGTCGGCTGGCTGCGGCTGCCCGGGGTGCCGTATCTGGGGACCTTCCCGGAGACCAATGTGCGCCTGTACTCGGTGGACGCGCACGGGCGCCGAGGTGTCGTCTTCCGCTCGATGGACGCCTCGCGGCTGATCCCGGTGGTGATGGGCCGCCTCGGCTTCCGGCTGCCGTACCTGTGGTCCCGGATGACCGTCCGCTCCGCCGGCGACATCGTGACGTACACCAGTTCCCGCCGCTGGCCCGGCCCGCGCGGCGCATACAGCCGGATCACCGTACGGGCCGGTGAACGCATCGAGGAACCCACCGAGTTGGAGCACTTTCTCACCGCCCGCTGGGGCATGCACAACGCCTTCTTCGGCTCGGCGTCCTACCTCCCGAACGACCACCCGCGCTGGCCGCTGCACCGCGCCGAGCTGCTCACCTGCGAGGAGAACCTGATCACCGCGGCCGGACTGCCGGCCCCTGGTGACGCCCCGGCAAGCGTCCTGTACTCCCCCGGCGTCCCGGTTCTCCTCGGACGTCCGTCCCGCCCGGCGGGCATCCCGACTCCGTAATGATCACCGAACGGCGAGGCGGAGCGAACCCAGCCATGCAACCAGGAGTCGGCCCACCTCCTCGGGGCGTTCCTGCTGCACCCAGTGGCCGCAGTCCTCGAGGATGTGGGAGGAGACCAGGCCGGGGAGGGTCGTCGGGAAGGCCTTGACCGCGTCGGCCAGCCAGGCGAGGGAGGCGTCTTTTTCGCCGGCCATGAAGAGGGACGGCTGGGTGATGGGGGCTCCGTCCCACTCGGCGAGGTCCTCCCAGTCCCGGTCGACGTTGCGGTAGCGGTTGAGCGCTCCGGTGAGTCCGGTGCGTTCGAACTCGCCCGCGTAGTAGTCGAGTTCCGCGTCGGTGAGCCAGGAGGGCCGGTCCTTCACGAATCGGTCGGAGAGCTGTCCGCCTTCGGGGACGAAGAAGACGCTGCCGTCTCCTGACGGGGGCATCGTGTCGGCCGACAGCGTGGCGTAGAAGCCCGCCAGCCAGCCCCGTACGTCCGGCTCGATCTCCGCCTCCGCCCGGCCGGGCTCCTGGAAGTAGCCGACGTAGAACTCCTCGTCCCCGCCGATCATGGCGAAGGCGTCGGTCGGCCGGATCGCGTTCCGTGGTGCGTACGGGACGCCGAGCAGTCCCACGGCGGTGAAGACGTCCGGCCGGAGCAGGGCGGAGTGGGCCGCGATGGTCGCGCCCCAGTCGTGGCCCACGATCACGGCGGTCTCCTCGCCGAGGGCGCGTACGACCGCGACGTTGTCCTCGACGTGTGCCGTCATCCGGTACGCCGCCACGTCGTGCGGCTTGGAGGAGCGCCCGTACCCGCGTACGTCGACGGCTACGGCACGGTAGCCCGCCGCCGCGAGCGCGGGGAGTTGGTGACGCCAGGAGTACCAGGACTCGGGGAAGCCATGCACCAGGAGAACCAGCGGGCCCCTCCCCTGCTCGACGAGATGGATACGGCCACCGGGGACGTCCACCAGCCGATGCTGCGCGCCTGCGGGTGTGTACGGGTCGGTGACCTTCGGCATACGTCCTCCTCGGGGTAGGGGATCAACCACTGATCTCGATCATTGTGGGCACGACTGCGAAGGCGCGACCAAAATTGCCGCTTCGGCAACAACACCGTCTGTCGACCGCCCCTCTGAGCAGCATGGGTGAACTCCGGTGCGGTATCGCGCCCCGCAAGGGGCGCGGGGCGGTGTCAATTTACGGCTCCGCCGCGTGGGCACAACAAGCCACGACGCACCCCAGCCTTATCACCGCCCTCCCAGCGGAGCGCCAACGTCGAGATCCGGCCAGCTCAGAAGAGTGGGCGGGTCCGGTGAACCGGACGGTATGCCGGCACGTACTGATGGAGGGCGTCCACCCTGCGTGGGTGCCCGCGCGGATGACGCTGTGTCAGGACAGGCGTACGGGAGCCATGGATGAGGCATGCACGACGGAACGTTCAGCGGTTCGCGCGGTTCGCCGCCATCGGCGGGCTGGTCTGCGGAGGGCTGATGGTCTCGCAGGCCATGGCGAGCGAGACGTCGGCCGAGCCGGACCGGCCGGGCGCCGTGAGCCAGGCCGCCGACATGGGCCGGGGACTCGTCTCCGAGCTGGGCACCGAGCGTACGGCGGGTACCTGGATCGGTGCCGACGGGCGCCCGATGGTCGCGGTGACCGACGAGGAGGCGGCGGCCGACGTACGCAGGGCGGGCGCCGGGGCCAAGATGGTGGAGCACAGCATGAGCGAACTGCGGTCCGCCACCGCCACGTTGAAAAACTCGCCCCGGGTGTCCGGCACCTCGTGGTCGATGGACTACGCCAACAACCAGGTGGTCGTCCGCGCGGACCGCACCGTCTCCGCCGACGAGTGGTCACGGCTGACCAAGGTCGCCGAGAGCATCGGGAAGTCCGTACGGATGGAACGCATCGACGGCACGTACACCACCCGCCTGAACGGCGCCGAGCCGCTCTTCGCCGGTGCGGGCCGCTGCTCGGCGGGCTTCAACGTGACCAACGGCCGGGCCGACTTCATTCTGACGGCGGGCCACTGCGGGCCCGAGGGCACCACCTGGTTCTCGGACACACAGGGCACCCAGCAGGTCGGGACGACCACCGACGTGGAGTTCCCCGGCACTGGTGACTACTCCCTCATCCGGTACGACACCGGCACCGTGCTCGAGGGCCCCGATGTGGTGGCCGTCGGCGACGGCCAGGGCGTGCGGATCACCGGTGCGGCCGACCCGGCTGTCGGGCAGAAGGTCTTCCGCAGCGGGAGCACCACGGGGCTCCAGTCCGGCGAGGTGACCGGCCTGGACGCGACGGTGAACTACCCGCAGGGCACGGTCACCGGGCTGATCGAGACAACGGTGTGTGCCGAACCGGGCGACAGCGGCGGCCCGATGTTCGCCGACGGCACGGCGCTGGGCATCACCTCGGGCGGCAACGGGGACTGCGACAACGGCGGCACGACGTTCTTCCAGCCGGTCACCAAGGCGCTGGACACCCTCGGTGTACAACTGGCCGCCGATCCCGATGCGGCGGGCGGCCGGCAAGCCTCACCGTCGGCCCGTGACGACAACGCGGGCGCGGGCAACGACGCCGACAACGGGGCGGGCGCGGCCGTGCCGCCCGGCGGGGCCTCGACCGCACCCGGAGGCGTGGGGTCGGTGGAAACGGTGCCCGAGGGCGGGACGGACGACGACGCGTCGTCGCTGGTCGCGCGGATCGGGGAATACCGGAATCTCGGGCCGGGGCTGCTGGTCATCGCCGGAAGCCTGATCGCGCTGGTGGCGATCCAGATCCGTATGGAGCGGGGGCGCAGGCAGTACCGCAACGAGTACTCGCAGAGCTGGGGCTGACATGAGCGCCGTACGGTGAAGGGTTTACTGGAGGGATGACACTTTCCGGCCCACCAGTGCCTGATGACCACGACCGCGCTCCTGTCATTGTCAGCACCGTCGGCTCCTTCGCGCGGAGTGTGCTGGACGAGCGGCATCCGGCCCTCATCGAGCGGGTACGGCAGTCCACGCCGTACCCGCCCAAGCAGCAGCGCGCGCTGGACGCCCTGTTGGCGGAGATCACCGAGGGCGTGATCGAGCCCCTGGACCACGGCGAACCGGGTGCCGAGGTGTGGCGGGACGAGCCCTACCACGGGCAGCGCTGGCCGGACGTCCCCTTCCTGTGGGCGGAGAGCTTCTTCTACCGCAAACTCCTGGCCGCCCTGCGCTACTTCACGCCCGGCCCGTGGCAGGGTGTCGACCCCTTCGCCCCGTTCAAGAACGCCGAACTCGCGAGCTCCAAGGTCGACGACGAACTCTCCGCGCTCGACCGCCTCCCCCAACTCCCCGCGGAGGAACAGGACCGCACGGTCCTGCACTCCTCCCTGTGGGGCAACCGTGCGGATCTCGGCTTCCAACTCTCCGCGGGCGCCGAGGGCTTGGGCGATCGCGTACCCGGCCTTGTGGTGGACGACTCGGCCGCGCTGTGGCAGCTCCTGGCGGTGGCTCGGCCCGGCAAGGTGTGCCTGGTGGCGGACAACGCCGGACCCGAGCTGCTCCCCGACCTCGTACTCGCCGACCACCTGCTGACCACGCGCCGCGCGGCCACGGTGGTGCTGCACCTCAAGCCGTACCCGTACTACGTCTCCGACGCCACCACCGCCGACGCCCTCGCCTGCCTGGACCGGCTGTCCGCCGCCTCCGGTCACGCGGCGGACGTCGGCAAACGGCTGCGGCAGGCGATTATGAGCGGCCGCCTGATCCTGCGTACCCATCCGTTCTCCTGCGCACCACTCCCTTACGCGGACATGCCGGGCGACCTCCGCGACGACTTCGCGTCCGCCACGCTCACGATCATGAAGGGCGACCTCAACTACCGCCGCCTGGTGGGCGACCGGCACTGGCGCGCCACGGTCCCCTTCGCCGAGGTCACCGCGTACTTCCCGGCCCCGGTGGCGGCGCTGCGCACCCTCAAGTCGGACGTCGCCACGGGCCTGCCGCCCCGTACGCTGGAGCAACTGGACGCGACCGGGGAAGCCTGGCGTACGAGCGGGACGCACGCTCTGGTCCAGGTCGGCGTCTGACCGTTCGCCTCGACAGCCCGGAACCCGGCGGCAGTTCGTGCTCGCCCGCGAGTTGGCGTCGTGGGCGTTCGATTTCTGGCAGGCTCAGGGGCGTGTGTGACAGGTGGCGATGGGCTGGAGGCGTGTGATGGAAACGCTCGACTCGCAGGATCCTCTGGCCGTCGAGGTGACCGAGGCGATCCGTGCAGGTGACGTGGCCGCGCTGCGGCAGTGCCTTGCCGAGCATCCCGGGCTTGCCACCGCGCGGATCGTCGAGCGCGGCGCTGGTGCCGGGATCCGGACCCTGCTGCATATCGCCGCGGACTGGCCCGGTCACTTTCCGCACGGTCCCGCGGTGGTCGCCACCCTCGTGGCGGCGGGTGCGGATCCCAACTCCCGTTTCAAGGGCGCCCATTCGGAGACCCCGCTGCACTGGGCGGCGAGCTGCAACGACGTCCCCGTGCTCGACGCGCTCGTCCAGGCGGGCGCCGATATCGAGGCGCCAGGTGCCGTGATCGGCGGCGGCACACCGCTCGCCGACGCGCGCGGTTTCGGCCAGTGGCGGGCCGCGCGCCGACTCGTCGAACTCGGGGCGCGTACGACGATTGAGGACGCCGCGACGCTTGGTCTGCTGGACCGGGTGAAGGTCTTCGTCGAAGGCCCCGGAGACGAGGGCACCGAAGGCGACGGCACCGGAGCCGAAGGCCCCGGACCGGCCGACGACAAGCCGGCGGATCCGGAACCGGTCGACCGCGACGCCCTCACCCGCTCCTTCTGGGGCGCCTGCCACGGCGGCCAACTGGCCACCGCGGAGTACTTGTTGGCCCACGGCGCCGACCTCGACTGGATCGGCTACGACGACCAGACGCCGCTCGACATCGCCCGCGCCGCGGACGCCGACGCGGTCGTGCGCTGGCTGCGCGAGCAGGGGGCGAAGTCGCGCGCCCAACTGCCGTGAGCGCAGGCGCGCTCAGCGCGCTTCCAGCGACAGCAGCCAGGTCAGTACGAGCATGGTCTCCAGGTGGCGTTCGGGATCGGGGCAAGTGCCGTCCGTCAGTTGGCTGATCTGGCGGAGGCGGTAGCGGACGGTCTGCTCGTGGACGTGGAGGCGTTCGGCGGTGAGTACCGCGTTGTCTCCGCAACGGAGGTAGACCAGCAGGGTTTCGAGGAGGGGTTCCCGGCGGCGGGGAGGGAGTTCGAGGAGCGGACCGAGCAGGGTGGTCGCGGCGGCTTCGAGGAGGTCGCCGGACTGGAAGGCGGTCAGGACGGCCAGGTGGTCGACGCAGCGCAGCGGCGCCTCCGCGGCCAGCACCCCTCGGTCGACCAGGTCCAGTGCACGCCGCGCCCAGTGCAGCGACACCGCGCCCTGGTCGACGGGGACGACGGGCCCGAGGACGGCGCCCTTGGCCTTGGGTAGCCAACCTCGCCCGGAGATACGGGGGTTGGGCACGATGAGGTACGGCGCGGCGGGGTTGCGGTCGGCGAGGACCTCGGGTGGCAAAACGTGGGTCTGCGGGTGGTCGCCCGGTGGCAGGGCGAGCACGGCGAGGGTGGGCGGCAGCCGCCATCCGGCCGCGGCGGCCAGTTCGGCGAGCGGCCGCGGTGCCTGTCCCGGCTCGGCGATCAGCGCGTCGCGGAGCCGGTCCCGCTGTACGTCGACCGGGGTCTGGCCGCATACGTCGTCGAACCCGCGTGAGGCCGCCGCGATCGCCATGCTCATCAACTCGAAGGCGTCCTCCGTGAGTTTCGTCAGGACGGGCTCCGGCCACTTCTCGCGGTACGCGTCCTCGATGAGCCGGCGGCACGCCACCCGCCCTGCGAGGTCGAGCGCGTCTCTCAGTACGTCGAGGGGGCGGCCGAGGCGGCCGTGCTGGGCGCCGATGGCCTCATACAGGGCGATGAGCTCGACGACGGCGGCGGGGCTGGGCCGGGTCACGTCGTGGAGTGAGACGAAACAGCTCACGGTCTGGTCGATGACCTGCCGTACCGAAAAGCCGCCCGTGCCCTCCGCGATGTCCATGTAGTCCGGCAGCCCGGAACGTACGGCCTCCTCCATCTCGTCGACGACGGCCCGGACCTGCCGCAGCAGCATCCGGCGCAACCCGATGGGGAGCGGTTCGGCGTCCTGTGCGTTCGCGAGGGTCAAGGTGCCTCCCGTGGATACCCGTGGGGCTGGACAATCATGCGGGACTCCTGTGACGTACGCCAGATTTCGCGCGCGAGCGCACGGCGAAGGTGTCATCCGCCTTACACTCCGGACCACGACGACTCACCTCCTCGTGCTACCAAGGGAGTTGCCACGTGCCAGCTGCCGAGCCGTTCTTATCCAGGCACCCGTGGCATGAGCTGCCGCCGGCCCTCGCCCCGCGTCTGCGCGACCGGCTTCCGGAGCTCACCACGGAGATGGTGCAGGCGATCCGCCGGGAGGTACGCGGCTACCGGCAGCCGATCGGCTCCGCCGTCGCGCGTGATCTCGCCGAGGCGGTGCGTCTGGCGGCCACCCAGTTCACCGAGCTGGTCGAGGAGCCGGACGCACCGCAACAGCACTATGTGCCGCGCTTCAGAAGGCTGGGCAGGCTGGAGTACCTGAGCGGGCGCGGCATGGACGGGCTGCAGGCCGCGTACCGTATCGGCGCCCGGGTGGCCTGCCGTCGCTATGTGGACGTGGCGCGGGACGCGGCGCTGCCGGGAGAGCTCGCCGTTCCGCTGAGCGAGGCGGTGCTCACGCACATCCATGTGATGGCCGGGGAGTCGGTGGCGGGCTTCGAGGAGGCGCGGGCCGGTGCCGCCGACGACGTGCTGCGCAGCCGTCGGCTGCTCGTGGCACGGCTGCTGCAGCGCCGCCGCGATCCGCTCGCGGAACCGCTGCCGGACCTGGCCCGCAGAGCCGCCTGGCCGCTTCCGGAGCGGGTCCGCTGCGTGCTGCTGCCCACCTCCGTGAAGGTGCCCGGCCTCGACGCCGATGTCCTGCGGGTGACCAGGGACGACGAGCTGCACTTGGTGGTGCCCGACGAGCGGCTGCTGACGGTCTTTCAGGGCACTGAAGCGGCGGTGGGCCCGGCCGTCCCCTTGGACGAGGCCTGGGTCTCGCTGCACTGCGCCCGCCTCGCCCGGCGCCTTGGGCGGACCAGCGCCCAGGACCACCTCGCGGAGCTGCACCTGTTGCACGGCTCCCCGATCGGAAGTCTCCTGGCCGACCAGGTACTTGAGCCCTTACGGGGCCTACCGCCGGGCAAGGCTGAACGCCTCACGGACACGCTGGACGCGCTGCTCGCCTCCACCGGGCGTACGGCCCCGGAAGTCGCCACCGCGCTGGGCATCCATCCGCAGACGGCCCGCAACCGGCTGCGTCAGCTGACCGCCCTGTACGGCGAGCGGCTCGACGACCCGGCGTTCCGCTTCGACGCGCAGCTCGCGCTGCGCAGCAGGTCGGCGCAGCGCTCCTCGCCGCACTGACAAACTTCCGTACAAAATTCAGCAGTTGAACGAGAAGCGGTACTGACTTTCTGTCAGCATGCTCAGCCGCATGAGACATGCGAGCACCCGCACCGCGAAACGACTCGGACTGCTTTCCGGCGCCGCCGCCCTGGCGGTGACCGGTGCGAGCCTCCTCCCTCAGCAGGCTCAGGCAGGCCCCGGGGACTTCCAACGCGGTCCGGACCCCACCGAGCAGTCCATCACCGCCGAGCGCGGCCCCTTCGCCACGGCCCAGACCACGGTCGACGGCCCGACCTTCAAAAAGGGGACCGCCTACTACCCCACCGACACCAGCCAGGGCACCTTCGGAGCCGTGGCGATCAGCCCGGGGTTCGTGTCGCCGGAGGCCGTCGTCAGCTGGTACGGCCCGCGCCTGGCGTCCCAGGGCTTCGTCGTACTGACCCTGGAGACCAACTCCGGCACCGACCAGCCCGACGACCGGGCAACCCAGCTGGTCAACGCGCTGGACTTCCTGGTCCAGAGCAGCTCCGTGAAGGACCGTATCGACCCCAACCGCCTTGCGGTGATGGGTCATTCGATGGGCGGGGGCGGCTCGCTCAAGGCCTCGGAGCTGCGGCCTTCACTCAAGGCCGCCATTCCGCTCATGCCGTGGAACAACGACAAGACCTGGCAGGGCGACCGGGTACCCACGATGATCATGGGTGCCCAGAACGACGCCATCGCGTCACCGGCCTCGCACGCGAAGCCGTTCTATGACAGCCTCATCTCCGCACCGGAGAAGGCGTACCTGGAGTTGAGGGGCCAGGGCCACATGGTGGCGATCTCCCCCAACGTGACGATCGCGAAGTACAGCATCGCCTGGCTGAAGCGGTTCGTCGACGAGGACGTGCGCTACGAGCAGTTCCTGTGCCCGGCTCCGGCGCCGAACCAGCAGATCAGCGAGTACCGGAACACCTGCCCCACGGGGTAGGGAGCTACCCGGACCGGCTCTGATCTCGGGATTGCTCCTGATCTCGGGGCTGGTCCTGGTCTCCGGACTGAACCCGGTCTCCGGGCCGGTCCGGGAGCACGATCTCCGCCCAGAGGGAATCGTGGTCGGAGAAGTCGCTGTGCACGGTGTCACTCCACTTGACCGTGACGGACAGCGGGACGAAGAGATAGTCGATCTTCTTCACTCCGTAGGTCGCCTCACCGGCGCGGCAGGGCACCGTCCAGTTGTTCATGTAGTTCCCGCAGGGACTGCCCGCCTCCTTGAACTCCCCCGTCGCCCCGCCCTCGTAGTTCCGGTGGTAGAAGCTGTCGGTGGGCGGCTCCTCGGCGGTCGTGTTGACGTCGCCCATGAGGAACTTCCGGTAGCCGCGGTAGGTGGTGGCCAGGAGCCGCTTCGCCTCGGCGGCCTCCTTCTCCCGGGCTTCCTGAAGCAAGGGAGCGGAACCGCTCGACATATGGATCGAGCACACCGCCAGGAGCCGTTCCTGCGAGCGTATGCAGAGCATTTCGCGCTGTTCGCGGCCGACCGGTGAACCGAGGTCGTGTCCACCGCCGGTCGTCGGAGTGAAGCCGAGGTCGTCGCGGTAAAGGAGGGCGTTGCCGAATTCCGAGTCGTGCCAGCACGACGCCGGGGTGCCGGCCTCCGGCACCACCGGGTCGAACACCGTGGAATAGCCGGGCAGTTGGCTGTCGAGCCGCTCCGTCCAGTCGCGGCATCCCTCCTGGATGGTCACGACGGCCGGCCGGCGTTCTTTGACGGTGCGTACGAAGTCGTCGGGGGCCTCCTCGCCCGCCGTCCCGTACTTCGAGTTGCCGCCCGCCATGTTGAAGGTGCCGATCCGGTACGTCGTCGCGGACGGGCCCGCCTGTATGGGCGCCGGGCCCGGCGGTGCCGGATCCGGGTTCGCGCGTAGGGGCGCCGCGCTCGGGGACAGTCCGAAGAACAGGAGCACGAGAGAAGCCGCCGCCATGACGACCCGCCGACGGGACGAAGGCGGGGCGATTCGTGTCGACGCTGCCATGAACGCAGTGCCCCCCTCTTGCCTACCGCTGCCCCACAACCATGGCACAGCGCCATCCTGCGCTGGAACAACAGGAGTTCTGGTCAGGTGATCCACACGGCGGCCGAAACTCGCCGTTACCGCGGGTCTGCGGACATACGCGGCCCCCGTCACCCCGGAGGTATCGCTCCAGGGCCACAGGGGCCGGGGTCAGGCCGGGGTCACTGCTGCGGCGGGCGGTCCTGGCGCTCACTGCCGAACTGGTCCTTGAGCTTCTCCTGGGCGGTGTCGACCTGGCCGCTGTGCTTGCCCTGGGTCCGCTCGTCCACGAAGTCGCCGCCCTTGTGGACGCCCTTGGACGTCTGCTCCGGGTGGCCCTTCAGCATGCTCTTGATCTTGTCCATCATGGACATGAGACATCCTCCTGATCAGCTCACCCCCACCTATCCAGGGTCACGTCAGGTGGGGGGTTTCGCATCCCAGGGAGGTGGTGGGCTACGCGCTCGTACGGCACTCCGGGTGGCCCCAGCCGTCAGGATTCTTGGCGATCGTCGCGCCGACCTCGTAGGAGCGGCCACAGCGGCAGCGGCCCGGGAACTTGGCCTTGAGCGTGCGGGCCGACGAGGCGCCGGAGGTGCGCTTCTTGGGAGCCGCGGCCTTCTTGGCGCCGGATGACGGGGGCGGCTCCGGTGATCCCTGTTCGCTGCCCGCGGGTTCCTGGACGAACGCGGCCTGGCTCGCGGCGCGGTCGGCGAAGTCGTTGAGCGGGTCCCCGCCGACCTGGTGCGCGGGTACGTAGCGGAAGTCCACCTCGCGGCCCTCCAGCAGCTCGTCGATCCGTACGACGAGGTCCTGGTTGGCCACCGGCTTGCCCGCCGCCGTCTTCCAGCCGTTGCGCTTCCAGCCGGGCAGCCAGCTCGTGACGGCCTTCATCGCGTACTGCGAGTCCATCCGGATCTCCAGCGGCACGCCCGGCTCGACGGACGCCAACAGGCGCTCCAGCGCGGTGAGTTCGGCGACGTTGTTGGTCGCCGTTCCCAGCGGTCCGGCCTCCCACGCGACGGGGGTTTCCGTCGCGTCAGCGATCACCCAGGCCCAGCCGGCGGGTCCTGGGTTGCCCTTCGATGCCCCGTCGCACGCGGCGATAACGCGTTCAGCCATGCGTCCGATCATGCCAGAGCGCTCCGCTGGGTTCGCCGCTCCAAGGTGCGGGTCCGTTGTGGCTGGTCGCTCCCCCACTCCCGGCTCCGCTCGCGCGAGCACAGCAGATCACCGTCCGTCCCCCATGGCTCGCTGTATGTTGAGGCACTGTGGGAGACGAAGGAAGCGCACCGGTGTCATCGCCGCAGCGGGCGCGCGCGCAGGCGTCCGCTATCAGCTCGGGGAAGCCGGTCCCCGAGGCCGAGGCCGCACCGTCCTCGCGGCTGCGGGCACTGTTCGACGGGCCCCGGCTCTCCCCCGGCCAGCGGCGTATCGCTCAGTATCTGATCGAGCACATCACCGAGGCGGCGTTTCTGTCGATCACGGAGCTCGCCGACCGGGCGGGCGTGAGCCAGCCCTCGGTGACGCGTTTCGCGACGGCGGTGGGGTTCAGCGGCTATCCCGCGCTGCGGGAGCGGCTTCAGTCGATCGCGCTCAGCACGCTCGCGTCCGCGCCCGACGCCGCCGAGGAGGTCCGTCCGAACGAGCTCCAGGCGGCCGTCGACGCCGAGATCGACAACCTGGAGAACCTGCGGCGCGACCTCGCCGATCCCGGGCGAGTGATCGAGATCGGCCGCGCGCTGTCGCAGTCGACGCCGCTGACGGTCCTGGGCCTGCGGATCTCGGGCTCGCTGGCCGAGTACTTCGCGTACGCCGCCCGCCGTATCCACCCGGACGTCCGGCTCGTGACACGGGGCGGCAGCGTCGCGTACGACGCACTGCTGCAGTCGCGCGAGGCGGGCGGGACCTGGCTGCTGGCCTTCTCCATGCCACGGCACGCACACGAGACGCTCACGGCCCTGCGGGTGGCCAAGCGCGCGGGCCTGCGCGTCGCCCTGATCACCGACCTGGCGCTCGGCCCGCTGGCCGACGAGGCGGACGTGGTCTTCGCCTCAGGCACCGGCCCCCGCCTCGTCTTCGACTCGTACGCCGCGCCGGGCGTGATGTCCGCGGCCCTCCTCCAGGCGATGACCGACGCGGACCCCGAACGCACACAGGCCCGCCTGGACGAGTACGAACAGGGCGCGGAACAGCACGCGTTCTTCCTCAAGGACTGAGTACGGACAAGCGTTAAAGGTCCGATGTCCACCGGAACGCGGTGGTCGCCTCCCCCAAGGCATGATTCGGCCGTATTCAACGAGGTCTGCACATGAATTTTTTCATACGCTTGCGTACCCGACGGTATATATGAATACTGCTCGCTGATCGGGAGTCCCCCGAACCGCCCGCCGCCTCGGAAGCGATGACGACGATGTCCCTGACGTACTCACCGATCAGCACGGACTGGCCCCGCCAGGTAAAGACGCCCGGCAACCGGGACTGGGAGCGATCGGCGGCCAAGTGGCTGCGCGAACTGGTGCCGTCCCGCTACGGCGGCTATCCGCTGCTGATCCGCGAGCCCGTTCTGCTCGCCCGCCATGCGCAGATCCAGCTCCAGCAGGAGATCCGGGTCGTCCGCACCGCGCTGCACAGCGCACGGGCCGAGCTGCCCTCCATGGGGATGCCGGAGTCCGTCATCGAGCACACCATCAAGCTGTACGCCGCGGAACTCACGCAGCTGAACCACATCGCCCGCGGGGTACGCGTCGTCGCCCAGGCACTGGTGGACGCCAACAGCGGACGCACCGGACGCTGAACCGGACGGCACTGAGTTCCCCGACCACAGCGCACTGAGTGCCATTTCGCCCTGGCCGATGCTAGGTTTCCGCACATGACCGTTGCGAAGCCGCCGATGCGGGACGCGCTCGTGGCGGCGGCGTTCCGGTTGTTTCTGGAGCGGGGGTACGAGCAGACCACCGTCGATGACATCGTGACGCTCGCCGGGGTCGGACGGCGGTCCTTCTTCCGGTACTTCCCGTCGAAGGAGGACGTGGTCTTCCCGGACCACGAGCGCTGCCTGGCCGATATGACCGAGTTCCTGGCCCGCGGCGGCGACGAGCACGACCCGGTGACGCGGGTCTGCGACGCGGCACGGCTCGTACTGCGCATGTATGCGGAGAACCCGACGTTCTCCGTTCAGCGCTACCGCCTCACCAAGAAGGTTCCGGGGCTGCGCACATACGAACTCTCGGTGGTCTGGCGATACGAGCGGGCCCTCGCCGAGTATCTGCGCCGGCGTTTCGCGGGGCGGCCCGACGGGACGCTGCGGGCCGATGTGATCGCCGCGGCCGTCGTCGCCGCGCACAACAACGGGCTGCGGTCATGGTTGCGTTCGGACGGCGAGAGCGACGCGAGCGCGGAGGTCGACCACGCGCTCGCCCATGTGCAGCGGACTTTCACTCCGGGCGCCGGGCCCGAACCCGCACAGGACGTCGAGGACGTCGTCGTGCTCGTCTCCCGGCGTGGGGCGCCGATGTGGCGGGTGGTCCAGGAAATCGAGGCGACGCTGGACCGCCGTACCGACTGACCGCCCGACCACCTGCAGGAAAATCGAGGGAACTGAGTGCCTTTACGGGTGGCACTCCGTGCCATACGCTGGATTCCATGTGGCGCACAACAGTTGTGTGCGCATCAGCACTTCAGATTCCGGCCCAGTGCAGGGAGATGACATCGTGTTCCACCCGGGAAGCCGGACCACGGCAGGCGTACTCGACGCGGCGACGGAGACGGCGACAACCACGAAACCGGCCGAAGAAAGGCTTCACTTCCAGCGCTGCCGCTGGTGCGGGACCGCCATGTTCCACCGGCTGCTCTGCCCGGTCTGCGCGGGCAGCGACCTGCGGACGGAACGCAGCGCGGGCCTGGGCGTCGTACGCCACGCCACCATCGTCCACCGCAACACCCCCGCCGCCCGCAATGTGTCCCTCGTCGAGCTGGCAGAGGGTTTCACCGTGCGGGGGCGGGTGCAGGGCCCGCTCATCGCGATCCGGGTCGGCGACCGCGTACAGCTGACCACGTCCGCGGACCCGGTGCGCCGTGAGCCCGTGTTCAAGCTCTGCGAAGAGCCGTTCTCCGGCTGGTTCTGACCGGGTCCTGACGCGCGCGGGCGGGCTCGCGCGGGAACACTGGCAGGGTCAGCTGCCCGCGCGGAGCGTGGAGGAACCCATGCAAGCCAAGGACGTTCTCGTCGACGCGTACGGTCGCATCCAGGAGGAGGTCCACGCCGTCGTCGACGGACTCTCCTCGGACGAGCTGAACGCCCGCCTCGACGACGAGGCCAACTCGATCACCTGGCTCGTCTGGCATCTCACCCGCGTCCAGGACGACCACATCGCCGACGCCTCCGGCCTCAAGCAGCTCTGGCTCGCGCAGGACTGGGCCGACCGCTTCGGCCTGAAACTCCCCCGCAGGGACACCGGTTACGGCCACACCGCGTCGAAGGTCGCGAAGGTCCGCGTGGACTCGGGTGAGCTGCTCCTCGGCTACCACGACGCCGTTCACGAGCAGACGCTGGGCTTCCTGCGCGACCTGGACGACGACGAGCTCGACCGCGTCGTCGACGAGAGCTGGACCCCGCCCGTCACCCTCGGCGTCCGCCTGGTCAGCGTCCTCTCCGACGACTTGCAGCACGTCGGGCAGGCGGCGTTCGTACGGGGCGTCCTGCGAGCGCGATGAGGGCTGTGTGGGCCGTGTATTCGGCTGCTCCGGGGACACTCGCGTGAGATACGGGTCTGTCGGCCATGCCGACGAACACGGGACCACGTACGCAGAGGAGTCGGGAACCATGCGGCACGACGAGCTGATCTCAAAGGTGCGGGAGCGGGCGGAACTGCCCGACCGGGGTTCGGCCGAGCGGGCCACGCGGGCGGTGCTGTCGACGCTGGCGGAGCGCATACCCGTCGGGCTGGCAGACCATCTGGCCGCCCAACTGCCCGCGAAGCTGGCCGAGTCGATACGGGTGGCCTCGCCGGCCGGGAGCGATGAGCGGCGCGCCTCCGGAGAGCGCTTCGACCTGATCGCTTTCGCGGGGAGGGTCGCCTGGCGGGCCGGAGTGCCCGAGGATGACGCCATTCGCGAGGCAGTCGCGGTCTTCGAGGTCCTGGACGCGGCGGTCGCCCCCGAGGAGATGGAGAAGCTGGCGCGCGTCCTGCCGTCGGACATCCGGACGCTGCTGCCGGTCGCCCGGGCCGACATCACCGAGGTGTAGCGCGGCGCCTCAGCGGACTTCGGCGGGCCTCCTGGCAATGGAGCCCCTCAGGCTATGTCGTCCCGGGCGACCGCGGAGTTCACGTCCGTCGCGATGTCGAACGTGTCCGAGAGTCGGGTCAGGCGCAGTAGGCGTCTGTGGCGTGGGTCGTCCAGGACGAGGAGCAGGCGGCTTCGCTCGCCCCGCAGGCGGTTGCGGATGCGGCACAGCAGGGACAGGCCGCTGCAGTCCAGGAACGTGACTTTCCGCAGGTCGAGTACCAGCCGAGGGGGCCGGGTCTCGCACACGGCGTCGAGGGAGGTCACCAGCTCGGTCGTGGCCAGCAGGTCCAGCTCTCCGGAGAGTTCGATGACCGTGCTGCCGCTGAGCGTTCGCTCCCGGAGGCCGTACGTCGGTTGCTGCACCATCGTCCCCAACCCCTTCGGGGGCCGGCTACCCCCTGTGGGCCACACCAATCGAGTCGTACACGCGAGGCCCCTCCCGTCCGCGTCCTTCCGCGTCTCTCCTTCCGCTCCTTTCGCATGGCCCACGATCGCCGGGGTACTCGGCGTTCGCCCGGCCCCCTCACCACCAGGGAGAACGCACTCGGAGGGCGGAAGGAGTGGAGTTCATGCGATTCCGTGACCGACAGCAGGCCGGTGCGGCCCTTGCCGAACGGCTGCTCGTGCGCCGGGAGGAGGGCGCCCTGCCCGATCCGGTCGTGCTCGCCCTGCCCCGCGGTGGCGTCGTGGTGGCCGCCGAGGTGGCGCGGGCGCTCGACGCCCCGCTGGATGTACTGGTCGCCCGGAAGATCGGAGCGCCGTTCCAGTCGGAGCTCGGCGTCGGCGCGATCGCCGGGGAGGACGAGCCGTTCTTCGACGAGCGGGCGCTGGACCGGCTCGGGCTGAGCAAGGCGGCCCTCGAACCGATCGTGGAGCAGGAGCGGGACGAGCTGCACCGGCGCGAGCAGCTCTACCGCAAGGGCCGCGCGATCCCCGAACTGACGGGCCACACCGCTGTCGTGGTGGACGACGGCGTGGCCACCGGAGTCACCGCACTCGCCGCCCTGCGTTCCGTACGGCGCCACGATCCCGGCCGCGTCACGCTCGCCGTCCCGGTGTGCTCGCCGGAGGCGGCCCTGCTGGTGCAGGAGCAGGCGGACGAGGTGGTCTGTCTGCACGAGCCGGTGGCGTTCATGGCCGTCGGGCTCTGGTACGAGGAGTTCGACCAGGTCACGGACGACGAGGTGCTCGACGTCCTGCACGGGTTGTCGTGACCGGACAGAGAATCCTGCTCACCGGGTGGTTCAGCTTCCTGGACGGGGAGGCCACGGCCGGTGACGTACTCGCGCTGCGGCGGGTGGAGCAGGCGCTGGACCGCGCAGGACTGCCGTACGACACGGTGTGGAGCCCCGGTTTCCATCCCGAGGCCCTGCATTTCGCGGACGTACGGCCGGATGCGTACTCCCATCTGGTGTTCGTGTGCGGGCCGCTGGCCGGATCCCAAGTGGCCTGGCTGCATGAGGAGTTCAGGGCTTGCCGGCGTATCGCGGTCGGTGTCTCCGTGGTCGACCCCGAGGATCCCGCCGCCACCGGGTTCCACCTCGTGCTGCCGCGGGACGCTCCCGGTGCGGTTCCGGCGCTGGACCTGTCGGCGAGCGCCCCGATCGGCCGGCCCACGCCCGTCGTCGGGGTGATCCTCACGCACGGCCAGCAGGAGTACGGGCCGCGTCGGCGGCACGCCGAGGTCGCCGAAGCCGTGACGCGGTGGCTCTCGGGCAAGGACTGTGCTCCGGTGGAGCTGGAGACGCGTCTCGATACGCGGGACTGGCGGCTGGACTCGACACCCGAGCAGTTCCAGTCCGTGCTCGCCCGCCTGGACTGCGTCGTCACCGACCGGCTGCACGGGCTGGTGCTCGCGCTGCGGACCGGGATCCCGGTGCTTGCGGTCGATCCGGTCGCCGGGGGCGCCAAGTTGACCGCTCAGGCGCGCGCCTGCGACTGGCCGGCGCTCGTTCCGGCCGAGCGGCTGGACGCCCGCCAACTGGACCGCTGGTGGGACTGGTGCCTCACCTCGGGGCGGGCCGCGGCTCGGCAGAGCAGGGACGAACTCCTGCACGGGCCGTCCCGGAGCAGCTTGCAGGGGCTCGTCGATGCGCTGGCGGCCCGCCCTCTCCGGTCGGGGCGGTCGTCCCGTTAGTTCGTCCCGTTAGAAGCCGGTGGCGACGTCACCAACACGTGGTTAGTTCGCCGGAGCGCGGGGCACTCGTGGTCACCGAACACCGCCCGTCGTAGAGGGAACGAAGATGGCGACTGGCCGACTCCCCGATCACGAACAGCGCATTCTGGACGCGATGGAAGCCGACCTGCGACGCGACCGACGGCTGCGTCGCAGGCTGCGCACCGTACGGCTCAAGCGACGACTGAACCCCGCACGGGTCGCCGAGTACCGGCCCCGCATACCGACCGTCGTGCTCCTGCTGTCGCTGTCGGTGCTGCTGATGGTGGTGGGTATCCGTACCTCCGAGCCGGTCGTGATCTGGGCCTTCGCCGCGCTGTGGCCGCTGACGCTGTTCGGGGTCTTCCGGCTGTTGTGCCGGTGGACGGAGGCATGAGCCGGGCCCCGGGCCCATGAGCCGGGGCCCGGCCCATGGGCCCGGGCCGCGCGTCAGCGCTGGTAGAGCCCGACCAAGGTGCCGCTGGCCAGTTGCTGGCGGTCGAGGACGTTGTGCACGTCCTCGGCGGTGGCCTCGTCCGGGATGGAGACGGGGCCGGGGAGGGCGTACACGCGGAAGAAGTAGCGGTGCGCCTGGTCGCCGGCCGGGGGCTGTGGGCCGCCCCAGCCCGGTTCGCCGAAGCCGTTGGTGTGCTGGTGGCCGCCCGGGGGTTTCTCGTCGGCGTCCAGGCCCTGGCTGCGCGGATCGATTCCCGTCACCAGCCAGTGCATGAAGGTCCCGGACGGTGCGTCCGGATCTTCACACACGAGAGCCAGCTCCACGGCCTCGTCGGGCACTCCGGACCAGGTCAGCGGCGGGGAGACGTTGTCGCCCCGCTTGGCGTAGCGGCCGGGGATCATCGCGTGGTCATTGAATGCGGTGCTTTCGAGTTCGATTCCAGCCATGCGCGCCGCAGTACCCGCAAGGAGCGTGGCCACACCTGGCGCGGCCGGAACGGTGCGGTCCGCCCGCGGCGTCAGCGGCGCCCCGCGCGGGGAACCCGGGATGCCACCCCCTCCGGCCACTTCCCGGCCACCTCGGCCCCGTTGCCGCCAAGAGTCGAGAGCCTGCGTCCGGCGAGCGGGATGAGGAGGAACGACCGGCCATGAGCACACGCGAGCGGCACACCCCGGTGTTCCCCGAGCAGACCGAAATCACGTACCACGACGGCGACTTCGGGCGGATGCGCAGTCGTACGGTCGGCCGCAGGCAGCCGCCGATGCCCGAGGTCGTACTCGTCCAGGGCATGGGCGTGTCCGACTATCTGCTGCCCGGTCTTGCGGCCTTCGGTGAGTGGACCCGGGCCCATCGGGTGGAGCTGCCGGGATTCGCACGGCGGCGCAGCCGAGGAAGCCGAGTACCTGGGTGCCCGGCAGGTCGGCGGCCGGACCGAGGGGCGAGGCGGCGAGGGAGTCGTTGAGCGGGTCGGGTGCGTCGGCGGGGCCGACCAGCGTGCGCGCGGAGAGCAGCCCGAGCCGAGGATGGGCGTCCAGCAGCCGGGCCGCCGTGTCCAGGGCACCCGGTTCCCACCAGGAATCGTCGTCGCTGAATGCCACGTAGGGCATGTCGAGGGCGCGTACGGCGTCATTGCGGGCGAGGGCCCCGCGATTGACCGGCAGGGCGAGCACCCGTACCTCGGGGAACCGTTCGGCGATCATCGCGCGCGTCCCGTCACTCGACGCGTTGTCGGCCACGATCACGGGCGGCTTCTCCGGCAGGGCGAGCAGCCGGCGCAGCGTGACGGCGAGGGAGCCGGCCCGGTCGCGGGTGGCGATGACGACGCCCACGGGCCGGTCGTTCCCTGTCATCGGGGGCTCCCTGCTCACTCGTGCGATCCTGTGCGTCCTGTGCGTCCTGTGCGCTGTACGCGGTAGCCCGGTGTGCCCGCCTCAAACCCTCGGCGGCAAGTCAGCAGGAATAGGGAGGTTCTTCGCCGTTCGTCACAGGGTGTCCGGGGAACTCGCGTGGCATGCAGCAGCACAGCAACCCAGACCCCGATCCGCTGCGGACTCCCGGCCTGGAGCCCGGTGGCGGCGTTCCGCCCGGCGAGACGCCGCCCGCCGAGAGCAGTACGCCCGGTGCAGGACCGCAGGAGACCCACAACCCGCCGCGCGGCTGGGCCAAGGGCCCACTCACCCTCATCCTGGTTCTCGTGGTGCTGATCGCCGCGGGCTTCCTGGCGTTCGCGATCGCGCTCGCCCTGTGAGTACGTACGACCCTGTGAGTACGTACGGTCCGTGAGCCTGCACAGGCCGTGAGCCCGTACGTTCCATCGACCCAGCTTTCCTCAGTCGTGCCGTCAGTCGGGCTGCTCCTGTGGGCCGGGCTCCTCCTCGACCGGCTCGGCCGGGGACACCCGGGAGTCGTCGTCACCACGCTGTCCTGAGCCCGCCTCATCCGGATCCGGATAGACCTCCTCAGGCTCCTGCCCGGCGGACTCGGCGGACGGCACGTCCACGATGGCCTCCTCCCGCTCGGCCTCCTCCGGCGACGCGGGCAGATCCCGCGGCACCCCGGTCTCGGTGCCCGGCTTCTCGGACCGTTTCTCCTCCATGCCGACCCTCCCTGCGTCGAGTGTGTCGAACGCGTCGAACGAGAGCAACAACCGCTGGGCGCCCCTAAGGCAGGGGCGTGCCGCCCGTGGCGTTGAGGATCTCCGCCGTGATGAAGCTCGCTTCCTGAGAGGCGAGATAGACGTATGCCGGGGCCAGTTCGGCGGGCTGTCCCGGGCGTCCCAGCGGAGCCTGCTTGCCGAACTTCACCGTGTCGGGCAGCGTCGCGGGGATCAGCGGCGTCCACACCGGGCCCGGAGCGACCGCGTTGACGCGGATGCCGCGGTCCACGAGCATCTGGGCCAGCCCCTGGGTGAAGGTCACGATCGCGCCCTTGGTCGTCGCGTAGTCCAGCAGGTGAGGGCTGGGCTTGTACGCCTGCACGGACGTGGAGTTGATGATGCTGCCGCCCTCCGGGATGTGCGGCAGGGCGAACTTCGTCAGCCAGAACATTCCGTACAGGTTGGTGCGCATGACCCGGTCGAACTGCTCGGTGGAGATCGCCTCGATGCCCTCCGGCTGCGACATCTGGTACGCCGCGTTGTTCACCAGGACGTCGATACGCCCGAACTCCCCGGCCGCCCGCTCGATCAGCGCCCGGCAGTTCTCCTCCTCGCGGATGTCGCACGAGACGGCGACCGCCTTGCGGCCCGCGCCCTCCACAAGCCGGGACGTCTCGCTCGCCTCGTCCGCCTCCTGGTCGAGGTGGGTGAACAGCACATCGGCGCCCTCCCGGGCGAAGGCCAGAGCCACCGCCCGGCCGATGCCGGAATCCCCGCCGCTGATGACGGTCTTGCGGCCCTCCAGCCGACCGCTGCCGCGGTAGGACTCCTCGCCGTGGTCGGGCGGCGGGTCCATCGGTCCCGTCCAGCCCGGATGGGGCTGGTCCTGGGCCGGGAACTCGGGACGAGGATGCTGCGTCACTGGATTCTGCTGCGCGTGCTGCGGATCGGTCACGTCGGCCTCCTGACGTTGCGCTGGTGGCGTGCTGTGGTCCGGTCAGCGGGGCGAGTTCCCGTCCCGCCGCAGCCGAAAAGTCACGCGCGGGCGGGGGCGCGGAGTTCCGGGCCGTAGCGTCGCCGGGGCCGCGGGGCGCGGGTGAGCCCCGCGCTCACGGGTACCCGAGGCGGCTCGTTTCCGCGGGCGGCGGCAGGGCACCCGGGGCGGGTGTTCACCAGGAGGAAGGCTCGCGCGGCGGTGCGGCTGCGGCGGGGCGCGGAGCGGACCACTGACGCGCTGGACGCGCGGCTGCCGGTGTCCGAGAGCGGCGGGCTGCTGCGTGTACGTCCTGCGCACGCGCGAGCTGCCGCGGCCCCTGCCCCCGCCGGACCACGACGGCGCCGTACCGAGGCTGCGCCGGCTGCGGGCCTCACTGAGCTCGTGGTACTACCGCGACCGGCTCGGGGGCGAACCACCCTCCCGCAAGGGCGAGTTGGAGCCCTGACCGGCCCCTGGCCCGGGGCGTCCGGCGTACTGGAAGACCATCCCGAATACGCCGTGCGCGAGCACCCCCAGGCCGAGCAGGAACAGCCCCAGCCCGTAGACCACGCCGAGGGCGACGACGACCGATCCCAGGGCCGTGGTGATGGGCCAGGGGCTGTGCGGCGGGAGGAACTCCAGGGGCCCGGCGGTCTCCACCACCTCGGCGTCTCTCCGGTCCTGGGCCCGCCGGCCACGCCTGCGGTACTGGGACGCGCAGGAAGAACGCCACGAGTGCCGCCATCAGGAAGGCGATGGCCAGGACGGCCGTGCCGGCGGGTTCCTCGGAGAACCAGCCGTACCCGGTGGCGGTGACGGCGAAGAAGACCGCCACCCCGGTGAACAGACGTGCTTCGGTCCTCATCAGAAGGCGGTCCTCATCGAAGGCAGTCCTCATCGGAAGGCAGTCGTCATCAGAACGCGTGGCTCCAGCCCGACAGCACGGCCCGTACCCGGTCGACCAGTCCGGGCCCGGGAAACAGCAGCTTGCTCGTCGGCGGGACACCGGGGACGGCCGGGTAGGGGCGCGTCGGCACGACGGACTTCACCCGGCGGATACGGCTGCCGAGATCGGTCAGCGTCGGCGGCGGCAGGGCGTCCTTCAGGCGTGGGAAGAGCAGGTCCTCCTCTTCCTGGGTCTGCCGTCGGACCTCGATCAGCAGCTGTTCGACAAGCCGGGCGAAGGTGACGGTGCCCGCCTCGGCATCTTCCAGATTTCTCATCAACTGTTCCAGCCGACCATGGTCTTCCATTCCCTTTTTCGCTAGATCGGCGCCGTCGACGACACGATCGCTCAGGACCGGATAGACGAATTCCTCTTCGGCGACAAAATGCCGCACGAGCTCGATGGTGGCCCGGTCTGTATAGATCTTGCATATGTGATCGGCCTCGGGAAGTGCCTCGATCTGGCGGAATATTTCTTCCACGTGCCGATGGTCATCGGTCAGTTCCCTGATGGCGTCCGTCTCACCTGCCATGGTCTCGTCACCCTTTGTTTGTGCCCCGCTCTCGGGGGTACCGCCCGGGCTCATAGGCACGTCCGCGAGGAAGATGCGGGCCGGACTCGCCCGGCCCTGGCTGCAGTTGGTGAACGGGCACGAGTACAACCAGCTGTTCACCATTCACGGCACCATCATGATGCTGCTGTTCGCGACACCGATGTTCGCGGGCTTCGCGAATGCCGTGATGCCGTTGCAGATCGGGGCACCGGACGTGGCCTTCCCTCGCCTCAACGCCCTGTCGTACTGGATGTATCTGTTCGGCGGGCTGATGGTGGTCTCCGGCTTCCTGGTGCCGGGTGGGGCGACCGCGTTCGGCTGGTTCGCCTACGCACCGCTCAACAGTGCCGTGCGCTCGCCCGGATCCGGAGAGCGATCTGTGTGGACCATGGGGCTGGTGGTCACGGGCGTGTCCACCACGCTCGGCGCGGTCAACTTCATCACCACCATACTGTGTCTGCGGGCGCCCGGCATGACGATGTTCCGGATGCCCATCTTCACCTGGAACATTCTCTTCACATCGATTCTGGTATTGCCCGCCTTCCCGGTACTGACCGCGGCGCTGCTCGTACTCGAGGCGGACCGAAAATTCGGTTCGCACATTTTCGACGCGGCCAATGGCGGCGCCATTCTGTGGCAGCACCTTTTCTGGTTCTTCGGCCATCCCGAGGTCTATATCGTGGCCTTGCCGTTCTTCGGCATCATCAGCGATATCATTCCCGTTTTGAGCCGACGACAAATCTTCGGCTACATGTCACTCGACGGGGCGACCATCGCCATCACGATGCTGTCGTCGGTGGTGTGGGCGCACCATATGTTCGCCACCGGCGCCGTACTCCTGCCTTTCTTCTCATTGATGTCCTTCCTCATCGCCGTACCGACCGGTGCGTTCCTGCTCGGTGTGTCCACGCTGCCGTTCCTCTACAACGTGTGGCGGACCGCGCGATACGGGCGGGGCGCGGCGGAGGACGATCCCTGGGGGTTGGGAACTGCTGCCGGTGTACTGAGGGGAGTGGCTTTTGGTGAAGGTGAGTGAGTGCCGGGGCCGGATCTGGCTGGCTGCCGCCCGGCGCCTGCGCGGGGACGGTCTTCCGTGCCGTGGGGTGCGTTCTCGGTCTCCGTTCGTCGGGAGGGGAACGGAGGTTCTTGGGTCGAATGGGTGACCTTTGCGGGTTGTACTCGTTGACTGCCGTGACGGGGATCTTCGACCGGACGAGGGTGAACGGG